>PUMZ01000023.1 GCA_003551565.1 Candidatus Brocadiaceae bacterium | reverse complement strand
ATACCTGGTGCATCAACGTGATAGCTCTCTCGGGCTCGAGCGGAGCGTTTTTCAGTTCGTCCGCGAGTGTATAGTCTCCGGGACATTCCGCCACCAGGAAATAGCACCCCGTACGTTTGCCCACTTCGATGATGTTGGCGATGTTGGGATGCTCGAACAGCGTTTCCTTCTCGGCCCAGCGGTCATACACATATGCTTTGAAGGCCCTGTCTTCACTGACCCAGGGCGATGCTATTTTGATCAGGACGTCTTTCTCCAGCTCCTGGTCATAAGCGAGAAAAAGGCGTCCCAGGGCCCCTTTTTTCAGTTCTTTCCTGATCTGGTATCGCGCGGGCCATCCCAACTCGATGCTTTTATTGTCATGAGTGCTCATTGTTCTGCTCCCATCTCAACGCCGTTACTCGATACCCATCTTCGTTCTGCCGAATCCCCATTTTAACCGAAACCGGTCGTTTTCACAAAGTACGT
Organism: Candidatus Brocadiaceae bacterium; assembly: GCA_003551565.1. Classification (GTDB taxonomy): domain Bacteria; phylum Planctomycetota; class Brocadiia; order SM23-32; family SM23-32; genus PUMZ01. The sequence goes on along the minus strand of PUMZ01000023.1, from coordinate 18,893 downwards.
ACTTGCCAAAAATGGCCGGATCATTTATGCTCGGATGTACTGCGTTCAAAACATACACTGCCCGGGCCGTCGTCAAACCGATTATCCGGACCGGATTCATCGGGTTGCTTATTCTGTATTCAGGACGGAGCTTGAAAAAGAATGAAAATCAACGGCGAACGGCATGCGGCTTTGTTTTTCAGTAAAACGTGCATTCGTTAAGGATGTGCGGCAACGAAAGGCCCGACAATGGATCAGCGAATCAGATCTGGCTGCGGCAAGGGCAGTTCCGGCGTCCGTCACCGCATCTGTGCGGCGGCAGGGTCCTTGGGAAAGGGCCTGGAAAGGGCCGCAACCATCTGCCTGATCGTGCCTGTGCGGGCATACCAGATCCTGATATCGCCGCTTTTGCCGCGCACATGCCGGTTCACTCCGACATGCAGTCAATACATGCTGGAAGCGCTGCACAGGAGAGGGCCTCTGGTGGGGCTCGCTCTGGGACTGTGGCGAATATGCCGTTGCAATCCTCTCTGCCGGGGCGGCTACGATCCCGTCAAACCACGCCGGAGGGACGGATCCGGGGAGCGGTGACGGTGCAGTGCGGACAAATATCAATTGTTGGGACTGCTCCGGTTATTTCACGCGTTCTCCGCGGTGCAGATGTGGCAGAAAGCGACCCGTCACACTGTTGTTAAATCCTTTATATTAACTCTTGCCTTTGGTTTATGGAATATGCGGGCTACAGCCATTCTTCTCCCGACTGCGACATGACGACATGGCGTTTCCATTCATCGCGGGGTTCCGGGAAATCCGTGCGGAAATGCACGCCCCGTGATTCTTCGCGCTGTCTTGCCGACATGGTGATGAGACGGCCGACCGCCAGCATGTTTTGCAGCTGCCATCCGCCGGGATTGTTGAACTCTTTGTCCATAACATACCTGCACCAGAACGTGATCATATCCAGTGACTCATCCAGGATATCACCTTTGCGTTCGATCCCCACATTGCGCCACATCAGGCTTCGGAGCGAGTTTTCCACGTCGGTCAGGTTCAGGTTGCCGTAGGCCGGTTCCTGCGGGAGTCCCTGGATGGAGTGGAGCGGCGGCGAGTCCTCCATTCCCGCGCATGCATGAGCGGCTTCGGCGCCGGCCCTCCTCCCGAAGACGACGCTTTCCAGAAGCGAGTTGCTGCCGAGCCTGTTCGCACCATGAACCCCCGTGCAGGCCACCTCTCCGCATGCGAGCAGGTTCGCTATGGAGGTGCGTCCGTTCAGAGCGGTTCTCACTCCGCCGACGTGGTAATGCGCCGCGGGGTGGACCGGGATCGGTTCGCCGGAGACGTCGATCTCGAACTCATCGCATAGCCTGGTGATGGTGGGGAAACGGCTCTCGAGGTAGGACCTGGGCAGGGCCGTGGCATCGAGCATAACGTATGTGTCGTCGCTTTTCTTCATCTCCTGCACGATGCCTCTGCTGACCATGTCGCGGGGGGCCAGTTCCCCGTCAGGGTGGTAGTTCGTCATGAAGCGTTCGCCTTTCCTGTTAATCAGCACCGCGCCTTCGCCACGGAGTGATTCGCTGATAAGCGCTCTGGCCGCGCCGGCGACATAGAGGGATGTGGGATGGAACTGGAAAAACTCCAGATCCTGCAGCCGCGCCCCCGCCCGGAAGGCCATCGCGATGCCGTCGCCGGTGGCCACAGCCGGGTTGGTGGTCTCCCGGTAAATTCTTCCACAACCGCCTGATGCCAGGATGGTCTGCTTGGACCGCACCATCATAAGCCCCTGTTGTTCGGACCATAGCAGCACTCCGTAACAGGTCCCATCCAGTGTCAGCAGGTCGATGGCGAAGGAGTGCTGGTGAACAGCGATGTTATCATGTTCCCGCGCCCGTTGTACGAGCGCCCTCTGGATGGCGCCGCCGGTCGCGTCGCCGTTGGCGTGCAGTATGCGGGCGCGGCCGTGGCCGCCTTCCCTGGTTAAAGAGAGGCTCCCTTCATCCCTGTCGAATCCGACGCCGAGCTCCATCAGTTTCTCCACCTGCTCGCCCGCCTCTTCGGTCAATATGCGCACCGCTTCGCTGTCGCAAATGCCGCAACCAGCTGCAAAGGTGTCTTCATAATGCGCTTGTGGGGAATCGCCCCGCCCTATGGCCGCAGCAATGCCCCCCTGCGCATCATTGGTGCAGCTGTCGTTCGGCCCTTTCTTGGTCACAAGCAGGACCGAAGCGCTGTCCGCGGCCTCCAGAGCTGCACTCAGTCCCGCAATCCCGCTCCCGATTACCAGTACATCGGTGAATATCTGGGGCAGATTATGGCTGCTGAAATGAACGAGATACCTTCTGAGTCGCAGGGGTTTTTCCATGGCAGACGCTCAATGAACAAAATTTACCAACGAATTGGTGAAGCTTTTAACGCGTTGTTATTCAATCTGTTATTATGTGAGGTTCCGGAAATTCAAAAGCCAAAGCCACGCATGACAACGACGCCACAATCCAATATTAATTATTTCTTTGGTTTATGAAATATGCGGGATAATCCCCAACCGAGCCGGTCGCTCATCATTTCACCAGCTCCCGCAGCAGGGCCCGCTGTGCGTGGAGCCGGTTCTCTGCCTGGTCGAACACCGCCGAGTGCGGGCCTTCTATGGCGTCGTCGGTGATCTCCTCGCCCCGGTATGCGGGCAGGCAGTGCATGACAATGTGCCGCTGCGATGCAACGGACTGCAGGGCGGCGTCGATCCGGTACGGCGTGAAGATGCTCTTGCGCCGCTCCACCTCCTCTTCCTGCCCCATGCTGACCCACGTGTCGGTGTAAAGCACATCGGCGCCCTCGGCCGCTTCCTGGGGCGATACGAAACATTCGGCGCCGGGGCCTTCTTGCCCCGCTGCGTCGGAGAGTTGGTCGAGGAATTCCCCCGTGAAGCTGTAATCGGCCGGGGCTCCGATGCGGAACGGAAGGCCGAGTTTGGCGCAGATGACCGCCAGGGACCGCGCGACGTTATTTGCATCCCCGACGTATGCGACGACGGGGCGGGAATCCCCGAATCTTTCCTGTATCGTCATCATGTCCGCAAGTGCCTGGCAGGGATGGAACCGATCGCTCAACGCATTGATAACCGGTACGGTCGAATGTGCGGCCAGCACCTCGATTGTCCGGTGCTCAAAGACCCGTGCGGCCACCGCATCGACATAACGGGAGAGCACGCGCGCCCCGTCCTTCACCGGTTCGCGCTCGCCGAGGTTGATGTCGTTCTTCGACAGATAAATTGAGGCCCCGCCGAGCTGCGTCATCGCCGTCTCAAAAGAGACCCGCGTGCGCATCGAGCTTTTTTCAAAGATCAGTGCAAGCGTCTTGCGTTCCAGCTCGCGTTCCAGGCACCCCCTTCCGGCGTCCTCTTTCATCTTGTGCCCGAGGCGCAGTAGCCTTGCGATACGGTCGGAATCCCAGTCAAGCAGAGAAACAAAATGTTCCGTCATACCTTTTGCTGCAGTCATTTCAGAAGACCCCCCGCTGTGCTTTTTCGATGGCGTCCTCCAGCACGTCGAGGCCGTCTTTGACCAGTTCAGGCGGGGTATTCATGGCCGGCAGCATCCTGACCACCCGCTCCTGCGTGCAATTCACCCGGAGTCTGTTCCGCAGGCAGTGCTCGAACACCTCCTGGCCGTTGCGCTCGAGTTCAATTCCGATCATGAGCCCCCGGCCCCGGATCTGGCGGATCACATCGTATTCACCGGCCATAGCCTCCAGGCGTTCGAAGATCGTTTTGGACAGGGCCAGTCCGGCTTCGATCAGGCCTTCGCGTTCGATCACTTCAAAGACGGCGATCGCGGCCGAACAGGCCAGGGGGTTGCCGCCGAATGTGGCCGCATGGGTGCCGGGGGCCAGGAACTCCGCCACTTCCGGCCTGGCCGTGATCGCGCCGATGGGAACTCCGCCGCCGAGCGCCTTTGCCAGCGCCATGATATCGGGTTCGACGCCGTAGTGCTGATAACCGAACCAGCGGCCCGTGCGGCCCATTCCGGTCTGAACCTCGTCCAGTATCAGCAGCGCGCCCCGTTCGTCGCACAGTTCTCTGACCGCCTTCAGATATGCGGGTTCGGCGATATTGATGCCACCCTCGCCCTGAATGACTTCCATCAGCACCGCGCAGGTCTTCGGGCCGACGGCGTCCTCCAGCGCGCCTGGATCGTTGAACGGGACGTGGCTGATACCCGGCAGCAGCGGGAGGTAGCCGCGGTGGTACTTCTCCTGGCCCGTCGCCGAGATCGCGCCGAAGGTGCGCCCGTGAAACGATCCTCCCATCGTGACGATTTCGCTGCGCCCCTGCCTCCGGCCCCAGAGGCGCGCCAGCTTGAGAGAAGCTTCGATCGCTTCGGCCCCGGAATTGCAGAAAAAACACTTCCCGCCGAATGAACGCGTGCTCAGATGCTCGGCCAGAACGCCCTGCGGTATGTTATAAAATGAGTTGTCGATGTGGATGAGGAAGCCTGCCTGCCTCTGGATGGCCGAGACCACGTGCGGATGGCAATGACCGATGGTCGTCGTGCCCCAGCCCGGCATCAGGTCAATATAGCGGTTCCCGGCACTGTCCCAGATGTGCGAGCCCTCGCCATGGACGAAAGCCACCTGGTTTCTGGCGTAGTTCCCTATGACGTAATCATCAAACTTACCCTTTATCTGCTCAAACGTAAGATGTGGCATTTTTACTTTCCCGCCAGTTGTGTGATAACCGGTGCGCCGGACAGTGCCGTGTGCGAAGAAGCGAAATCATATTCCGATATTTCATCATCTTTCAGCGCACCTGTCAAATGATTGTTGCCGGTTTACGTTAGCAGCGTGGCCGGAAAGGCCTGAAAGGCCGCTTCAAGCTAAAAATGTTTCGCCCGTTTCGCGGGCTCAAGAAGAAGACGACTGCAAGCCGTTGCCAATCGCAATCTTTAAACTTTTCGGCCAGGCCCCTGGGATCGGAGCCGTGTCAACCGGCGCCTGAGCGCAGCCTCCCGCCTCCACCCTTCCGGCGGGCAACCACCGCCGTCCCTTGAAACTTTTTTTTGTTGTGGTAAAATTGATCAGCAGTTTGCAGGCCGGCGGACCGGATACGCGGGGTCGGTTTGATCGGAACGTTCCGGCAAATGTTCACCAAGGGCATGTGGAGAACACGTGGGGGAAGGAACCACGGCCAAACCCTGATAAACCCTGCTGATGAAGATGATCAACTGCAGAAAGTTCGTACATCTGTGCGGGTCGATTAATCGAAGTTGAAACCATCATGGAGAAATAAAGGATGAACCAGGTTGAAAAGGCGTTGATTCATGCGTTGTTCGTACACCTGCATCACAACATCGACAAGGCGATCGATTTCGGTGCTTTGAAAGAACTGAACAGCCGGATCGAGCAGAAGTGGCCCGGCGCCCTGCCGGTCGGTCCCGACGCCGACGACGACGCCGCCGTGTGCCGCATTCCGGGGGATGAAGGGCTGATCGCGGCGAAGATGGAAAGCCACTGCTCGCCCTGCGTGCCGCGTCCTTACGATGCGGCCGCCACCGGTGCGGGCGGGGCGATGCGCGATGTTGTAGCGATGGGCGCGCGGCCGATCTTTCTGCTGGATTTTGTCGGCACGCGCCCCCTGGATCAGGAGGTGATCGTCGGCCCCTGCGGATTCAACGGCCGATGCTCCTGCGGAGGATGCACAGTGATGACCAGCAAGGAGCGCCTGGACCTGATGGTTAAGGGTATCAAGGACATGGCCGAAGCGCTGGAGGTGTTTATCGTCGGAGGCGGGTTCTCCACCTCCTTCTCCGATATCGTCCCGGCGGTCGTTGTCGCTGTCATAGGGAAAATGGTGGTCGATCAGCCGCTGACCAAGCCGGCAAAGGCGCCCGGCGACAAGATCATTCTGATCGGCAGGACCGGACGGGACGGCAACGACACGCTGTACCGGGCGGGCCTGGCAGAGGAGATGCGCCCGGCGGTTGCACTGTTTGAGGAAGAGCGCAGCGTGATGGAGAAGGCGCTTTCCGCCTTCCGCACCGGTTTCGTGCGGGCATGTTCCGACATGGGCGCCGCAGGGGTGGGGGCGGCCGTCTGCGAGTCGGCCCGTTACGGCGGTTTCGGCGCACGGGTCGATCTCGGAGCCGTTCCGTGCAAAGAAGAGATCACGCCCGAGGAAGCGCTGATCTGTGAAACGCAGGCCCGCTATATCGTCCAGACACCCCCCGAACATGCCGAAGATGTGCTCCGGGCGGCCCCCGATGCAGCCGTCATCGGAGAGATCACCGACGATGACCGCGAGATCTTCGAATATAACGGCCGGAGAGTTGCCGAGATTCCCAACGCCCCCACGCCGGAGATGCTGGAATCGCTGGGGTGAAACGATAACGGTATTGTTGATGTTGCCCGGCGTCCGGGGCCGCCGGCGATGCTCCGGACGCTGCCAGTTTGACAGTTGCGTCGTGGCCGGGGCGGATGGACGTTGCCAATATGACAGCGGGCCGGACCCGGCCGCAGCCGGAACTGTTCCTGCTGAGCCGGCGGGCGTGCATTCCTCACAACCCGTATGGCACGTTGGCACGGTGGCCGGACACCAGATCCCTGCCGGCCGCCCGGGCAAAAATGAATTTTTCATCAAAAGGAGATATTTGGCATCTGTTTTGCTTGTTATTCCTCCGGCAGGTGTTGTTCCTGTATTGAATGAACTTTTCACAACCATCTTTTTGAGGAGATTGAGTCATGGCTGGTATCAAACCGCTTGGAGACAGAGTCCTTGTCAAACGCCTTGAGGCCGAAGAAACCACGGAAGGCGGTATAGTGCTTCCCGATACTGCGAAAGAAAAGCCGAAAAAAGGGAAGGTTATGGCGGTGGGAGAAGGGAAACAGCTGGAGTCCGGCGAGCGGGCCGGTTTCCAGGTGAAGAAAGGAGATACGATCATCTTCTCTTCTTTCGCCGGTACGGAGGTTACTGTGGACGGTGAGGAGTATTTACTGATGCCCGAAGACGATATTCTGGCAGTCGAGGGACAATAAACAGGTATTAGAACACGGCAGTTTGAAACCATACGGAGGTCAACGATGGCAGCAAAAAGGATAGCGTATCAGATTGAAGCCCGTGAGGCGGTCCGGCGGGGTGTGAACAAGCTCGCACGCGCGGTCAAATGCACCCTCGGGCCACGGGGGAAAAATGTGGTTATCGAGAAAAGCTTCGGTGCGCCGACCGTGACAAAAGACGGCGTGGCCGTTGCCAAAGAGGTCGAGCTGGAGGACAATTTCGAGAATATGGGCGCCGAGATGGTCAAGCAGGCCGCGTCAAAAACCAGTGACGTTGCCGGCGACGGCACGACGACGGCCACGCTTCTGGCCGAAGCAATTTTCGAAGAGGCCCTGAAAAACCTGGCCGCCGGCGCCGATGGTATGGCGTTGCGCAGGGGCGTGGGAAAAGGCGCCAGTGCCGTTGCCGGGGAACTCAAGAAGATCAGCCGGCCCGTCAAAGGAAAAGAAGATATCGTTTTCGTCGGCACGATCGCTTCCAATAACGACCGCGAGATCGGCGAACAGATCGCCGAGGCCATGGACAAAGTCGGCAAAGACGGAGTGATCACCGTCGAAGAGGGCAGCGGAAGAGAGACCGAGGTCGAGCTCGTCGAGGGTATGCAGTTCGACCGCGGTTACCTGAGCCCTTATTTTGTGACCGACAGGCAGAGCATGGAGGTGGAGCTGGAAGATGCCTACATACTTCTGGCGGAAGAAAAAGTCTCCTCCGCCCAGGATATTCTGCCGTTGCTGGAAGAGATTGCGCGTTCGAACAAGCCGCTGCTCATCATAGCCGAAGACGTGGAAGGCGAAGCCCTGGCCACACTGGTGGTCAACAAGCTCCGCGGCACGCTGCTGTGCGCGGCGGTCAAGGCGCCCGGTTTCGGCGACCGGCGCAAGGCGATGCTGCAGGATATGGCATGCCTCACCGGCGGCACGGTCGTCACTTCCGAACTCGGCATGGAGCTGAAAAACCTTGAAATCAGCCATCTGGGCCGGGCGAAGAAGGTCACGATCGATAAAGACAATACAACCGTCATTGAAGGCGCCGGTTCCGAAAGCGATATCAAAGGCCGTATCGAACAGATAAAGAGGGAAATCGACGATACCACCAGCGATTACGACAGAGAGAAGCTGGAGGAGCGCCTTGCCAAGCTGGCCGGCGGAGTGGCGCAGATCAACGTCGGCGCCGCGACGGAAGTGGAGATGAACGAGAAACAGCATCGCATCGAAGATGCGGTACACGCCACCCGGGCCGCGGTGGAAGAGGGCATCCTGCCCGGCGGCGGAGTCGCTTTGCTCAGGGCTTCGAAAGTCCTGGATAAGCTGGATCTCTCCGGCGACGAAGCTATCGGCGCCGATATCCTGCGACGGGCACTGAAACGCCCGATCACCCAGATCGCTGAAAATGCGGGACAGCAGGGCGCCATCGTGCTCGAACGTGTCATGGAAAAAGACGGTGCATATGGCTATGATGCGGCCGAGGATGAATACTGCGACCTGATAAAGCGGGGCGTTGTGGACCCCACCAAAGTGGTGCGCACGGCGCTCGAAAACGGAGTCAGCGTCGCATCCGTGCTGCTCAGCACCGATGCGATCGTCGGCGATCTGCCCGAGAAAGACGGTGATAAGGGCGGGCAGGAGGAGATGCCAGACTATTAACGGGACCGGTGTCGGGGGGGGGCAAGCAGCCCCCCCTTTAAGCCTTTTCCAGGAACTTGTGGAAAAGAATCAGAAGCCTTACTGGACTGCAACTGATCCTCCGTGCAGCTCAAATGCATGGGGGGTCAGTTTTTTTATTGCCGTAGTCCACAGGGAACGCCGCGCTGTTTCAGATTCCATTGCCCCGCCGGGCCTCGCGTATCAGCGCCTTTGCCAGTATATCGGTCGATCTGATCATGCGCATCCCCTTATACTTTTCGGGGAAAACCATCGATATCTCGGTACATCCCAGTATGATCGTATCGATATTCCGGCTGCGGTAGGAGCCGAAAATTACGTCGTATTGCGCTGCACACGGATCCGATAAATATCCGAGCTTTTTGATTCCGCCGGTTTCGTTATAAATGCAGTCATGGCTCAATCTCTGCAAACGGTCTTCGGGATAAACAATGTCGACACCGTAACCGCTCCCGTACTTCCGGTACAAATCCGATCTGTAAGTCCCGAGTGTGGCCACCAATCCGGCCCTGCCCACTTTCCGTCCGTCCAGGTGGCTTAATATCTCTTCCAGCATGTTCACCAGCACATAACCGGGACCCAACCGGGAAAAATATTGTACGATGGGATCGAATATTTCGGGAGCATGGGCCGTATTGCAGGGGATACCGATCGTGTCCGCACCGGCGTTGATCAGCAGTTCGATCTGCCTGATTATGGCCGCCGACGGATTCTCCACATTATTTCCCAGCAGGAAGCCGGTCCTGTCGGGTATTTCCGATGCCGCGTTGACGTGGAGAATCTTAAGATGATCCTGGTCTTTCGTGGCGCCGGAATTGTTCAGTATGGCGGTATGCAGATCGATACCGGCATAGGGGCCCATCCCGCCGACAATGCCAATCATTGCTGTTGTTCCTCACGGATGTGTGACCAATTTCCATTCATTGGTGACGTGGCTCACTGAGAACTTACCATTATACACGATTGTGGCAGGCGCTTAAAGAGCAACGCTCACCGATTCATTGTCCGTGTGGGCAATATCTTTTGTGCAAATTCGGTAATTTGTTTTTCTCCCGACGGTTATTGCGGCGAATCCGCCATGTTTGACGCGCCCGCAGGGCCCGCCTGCAGCAGGCAGGTCAACCGCCGCTTGTCCGTCGCAGATACACACTGTAGAATCTGAAGCCCTGAAGAAGGCGACCCATCATACTGTTGTTGGATCGTTTATCTTAACTATTGTTTATGGTTTATGAAATATGCTGGCTGGTGATGGTCCGCCGGGGAACGGACCGGAAGCCGGTGTGCCGGGGGGATCTGTCGCCGGTTCGTTTGACAGATCCCTCAATTTGTGGCATATTCTGGGCGTCCCGATACATGCCGCTTAAGTCGCCGCACATCGTCAACAAATTAACGATGTACGAAAGTGGAGTCGTTTGCCGTATGTCTTTCGTCTTTTGTCGTTTTATTAATTCTTTTTCAAGTTACGTCTTGAGAAAGAATTAGCCTTTTTGAATCCGGTTTGTTCCCGAATTTGAGCGACCGCCCGGAAGAGAGGGGGATAACGGTGGAATATCCGCAGAGAAAAATGCTTCAGCTTACCCGGAAGGCGAAGGAATTCATGTATGCCCTGCCGCATAATGAGCCGGATTTCAGTGCAATACGGGTCCTGAGCCGCATGCAAAAGATCCTGTTGCCGGCTGCCCTTGCCGTTCTGTGCCTTGCGCTGATCACCGACTGGATGGCAACCCTGATCGCGATCAACGGCCTGTTTCTGGCGTTTTATCTTATCATCGTCGTATTCAAAGCCTACCTGATCCATGCCTCGATCACCTCCCAGAGCCTGGTCGGCTTCACCGGGGACGAGATCCGGGAGGCAATGGAAGGCGACCTGCCCCCCTATACCATCCTCGTGCCCCTCTACAGGGAGGCGGAGGTGCTCGGTCAACTGCTGGAGGGGTTGGATGAATTGGTTTATCCCAGGGACAAGCTGGATGTCATATTGCTCCTGGAGGAAGACGACGCCGAGACCCTGGAGGCGGTGGATTCAGTGGATTTGCCCGCGCATATACGGGCGCTGGTTGTTCCCGATCTTCAGCCGCGGACCAAGCCCAAGGCATGCAACGCCGGCCTGGCCATGGCGAAAGGGAAATACCTTGTGATCTACGATGCGGAAGACCGCCCCGAGCCCGATCAATTGCTGAAAGCCGTGCTGGGCTTCCGCCGGGTCCCCCGCGAGGTGGTGTGCCTCCAGGCAAAGCTGAATTTTTACAACCAGCGCCATAATTTGCTCACGCGCCTCTTCACCACGGACTATTCCATGTGGTTCGACCTGACGCTTCCGGGTCTCGATACGCTCGAGGCGCCCATACCGCTGGGCGGGACTTCGAACCATTTCAAGGTGGAGAAGTTGAAAGAACTCCTGGGCTGGGACCCGTACAATGTCACCGAAGACTGCGACCTGGGCATGCGCCTTGCCATGGCGGGATACCGGACCAGGATGCTGGATTCCACAACGTGGGAGGAGGCGTGCAGCGCGGTGGGGTTCTGGATCAAGCAGCGTTCGCGCTGGGTCAAGGGCTACATACAGACCTACCTTGTGCATCTGCGGCGTCCCGTGCAGCATCTGAAGACGCTGGGCCTGGCCAGAACGCTGATGTTCCACCTTGTGGTGGCCGGCACCATTGTATGCCTGCTGATCAATCCCGTCTACTGGTTCCTTACTGCGGCCTGGTTCGGCCTGAGACTGGAGATGATAAGCATCGCTTTCCCGTTTCCACTCGTTCTCTGGGGGGCCCTGTGCCTTTTTGTGGGCAATTTCCTGTTCATCTACGCGGCCATGCTCGCCACGTACCAGCGCGGCTACTACGACATCGTCAAACACTGTCTGTTGCTTCCCGCATACTGGGGGCTGGCGAGTATCGGCGCGTGGAAAGGTTTCCTCCAGATCATCACGCGGCCGAGCTACTGGGAAAAGACCATGCACGGACTGGATTCCGTGCCCGGAGCCGGAAGCGTACTGCCCGCCGGGGATCGGGAAGCGCCCTCTGAGCTGCCGCGGGCGGAACATTGAAACGCCCCGCCGGGGGCTTTGGCCCGTGTTGATGCGGTCGCTTCTTCAAGGCTGTTTTTGACCGTTCAATCTGTTTTACGGGTTCTTTTTCAAGCTCCGTCCGGAAATAGGATGAGGTCGGTGCGGCTTTGTGCGAAGATGGATATTTTTACCCGACAAAGTTTTGGCGCCGACGCTTTGCTGCGCGTGCTGGAGGCGAAGGTTGATGTTTGTTGGTAAAATAACCAGCCAGGCAACAAAAACCCCGCAGCGCAAATTCTTCCTGCAGATTCTTCTTTTGACACGACGTTCGTTTTAGTATACAATCACTCGTCTCTTCGGAGCGGATGTGGCGGAACAGGCAGACGCGCCAGGTTGAGGGCCTGGTGGGGATCAAACCCCATGGGAGTTCGAATCTCCCCATCCGCACCACAATTCCTTTTCCCTCACTCTTCCCCGGCCACGAGTCATCAGGAACGGATCCGGGGGGCTCCATACGCGGCGCGGGCACCGTTGACTTTTCCGGAAAAACTCTCATAAAACGAAGGCAGGCTTGTGCGGCGTTTGCCTTCCGCCGCCGTACGTAAACCAGCCTGCCTGTGCGTGCGCACAGGCAGGCTGGACCGGCAACTTGTGGGAAGCGGGTTTTTGACCCGTTTCCTCACCAGGCAAGGCCGAACTGGCCGTAGGTGCTGTAGGCATCGTAGTCCCTGTTGTGCTGGCTCATGACGCCGAGCTTCACCTTGAAATTGTTCCAGCGGTAGCTGCCGGCCAGGTTCGCCACGAGCGAGGTGTCGCCTATGGACTGGGTGGTTTTCGAACGCTGTCCCTGCAACCTCTGCGCCACCGTGACGTCGCGGTTGGTCAGCGCATGTTCGAGTTTAAGACCGCCCTGCAGCTCGATCACGCCCGCGCCTTCAACATCCCACCTGTTGCAGGCGTCCGCGCCGAGGAGGGCATGCACGAAGTGTTTGTCGAACGAACTGTAGGTCCTCTCCCATCCGGAATCCGCCCTGGTTGTGCGGCGCTCGGTGTGCCAGTACGTCCACCGGAGGCCCGCAGCGGGATAAACGCCCCAGCTTTCGTTCTCGATCTTCGGGCCGGTCTCCGCCTGCGCCACCAGCGCGTTGCTGGCGAAGCGGTCCCTCTCGCGGAGATCGAGGTTCATGCCCGTGCGGCCCCTGTACTCGTGCCGGATGTAGTTGTAGTTCAGTCCAAAGTTGGTGAACCAGTTATCCAGGTGATGGATTCCGTAGGCGCCTATGGTATAGACGTCCTGGTTCTCGCGGTTCCCCGAGTAGTCGCCGGTATAGCTCACGTGATTGCGCCCGTAGCCGGCCACCAGGCCGACCATGAACGGCTCCATCTCACTTTCGTAACCCATCAGAAGCCCGGCGGAGTCCATATCGGCGCCCATCCCGGAGTCGTTGACCCATGTGCCGTAGGGGAGCACGTACACGCCGTCGTGGTACATGCCGTCGGGATTGCTGCCGAAGCTGAAGAACGAGCTACCCGCCGAGGCGAGCAGTATCGGTTCCGGCTCTTCGGTCTGCGCGAACACATCGCCGAAGAATCCGCCCCCGCGCAGGTTCTGATCGCGAACGAGGTTCATGAACTGACCCTGCGATGAATAGATGCCGGCGATGGCGGCGCGGGCGGAGCTCGCCCCCTGGTTGCCGGACGGGGTGAAGTTGAAGATCACTGCGGAATCCTCGCCCTTGTCCGGCCCGTCATTGCCGCCGGCTTTCAGGACGATCTCTTCGGGTTCGCCGCCGTCGTACCAGTCCACGCTGATGTCGGGGTTGCTGAACTTATTGACAAGCTCGCCCCATTCGTTCAGGACCTCGCTGTCGTTTGTGGGAGGTTCGATCAGAAGACTATTATCGAACGTCTCTTCCGTCTCAATCAGGTAGTAAGGCTTGCCGATTTTGACGGCGCTGTTGCCGTGCACCATCAGGTCAACGTCGTTCAGGTCCAGCGTGCTGCCGGCGCCGACGTAGATCGGACGCATGACCTCTTCCGGGTCGCCGTGCAGCACCAGGCCGAACCCGTCTTCGAGGGTAACGTGCGAGCCTTCGCCGTTCATGTCCAAGAATATTTCGGAACTGAAGAGCGAGAGCGCCCGCGCGTTGCCGGATGCGTAGAGGACGCCGGTATTGGAGAACTCCGCCACGGTATCCTCAAACAGCACCGCCGAGGCGGTGTGCTGTCCCCCGATAAAAGCGTTTTCACCTATTATCACCGGCGGCAGTTCGACTTCAACGGGACCGGAGGTGACGCCCAGATCAGCGACGTCCAGGGCGATCAGCCCCTGGTTGTCCACCTTCGCCTCCCCGCCCCGTACCGCGATGCCCGTGACGTCGAAGTCCATAACCTCGCTGTCGCGCAGCCGTGCCGATACGATGATATCGCCTTCATTCCGCACGATCGGCCTGCCGTCCGGATCAGCGTAGCCGACGTCGATGCCGGACATGTAAAGGGAGTCAACCTGGGCGTTCTCCGCCCGGAACAGCGACCTGATGCTGCTGCCCGTGCTGACGGTTGACTGCAGGTCGTCGATGTAGATGCCGCCGACCTCTGCATCGGCCAGCCCCTCGATGTCCTTCAGGTTCACCTCGGCGAGGATATCGCCGGTGTTGGTTATGTAGGAGCCTTCTTCCAGGTAACTCTCAAGAAGAAGCCCGTAGGCGTAGGCCACGGCGTCGCCGTCGGCGCCGTCGATGTTCACGACGGCGGAGATGCCGCCTTCGTTGCTGATGATTGAGGCGTCCGACACTTCGTACAGGTCAAGTCCTGTCGCGTAAGCTTCCGCCAGGGAGCCGCCGATGTCGCTCAGGCTGACCATTGCGAGCACATCGCCGGTGTTGGTCAGGCGGGAGGCATCTTCCACATCATCATCGATGTAGATGCCCACGGCTTCGCCGAAGGCATAATCTTCAACGCCGTCGATGTTGACGATGGCGGAGATGCGGCCTTCATTAATAACGCTGGAGGCGCGGTCGATGTCGGAGCCGATATAAAGGCCGGAGGCATGGCCGGACGCGCTCCCGCCGTTCTCAGTCGCCGCCAGCTCCTCTTCCGCCATGCCGATATCGCTCAGGTTCACCATGACAAGGACGTCACCGGTATTGTGCAGGACGGATCCGTACTGCACTTCACCGTCCACGTAAATGCCCCGGGCTTCGGCGCCGGCATCGCCGCCAGTCATGGCGATATTGATCAGAGCGGTGATGTCACCGGAAATGTCCACGGCGGCGCCGTCATCAATGTAGCCGCCGATATGCAGGCCATAGACCTCTGCATCAGCGTTTCCTTCGATGTCGCCCATATCGACGCCGGCGGAAACGTCTCCTGCGACGGTCAGCAAGGATCCGTTATTAACGTCGCTGTCAACATACAGGCCTCCGACGAAGGCGCCGGCATCGCCGCCGATATCGCTCATCACCGCCTCGGCCAGGTTATCGCCGGAGAGGGTGACGGTCGAGCCGCAGCAGATACTGTCATTGATATACAAACCGTAAACTTCTGCTTCAGCGCCGTCTCCGGCCGATTCAATCTTTACGCCGGCGGAGACAGTGCCGGTGTTAATGACGGTCGCGCCGTAGTCCGGATAGTAGAGGCGAAGGCCTTTTGCGTAACCGTCTGCGAATCCGTCGACGTCCGTGATGTTAACATTGGCAATGATGTTGCCGGTGTTTGACAGCAGCGAACCTTCGTCTACCTGGTCGGTATAGAGACCGAAGGCATAGCCGGAGGCATCTGCGCCGATATTGCTCAGGTTCACCTCGGCCAGTATGTCGCCGGTGTTGCTGAAGCTGCTTCCATCCTCGACATCGTCTGCGTAAATGCCGTAGGCTTCGGCGTTGGCGCTGCCATCAACGTCGTCGATATTGATGATCGCGGAGATGTCACCGGTGTTGCTGAAGCTGCTGCCATCTTCCACATAATACACGTAGATGCCGTAGGCTTCGGCGCCGGCATCGCCGCTGTTCTCCTCCGGCGTTACTTCACCTTCCCCACCGCCGATATTGCTCATGTTGATGAGCGCCAGTATGTCGCCGGTGTTGCTGAAGCTGCTTCCGTCCTCGACATCGTCCGCGTAGATGCCGTAGGCTTCGGCGTAGGCATCGCCGCCGATATCGGCCATGTTGATGAGCGCCTGGATATCGCCGGTGCTGCTGAAGCTGCTACCTCGATTTACATCTTCCAGATAGATGCCGTATGCTTCGGCGTCGGCGCTGCCGTCAACGCCGTCGATATCGACGATCGCGGAGATGTCGCCGGTGTTGCTGAAGCTGCTGCCACGATCCACATCGTCCAGATAGATGCCGTATGCTTCGGCGCCGGCATCGCCGCCGATATCGGCCATGTTGATGAGCGCCTGGATATCGCCGGTGCTGCTGAAGCTGCTGCCACGATCTACATCGCCCAGATAGATGCCGTATGCTTCGGCGTCGGCGCTGCCGTCAACGCCGTCGATATCGACGATCGCGGAGATGTCGCCGGTGCTGCTGAAGCTGCTGCCATAATCGACATCATCGTCCAGATAGATGCCGTAGGCTTCGGCGCCTGCGCTGCCATCAACATCGTCGATATTGATGATCGCGGAGATGTCGCCGGTGTTGCTGAAGCTGCTGCCATAATCGACATCATCGTCCAGATAGATGCCGTAGGCTTCGGCGTCGGCATCGCCGCCGATATCGGCCATGTTGATGAGTGCCTGAATATCGCCGGTGTTGCTGAAGGTGCTGCCAGATTCCACATAATACACGTAAATGCCGTATGTTTCGGCGTCGGCGCTGCCATCAACGTCGTCGATATCGATGATCGCGGAGATGTCTCCGGTGTTGCTGAATCTGCTTCCGTCCTCGATATCGTCCGCGTAGATGCCGTAGGTTTCGGCGTAGGCGCTGCCTCCGATATCGCTCATGCTGATGAGCGCCAGGATGTCCCCCGTGTTGCTGAAGGTGCTGCCGTCATCAACATCGTCCATATAGATGCCGTATGCTTCAGCTTCGGCCCAGCTCTCAACACCGTCGATATTGATGATCGCGGAGATGTCCCCGGTGTTGCTGAAACTGCTGCGATAATCAACATTGTCCAGGTGGATGCCGTAGGCTTCGGCGTCGGCGCTGCCTCCGATATCGCTCAAGTTGATGAGCGCCAGGATGTCCCCGGTGTTGGCTGCGCTGCTGCCATAATCCACGTCGTCCAGATAGATGCCGTAGGCTTCGGCGCCGGCGCTGTCTTCAACGTCGTCGATATTGACGATCACGGAAATGTCGCCGGTGTTGCTGAAGCTGCTGCCGTACCTGACCTCGTCCAGATAGATGCCGTAGGCTTCGGCGTCGGCGCTGCCTCCGATATCGCTCAAGTTGATGAGCGCCTGGATATCGCCGGTGTTGCTGAAGCTGCTGCTGTATTCCACGTCGTCGCCTATGTAGATGCCGTAAGCATCGGCGGCGGCCCCGTCTCCGATACGGCTCATGTTGACGAGCGCCACGATGTCGCCGGTGTTGCTGAGGCTGCTGTCATAATCCACATCTTCACGGATGTATATGCCGTAAACCTCTGCCCCGGCATTCCAGCCGACATCGCTCATGTTCACCACAGCCATGATGTCGCCGCTGCTGGTGATGCTTGATCCGTATGCCACATCATCGCCAATGTAAATGCCGTAGGCCTCGGCGTCCGCGTCGCCCGCGACCTCCTCCATATTGATTATGGCGGAGACGGGGCCTGCGCTGGTGATGTCCGAGTGGTAAGTCACGTCGTTGTTGATGTAAATGCCGTAGGCTGTGGCTTCCGCACCGCCTCCGCTACTATCAAGATTCAGTTCCTCCCCGATGCTCCCGATGTTTTTCATGTTGATCAGCGCCAGGATCTCGCCGGTGCTGGTTATGTCGGAGCTGTATCCCAGGTCGGCGTCGATATAGATGCCGGCGGCCTCGGCCCACGCCGCTCCGTCGGTGCCTTCAATATCCACAACCGCGGCGATCTCGCCGGCGTGGTCTATGGACGAATACCGCACATCCTCACCGATGAAAATGCCGTAGGCGGCGCCGCCGCCGCTTTCGCCCTCATACTCGCCGAGGTTTCTCAGCACGACCTCGGCCAGGAGAGCGCCGTCGTTGGTCATCTCGCTCTCGTAGAACTCGCCATCGACGAAGATACCGACTGCTGACATCTGCACCGGATAGTCCGGCATTGCGGCAACGAGGAGTTCCGAGCCGTCGAATTCGGCCCTTGCCGCGATCGTGCCGGTGTTGATGATGGAGGAACCGGCGACATTACCCAGGAAGTCCAGCCCGATGGCGCCCGCTTCGAGGCCCGGGACTGATCCGGCATCAATGATCTCGCCAGGCGCGACTTCCAAACCGGCCTCGGCAAGGATATGCCCGGTGTTGATGATTTCACTTGATTCCACGTCGCCCTCGAAAAGCATCCCTGCGGCATACTCTCCGCCGCCGACGTATATGACGCCTTCGTTGGTGATCTCGCATTCCATAGGATTGGAGGCCGGGAGGATGGGCTGAACGAGGATGCCGACCGGCTCCACCTCCTGGGTCACACTGATGTAGCCCAGGTTCGTGAACTCGCCCGTATCGACAAACACGCCGATGTCGGCGGGGAACTGGGTGGCGGTTCTGTCGGCGGCACGAAGCAGCGCGCCCGCAGGCAGCGTATCGTCAGGGTCAACAAAGTCGTCGGCATAGAAATACACGTTCGCATCCAGCACGGTGATGCCGGGCGGGGGCGGCTGGTCGCCGCGCAGCCATGCGTACAGTCCGTCCTCACCCCACAACTCACCGAACCATCCGGAATCCGCCTGCGAGATTCCTGGGACCAACAATGCTGCAAGACACAAAACCGCCAGGAACCGCTTAATCATAACCAGACCTCCTTGGGGCGGGCGCCCCGTGAAAGGGGGGAACAGTGCCATATTCCGCACCGTCAATAAAGTATTTATTATGCGTGCCCGGATCGTTTCCGGCGCCGCATCAGAAGTCTATGCTGGAATTATACACTATTTTTTTCGTTTGTCAAGGGGGCATTTTGCAGGAGTTTCCCCAAAAATTCAACAATCCTGTCGTTAAGTGGTTATTGTGCATAATTATACTAAACGGCGAATGTGGAAAGGGTGCTTTTGGAGTAAGATAGTGCATGGATGGAGATTTTT
>PUMZ01000208.1 GCA_003551565.1 Candidatus Brocadiaceae bacterium | reverse complement strand
GCGAGACCAACCAGGGCAACGAGCAGTCGATGGTCCGGTGGATGCGCCGGGAGGACGGTTCTCTGGAGCCGGACTACACGATTATGGAGCGCTACCTCGACGTGGCGCAGGAACATCTGGGCGAAGATCTGGATAAAGTTGTTTTTTACGCCTGGGACGCCTACCTGGTCCTGACATGGAGGAACGTCTCTTACGAGGACCGTCCGGAGGTCGATCCAGACGCCAATGCGTATGTTCAGGGGCTCCAGCGCCGCTCCCAGCAGCGCTGGGATATGCGCCAGGGCGGTCTGGCGGTGACGATCATCGACGAGGAAACAGGGGACGAGGAGGCCGCTTTCCTGCCCCACTATACGGCGCCGGACAGCCGTGACATCTGGCAGCCGGTCTATGACGAATTGCGCGAACGCATGCGCCGCCGCGGGCTCGAAGACGCGATGGTACTGGGAATGGTCAGCGATATGGCGCCCTCAAGGGAAGAGGTCGAGTTTCTCAAGGATGTCACCGGCGATCTTCCATGGATTGCACATTCCCATTACCGCCGGACACACGAGCAGCCGGCACCGAATACGGTTCTGCGCGGCGTGGGCAGCATTTGTTACGAGGCCCATGTTTACCGGTCGATATTCCAGATGAACCCCGACGAAGCCCGCTCTTACGGCTGGCAAATCCCCGAACTGCGCGGATGGCTGGACCGGGTGTCGCTGCTCAATGGGCCCGCATTGACAACGCGCCTGAAACCGAAGATGAATATCACGGGCCTTCAGCGCGGTATCGGACGGATGGGCGGGGACTTCTGGCCGGTTTTCAAAAACAGGCGCGGCAACAGAACCGGGCAGGCGTTCAGCCGCTATCCGGAAAACCAGTGGCGCGGCCTGAATATCAGCAATTACCTGCTCGCACCGGGGCCGGAGGGCCCGGTGGCCACGGCCCGGCTGGAAAATCTGCGCGAGGGCGTGCAGGAGTGCGAGGCGCGGATCCTGATCGAAAGCGCCCTGCTGGACGACGGAAAACGCAGCCGTCTGGGCGAAGATCTGGCCGGACGCGCCCGGACACTCCTTGACGAACGCCAGCGCGCCCTCTGGCGGGGGACATGGTTCAACGAAAAACACCTTGACGTCCTCTCCACACTGGGTATTCACGGCAACACACGCTGGCCCATCGAGGGTATAGGGCAGGCACTCCGGCATCTGGACATGCCGCTGCCCGAAGACCGCGGGGAGCGCACGGCATTTATAAGCGAAGCAGAAAATCGCGGTCGGGCATGGTTCGCCGAATCCGGCTGGCTCGACCGGAACGTGCGCCTTTTCGAACTCGCCGCAGAGGTGCAGCAGCATTTGCAATAATCTTCCCCGCGCCGTTTTTTTGCCGGGGATGAAGGAATCGTTTATAATCAGTGCCGGACAGCGGACAACGCCTGCCGCGGGCAGGCGGTCCACTGAACATTGACACGCGGTCAACAATACAATTTCAGGGAGAATCCGATCGTGGCACATAATCGTTTGTGGGCAATGAAGGCTGCAGTGCTTTTTCTGGGGATATGCACCGCCGCATCCGCCGGCGGGATCAGGGTGTGGAACTACCACGTGCTGGACAACGCTTTCCGGGAGACCGACCGCGGTGAACTGCAGACCATGCGCATCGAAGCGGCCCGGGGCGGCACCTTCTCCGGCGCCGTTGCGGTGGAATCGGACGAACCGCTGATCGGCCTCCGGGCCGAACTGGTCGGCGGCGACGGCCCCAATCCCATGCCCGGAAGCGCGGGCGATGCGGTGCAGGTGCGTTACGCGACCCGGTGGACGGGCGGACGCAACCTCCCTCCCAACCTCGATGTACTCCTCGAAGAACCTCCGGAGGAGATCGCTGTGCACGACGGCCGTGCGCTGGCCGGCGTCTGGGTGACGGTCACGGTTCCGGACGATATGGAGGCGGGACGCCATGTTGGCGAGCTGCGCATCGGGGCCGACGGGCTGCAGGAAGCGCTCACCGTGCCGGTGGAGCTGAACGTGGCCGGCTGGCAGGTGCCCGACAGCGGAGAGTGGCGCACGTGGATCGAGATGATGCAATCGCCCGATACGCTCGCACTGGAATACGACGTGCCGCTGTGGTCGGATGAACATTTCGAGCTGATTGCAAAGAGCTTCCGGCTCATCCGCGATACCGGCAGCCGGGTGGTGTACGTGCACCTGATCCGCGAGACAAACCAGGGCAACGAAGAGTCGATGCTCCGGTGGGTGCGCGGCGAAGACGGCTCGCTGGAGCCGGACTATGCGGTGGTCGAGCGCTACCTCGACGTGGCGCAGGAGAACCTGGGGGAGATCGACAAGGTGGTTCTCTATGCCTGGGACGCCTACCTCGCCCGTGAACACCGCGGCCGGTCACGGGAGGAGCGACCGGAAATAACTGCGGACGAAGGAAGCTATGCCTGGCAGCAACAGCAGCGCGCCCTGCAGCAGTGGGAGCAGCGTCAGAAAGGGCTTGAGGTTACGATCGTGGATGGCGAAAGCGGCGAGGCCGAACCGGGACACCTGCCCCATTACTGGGAGGAGGAGAGTCGTGGCATCTGGAAGCCTGTTTACGACGACCTTCGCAGCCTGATGCGCGAACGCGGGTTGGAAGATGCCATGCATATGGCAATGATTACCGATTTCGAACCCATGCGCGATGAGCATGAGTTTTTCAACGAGGTCACCGGCGGGCTGCCGTGGATCGCCCATTCCCATTACCGCCGCAAGCACAACCGGCCGATGCCGAATACCATCCTGCGCGGGATAGCCCCTCTCGCCTACGAGGCCCATGCTTACAGCCTCTCGTACACGGTCAACCCGGCCGTCGCTCGCCAGTACGGCTGGCGCATTCCGGAGCTGCGCGCCTACCTGTGCCGGTTCGGGCAGATGAACGGCCACCCGCTCATCGTGCGCCTGCTGCCGAAGGTCAGCATCACCGGCCTGCAACGCGGGATGGGCCGTCTGGGGGGCGACTTCTGGAGCGTGGTCCGCGACAGCCGCGACCGGCGCAGCGGCATGGTCCACGCCCGCTATCCGCACAATCACTGGCGTGGGCTGAACATCAACAGCTACTTCCTCGCTCCCGGGCAGGACGGGCCGGTGGCGACGGCGCGGCTGGAGAACCTGCGCGAGAGCGTGCAGGAGTGCGAGGCGCGCATCTTCATCGAGAGCGTTCTTCTGGACGACGAGCAGCTGGAGCGGATCGGAGAGGATCTGGCCGGGCGCGCTCAGGAGATACTCGACGAGCGCCAGATGGCCCTCTGGATGGGGTTCTGGCCCGATGAAGAGGATCTGGAGATTTTGGGGAGAATAGAGGGGCGCAGCATGCACGAAGCCATCTGGAACGGCCTTTCCGCACACGACGATGACCTGCCCGGTTATTGGGACAGCGCAGCGCGCCGCAAGCGCTCGGAGATGGGCGGGAAAGGCCAGGAATGGTTCGCCGAGTCGGACTGGCTCGACCGGAACGCCCGGCTGTTTGAAGTCGCCGCGGAAGTGCAGGAGCGGCTGGAGTAGAGGGGGATGCGAACGCCTTTTTCACGACCCGACACTCTGCGAATCGCAACAGTACAAGCGTGATGTCGTTGTCGGAGACGCGGCAAGGAAAACGGGCTGCCCACCGGAGCGATTCCGGTGGCGGCCCGCTGTTGGTTATTTCTCACCATGCTGATGAGATGGTTTTGCCCCTTCAACACACATACACCTTGCGCTCGATTTAGGGAAGCAAAAACAGCTGTAAAAGATTCTATTCCGGCAGGCGCCTGAAAAAACGAAGAGGTTACCATGACCGCGACAGTTTCGCGCCCCAATGTTTTACTGATAACGACCGATCAGCAGCGTTTCGACGCCATGGGAATAAACAATCCCTCGACCCCCCTGCAAACCCCGACCATGGACGAATTGGCCGTTCAGGGGGTCAACTTCACCCGCGCCTACAGCACGTGCCCGGTTTGCATACCGGCCCGTCGCTCGCTTCTGTCCGGACTCCACCCCGTGACACACGGATTACGGCACTACAAGGATGGCCTGGAATGGGATGCCCCCATCAGCATGCCGGGGCGGCTGGCCGAAGCCGGTTATCAGACGGAGCTTATTGGCAAGCTCCATCTGCATCCGCAACGCAAGCGTTACGGATACCAGCACATGGTCCGCACCGAATCGTCGAACGACCGGTGGGACACCCCGTTGCAACCCACCAACGACTGGGTGGACTGGATGAAAAAGCAGGGTTACGAATCCCCCAACGACATCGGGATCCACGGCAGCAGCTGGGTGGCCCGCCCCTGGGATAAGGCCGAGCACCTGCACCACTCCAGTTTTTTGGCCAATCAAGCCGTGGACTTCATCACGCGTTTGCGCGATCCAAGCTGCCCATTCTTTCTGCATCTCTCCTTTACCGCCCCCCACCCGCCACTGACTCCTCCGCAAGCTTACTGGGATCGGTATTTCCGACGGCATAACTACCGTCCGGCAATCGGCGGGTGGGTGCCTGAGTTCGACAGCGTAGCGCGAGGAGCCGGCATCGTCGGCGCTGTCGGACCGTTTCCGGCAACGGCCATGATGGATGCTGCCGCAGGCTATTTCGGACTTATCCACCATATCGACGATCGAATCCGCTATGTGCTTACGCGCATGTTCGAGTACGGATCGCCACGCGCCAAAGAGCCCACCCTCATTATTTTCACATCGGATCACGGTGAGATGCTCGGCGATCATCACCTCTGGCGCAAAAGCCTCGGCTACGAAGGGGCGGCCCATATCCCCTTGTTCATCGCCTGGCGCAACATGAATTTCAAGCCCGGGACATGCGGTGAACTTGTGTGCCTGGAAGACATATGCGCCACCGTCTTCGATCTATGCGGTATCGACCAGCCTGCTGCTTATAATAACGATCTGGACAGCCGAAGTCTTGCCGATGCGTTGCATGGCCAACCGTTCCGGACCCGCCAGACTCTGTATGGCGAGTGCCGGGGCCCGTCCAACCATTTCATCATCCGGGACAACTGCAAATACCTGTTTTTTCCCGATAACAACGAAGAGCAACTGTTCGATCTTGGCGCTGACCCACAGGAAACACTCGACATCTCCGGTGATACCGGACGATTGGAACCGTTTCGCCGGCTTATGGAAAAGCATCTCGCCGGACGCAATGATGTTGCCTTCGCCCGCGATCGACTCACTCCCTGCGCCAACCGACCACCAAAAGAATTCTGGGAAACGACATCCTCATAGGGCACCTCCTTTTGAAAAAGTTGTTCGAATAACCAACGGCTATGTTCGGAAGGCGTCTGTATCCAATAAATACATCTGCCGGCAGCCGTCGTGGGCGGAATCGAAACAGACTCTGCCGCCGGTTCGGTCCCAGCGGGGATGCAGGTCGCAGCGAAGCGGCCCCCTCAGGATATCGGGAGCACCGAACGTCCCGAGTTCGATGCGGCGGTGCGTCTTGCATTGGAAGAGATAAAGCGTCCGTTGATTCCTTTTATCGGCAACCGGCGGTTCAGGAGTATCGGTAATCAACCATGCCGTATCGGGAGAAAAGGTGGCATGGCCGTTGAACTCAAACGATGCACCGCAGACCCTTGAAGGCTCTTGAAAGGGCTTTCTGTCATGAAACAGGAAATTGTGCGTCCCCCTCCCCTCAACGGCCGCCCATGCAAGGATTCTGTCATTGCCCAGCCATACCGAATGGGAATTGCCAAGCGTCGGCAACTTATAGATACCGCTGCCGTCAGCCGATGCAGTATAGATCCCATTATGAAGCCCGCAGCGGGAACGGTACCAGAACATGAAACGCGTGCCGTTTTCATTGAAAAGAGGAGGGGTGAAGTAACGCATATCGTCCGGTTTTGCCCCGGATGCCGGCAGGAAACCGGCCATATCCGAATGGGAGATTATTAGTTCCTGTTCCCCGGTCTCCCGATCCAGCCTGAAAATCCCGTCCTCAGCGGGGTAAACTTTCATTTGGCATATGCCCTTTGCGGCTTTTCAGCTTTTAATTGAAAGGATTTGATAGTACAATGTCTTCATGACAAGAAGAGAGAGGCTACAGCGCTGCTATTTCAACCGGGAGCTGGATCGTCCTGCCGTGTATTGCCGCACGGGGTTCCCGAACGACGATCCTTCATATGATAGTTTGAAGGCCTATCTTGACCGGCATACCGAACTCAAAGCGCGGTGGTCCGGCTGCCAATTCGAGTCGGGATATCCCATGGAGATTCGAACCGAACGGTATTCCGTGGATTTTGAGCGAAGGATTGAAGTCCTGCATACTCCAAAAGGTGAGCTGCAATGTTCCCGGCTGGTCAGCTTGAAGGGGAACCCGGGGTTGCAGGAGACGCACTTTGTGAAGAGTGTGGAAGATGCAGAAAAGTACCTTTCGCTCCCTGTGCCGGAACCGGCAGGTGACGTGCATACTTTCCATGCGATGGAAGCCGATGTCGGAGATAAGGGCATCGTGGACATCGGCATTGGAATGAATCCGGGCGGTTTCACTGCGCAGCTCTGCGGAACGGAAAACTTTGCGTTGATGTCCGTAAGCAACAGAGACACCCTGCACAGGCTCTGCAGGCGACAGATGGAGCTCATGTTGCGGCGGGTTAAGTTCCTTCTGGATGGAGGTGTCGGTCCCTTCTTCTCCATGCTGGGTCAGGAATATATCGTGCCTCCTCTGCACGGTCCCGCTGATTTCGCAGATTTCAATGTCAGATACGACAAACCCGTCATCGACCTGATACACAATGCCGGAGGGCGGATACATATTCACTCGCACGGCTCCATTAAAAAAGTTTTCCAGGGTTTCCTCGATATGGGAACGGATGTCCTCCACCCTTTCGAATCCCCACCCCATGGCGATATCACAGCTTGCGAGGCGAAGGCCATGGCACGTGGTAAAATGTGCCTTGAGGGAAACATCCAGATCAACAGGATGTATGAAGCAACCCCCGAAGATGTGAGGCGGGAAACCGAGGCGCTTGTTTCCGATGCGTTTGACGACCACAGGGGATTGATCGTCTCTCCGACGGCATCGCCTTATATCCGGGGAAAAGGGGAACTTTGCTTTCCGCAGTTCAGGGCGATGATTGACGCCGTGTGCCGGGTTTAAGGATATTAGCAGTGTTTGCTGGGTTGAGAGCGGTCGTTCACCGATACGGATTGCCCTATAGGATTTTTTTACGATAGTTGCGCCGACGCGGCCAAAACCTGGTTACAACCCGTGTGGATAGGATAAGAAGACCGGGCTCGTGCTCACCTCTACGGCGCCGGAGGGACCGATCAGGGCGATCCGGACATCCTCGGTGTCGGGGTTCAAAAGGTGTCACCAATACTGAAATCGATGAACAATCTCGGCTGGGTCGAGCGCGGTCGGGACGGCGAATTCGGCATCGGACCACGGCTTATGGACTGTTTGAGGCCGCAGGTGTCGGGAGAGTCGCTGCGCCATGCCGTCAAAGAAGCAACGCTCTGGCTGGCGCATGTTGCTTAAAAAATATCTTGAAAAACACCTGAATGAGGGAGGATCGGTCAGTTGGTGAATGGAAAGGATGGTGCGCCCGATGGCACGTTCAAGTTTTCTCCGTCCTTGCAGCACAGGCATCTCCTGGACAGCCTCGAGCCGGAACTTGCGTATAAAGGCGGGGATGTGGGTGCATGGCAGGGAAAACTGAGAAAGAAACTGAACGAGCTGGTCGGTGAAATTCCCGCACAACGGCCGCCGCTCAACGTGAGGACACTCTGGAAGAGGAAGATCACGGTGGGCGATGGGCAGGGGAATATTGAGAAAATAGTGTTCACCGGCGAATCACATTCCGATGTGCCGGCATACGTCTGCATTCCGGAAAACGCTTCGCCGCCGTATGATTTTATGATATGCCTCCAGGGGCACTCATCGGGTATGCATAACGAAATACTGGTCGATAAAAATGACGAAACGCGGCCGATATCCTCTCCGAAAAAGGGGGCCGCCCGTGCCCTCGGGTGTATGGAAAACGGCATGGCCGCTCTCTGCATCGAACAGCGTGGATTTGGGGAGCGGCAGGAAAAAGTCCAGGAACGGATAGGGCCCCAGTGTGTTGACACCGCTATGCACGCTTTGATGCTCGGGCGCACTCTGGTTGGAGAAAGGGTTTTCGATGTCGACAGGGGGATCGAATACCTGACCGCAAGGGGGGATGTTCATGTAAAAACTCTTGGCATCACGGGCAATTCAGGCGGGGGCACCACCGCCGTTTATGCTGCCGCGCTGCTCCCGCGTCTGAAATTCGCCATGCCGTCCTGCAGTTTCGGTTCATACGGCCGGTCCAAAATGGTCACCCACCATTGTCCCTGCGGTTACATACCGCATATTTTACAGTATGCGGAGATGGCCGATGTAATGGGCCTTTTTGCCCCGCGGCCGGTCGTTATAGTGGCAGGGAAATACGATGACATCGTCCCTTTTGACGCCGTGCAAGAGGGGTTTTCACGTTTGCAGGACATTTACGCGGCCGCGGGTGCAAAGGATCAATGCCATCTGTACATTGGGGAAGAAGGTCACAGGTTTTATGAGGAAGCATGGCCGTATGCCGTTGAAGCAATCGAAAAATTGAAGGAGTAGGGGACACTCTATGAAGAAAAAGCCGGCGGTGGTCAGAGGATGTACATTCTGCGGTACATGTGTTTTTGAATGTCCTGAGGACGCGGTATTCATGGATTCCGGCGGAGCACATATCGATCAGGAAAAATGCAGCGCATGCGGCATCTGCTTCCGGAACTGTGCTTCGGAAGCGATCTCCTATATATCGGAAAATACCACCGATAATTCACAAAACTGTTGAATGGAGCGGCAAAATGCTGAAGTATGATCGGAAAGGAAGAGTTGTCAGGGAACCGGAAAAGCAGCTGCATGTGGAAGGTGAGTATGATGTCGTTGTTGCAGGCGGGGGCATGGCCGGCATAGGGGCGGCAATTGCCGCTGCACGTTCGGGATGCAAAACCCTTTTGATTGAAAGGGAAACCGCTTTAGGCGGCCTGGCGACGATCGGCCTTGTCAACATCCCTTTGGATTTTTTATCCGGTATCGGTGCGGACATGATGAACCGTCTCCGTGCGATCGATGCGGAATGGCACCGCAATTCCGACCCGGAGAAACATAAACTTGTGCTGGATCGGATGGTCATGGAATCCGGTTGCGACCTGCTTTTCTGCTCCCATGTCGTGGAATCGATTACGGAGGGCGATAAAATCGTCGGGGTTGTGACGGAAAGCAAGTCCGGACGCCAGGCCGTCCTCGGAAGGCGTATCGTTGATTGTTCCGGCGACGCCGACGCCGCCTTTTTCGCGGGTTGCGAGTGCATGAGCGGCCGTCCGGGGGATGGGATCAGCCAGGCATGCTCGCTGGAATTTCGGCTCGGGGGTGTCGACTGGGATGCTTATGTCAACTCCGATCTGAAACGTAATGATTCCAAATGGATCCGGCTCATCGAGAGCAAGAAAGAAGAGGGCTGGGAGAAGGTCGCTGAAATAGACAACCACCTCAACTGGATGACGCATGTTCCCGGCCGCCCGGAGCATTGCGGGATGGATGAAGTGAGCATCTGTTTTTCACATTCGAGGAACTGTCAACCGCTTGAAACCCGCGATCTCACGAGAATGTATCTTGAGGGACGGGAGCAGGCGGACCTGCTGTGGCGTTTCATCAGGGAGAACATTCCCGGATTTGAGCGATGCTGGCTCATTGACACCGCCCCTCTGCTGGGTGTGCGGGAGTCCAGACGGGCCGTCGGTGAATACGTGATGACCACCGCAGACCTCGCCAGCGGGAGGCGGTTTGATGATGTTGTCTGTATTTCGGGTCATGGTTATGACCTTCACGGACCGGACGGGGTCGGCAACATCAAATGGGATAAGATAGAGGTCGATGGGGAAACCCGGTATGTCATATGCGGTCCGGCCGGTTACGGAACGAGCTGGCTTCCGCCGGGCGGCAAGGAGGTCTTGAGTGATTACTGGGGAAACAAGGGGAAGGACATTACATCAAAACGGATCTACGATATTCCCTACCGCAGCCTCGTTCCACTGAAGGTTGAAAATCTGCTGATCGCCGGACGCTGTCTGTCGGCCGAGTTCATGGCACAGTCAGGGTGCCGGCTCGTGCTCACCTGCGTCAACGTGGGCGAGGCGGCAGGAACTGCTGCGGCGCTTTCTCTGGAAGACAACATCACGCCGCGGGAACTCGATAGAGTCCGGCTCCAGAAGGCGCTCATTGCCAACGGGTGCGAGCTCGGCCAGGTGAAAGAAACGGGAGCAAACGGTAAGCGTCCGGTTGCCTATCGTGCACCGGACGGCCCCTGGCGTCGCGAGATACCGGGGCTTTGACCGGACCAGGAATTCTCGTTTTATTCATTACGTTGCCTGCTAAGATCATATAAAACGCATAGAAGGACACAGGTTTTCTGAGGAAGCTGTGATGAAACGCATCGGGGGATGGCAATGGAGTACTGAAAATTTGCGATCAAACTTCAGCAAAGGACAACGAATGGAAACGGAACAGTTCGGCGCTTTCACTGACGGATTTTATGAAACGGGCAACCAGGTGCACGGCTGGATCATGCGCCGTGCTAAAGGTCATTTCGAGGGGGAACAACAGCGCAAAGAACGACTGCTGACCGCCGATGATGTCAGCAATTATCAGCGGGAAAAACGCCGGCTGTTTTTCGATGCAATCGGCGGGCTTCCGCGAAAACGCACACCGCTGAAAACCGTTGAAACCGGCAGGATCGAACGCGATGGTTACACAATAAAAAAAATCATCTATCAAAGCATGCCCTCGGTTTATGTGACCGGCAACCTTTACGTCCCCCGCGGCGCAAAAAGGCCTGTTCCCGGCGTGTTCATGGGTTGTGGGCACACACGGGAAGGAAAGGCCGCTCCGGTTTACCAAAAAGTCTGCATCGACCTGGTGCGGGCCGGTTTTTTCGTTTTGATCATCGACTCACCATCACATGGAGAACTGTTGCAATGCCTTGATATTGAAACCGGGAGGCCGGCAGTCGGATGGACCACGCGGGAACACAGCCACCTGCAACTGTCGGCGTCAATTATCGGACAATGCTTCATAAATTCATTTGCCGGTTCTGCGTGGCACACGGAAGGCTTCGATGATCCCTCCTGTAGGGCAGAGACGGCACCAGAGGCGCGGCATAAAAACTGCGGCTGCCAGGAAAGACACCGCTAAAAACCTGCTGAACCATGGTGCATACGGCCACCTGAAAGCAGCAAACGGCTCAAACTGCGCCAGATCAACCCCCAGGTTCGCAGCGACATTAACACCCGCCGCGGCAATCAAAAGGGCTCTCAGCAATTTGAGTGCAGATCTGATCCTATTGTTCAGTTTTCGTTTCTTTTTCTTATTCAATCGTCGCATAAGATCCTGTGCCGCACCGTAAGGACAGAAGTTGTAACAATAGAAATTTTTACCAGTCAAAAGAGGTATGAGAACAGCTGTAAAAGCGAGAAGCAGCAGCAACCATTGCCGCGTGGCATCGATCCCGCCCCTGAACCATCCGGCGAAAGTCGGCAGAGACAGCATGGAGGCAAACATCACTCCCGGTATGACAACACGCAGAACCGTTAACGCTCTGCGCATTGTTCTGCTGTTCTTTTTGCTGAAATAGACAAAAATTACCAGCAGCAGGAAAAGGAACGTTGCCATTGCCGGTATATGCCCGGTGATAACGGTCCCGGCATCGGGCCCGAATTCCTGATCCCGATCCTGTTCCACTGCTTCACTGAGCGTAGCCCGCACACCCTGTATCACGGCCCTGCTCGTCTGTGTGGCGCCGGTTACGGCATCGGCATCAAGCCGGAGAGCCTCATGTGTTTTTTTCCCCGCCCATACGTCAAGGAGCTGTTCTTCAACCCTCCTCACATAGCCGGGAGTTTCCTGATTCGGCAGCAGGTGAACTCCTATGATATGGAAGTCAGCGTCAAAAGCGATCAGCAGCGGAACTCTGCCGGCAAAACCGGCAATGTTGCTTTCATACGGAGGCCCGTAAGCGATATACCCTGAAATCGAACCGTCCTCATCTGCTGCGCCATAAAACCACCGGGATCCCTGGTAGAGATATGCGAAGCCGGGATGGTATCTGATAATATCTTCTTCACTGAATGGAAGATTTTTGTATTCAAGACGTTCGTGGAGTTCCCGTTGCCTCAGAACCGGCAGTCGATCTTCAGAATCATCCGGTCGGCCGGAAAAGCAGGCCAGCACGGCGATCACGGAGAGCAAGATCATAGCAAGTATGGGTTTGTGATAATGATTCAGCATGCTGCACATTATTATACGGGAATTGGAATGCTCTCCACAAGCCGGACCGGGCGCAATGAGCGGGCCGAACGCCCTCTGTGAGCGGATCGGCCCGCAAACATCATAAACCAGCGACGGCCATTAATCCCCATTTCATAAACCAAAGACAGGGGCAAAGAACCTTCTCGTATCGCCAGGAAATTCCCGCACGTATGGTGGGAAAGACTATTCCCCCCCCGAAGCTCAAGAGGTTTCCGCGGGGGCCCACCGGAACGGTTCCATCGCCTCGTCCAGGGGCGTATCGGCGATATGATTGGTGTAGTTGGAGATAGTTTTCATACCGACGGCCAGGATGACCTCCAGGATATTTGCTTTTTCATACCCTGCCGACAGAAAGGCCGCGATGTCTTCTTCCGGCAGATGGCCGCGTTTTCGAACCACCGCTACGGCGAATGCGCGCAGCGCTTCCAGCTTGCCGTCCGGGAGGGCCCCGCCGGTCCGAATGGCCTGTATGATCGCATCGTCAACCCCCGCCTGTTTTGCCTCGCCGGTGTGGGCGGCCACGCAGTAATTGCATCGGTTCTCCGAGCTGACGGCCATCAGCACAACATATTGTTCATCTGTTGTCAGTGTTGTTTCTTTCAGGAGTGCGTCAAGGCTCAGATACCCCTTTAATTCCGGCGGGGATTCCGCCATAACCCCGAAAATTTTGGGGAGCATGCCAAATTCCTTTCTGGCTTGACGAAGCACGTCTCCGGATTCCTGCGGCGCCGACGATTCGTCGTGGATCGTAAAATCAACCATTTCCCATTCCTCCTTCGGTCTTCGGTTAAAGCAACGGAGAAAATCCTCGGGATTTTCCAGACAGGTCGGGTGCTTCACGGCCTATCGAAAGCTTTTGCCTGAACCTGGCGCGCCCGCTCACGGCAGATGCCAGATATTTCTTCGACATCATCCAGCGTATATGTCCTGCCGTCGCCGGTTCTGAAACACAGCTTATATATTTCGCGCTCCCTGGATTTCCCGGGGACCTCCCTTGATCCGCTCAACCTCACCAATTATTCGATGCAGATTTCTTTGGTCGACTCCCACAGACCGTGAATATTGCAATATGCCTGGGCCTGTAGCGTACCGCATCCGCAATCGCAGCATCTTTCTTCCGGGACCGTTATCGATGTCGAGGCCTCGTGGTGCGTATAGACGGGTCCGGTATTCGGACCGTCGGTCGATTCACCATGAGCCGTGAACTCAAAGCGGCCGATATGGTAGGGCGCCGGGGAGTCCTCCGGTGTGAAATACAGATCGATCCACCGGATATGGTGCTCTGTGGTGTTGGGGTGTGCCACGGCTTTGCCGAGTGTCACCTTGACCGGGGTGAGTTCTCCGGCCTTGATGGTATCCGCGCATTCGATCACCGGCACATGCTTTTCGCTCTTCCAGTCGGCCTGCTTCACCTGCTCACTGATATAGGGCATAATATTCCTCCATGTTTTAAGGAGCTTTTTCGGTGATTGGAACGCAACAGGATTCCTGCCAACGGATCCCGCGTCCAGGACGGGGGGGGCGGCTCCGTTTTCCCCGTCCCATCCTGTTCCTACTACTATTAAGCAATTGCCGTGCCTGATATGAAAAAACAAAAAGGAAAAATCGTAGATAATTCCTCTAAAACAAGATAGCGGGAAGGTGGCTTGCGGGGGCATGCTTTTGCTGGCGGGCGGCGTGCCATATCGGCGAGGGTCGCCCCTTCCGGATGTGGCCATAATGGCAAACATTGTGGAGAGAAAGGCGATAGAAAATGTTTTTGCCGGAATTTTTTCTGCCTGCCCCCCTTGACAAACCGCTCGAACCGCACTACATTGGAAACAATAGCGTCTGGATCCCAGCGGTTCGAGATACCGGCTCATCCCGGGCCGGTGGCCGCCCGGGAGCGGGGGAACCATAGATCCGTGGAGGATTGATGATGGACTGTGGTAGCCATGAGGAGAAGATGTGCGCAATGACCTGCTGTCCGTGCAATATCGACCTGGAAAAAGTAACCTCGCGTGCGAATAATCCGCAATACATCTGTAAAACGTGCGGTCGCGTGACGAACAGTGCCGAACACGTGTGCGATCCGGAACCGATTAACTAAAACAGAACTGGGCCGTTTGATCCGGTAGTGGAGGAGTGGCATGGTGACCGCGTAAAGAAATGTCATCACCTGTTCATTCCCATTGCCGCGTAGCATCGCGAAAAGAACAATGGAGGTTCAAGCATGAAAGAAGTCATCATTTATACCCTGCCGCATTGTCCGTGGTGTAAAAAAGCCAAGGAGTACCTGGACAGCCATGACATTCCTTATCGTGAAGTCGATGTATCCGACGAAGAAGCCCGGCAGAAAGCAATCGACAAGGCCGGGAGATATGCGGTCCCTGTCATTGACCTGGACGGCAGGATACAGGTCGGCTATGAAAAGGAAGAGTTTGATGAATTTTTCGAGAGCTTTCCACAAGTGTGATTCCTTTTTCAAGTTCCTCCTTGAAAAAGCATTATTCCGTTAAACCGTATTTTTTCAGTTTGCGGTAAAGGGTCCTTTTGCCTATCCCAAGCTCCCGGGCACTTGCCGTCTTGTTCCCGCCGTGGCGCATCAGCGCCCTCTCTATCATGTAGCGTTCCATCTGCTCGATCGTTTCCAGCCCTGCCTGTCCATTGAACTGCCGGGTGGGGCTATCAGTTTTTGGGGTAGCACCCCGCAGTTCAGTCGGCAGGTGACGGGTTTCTATTTCGTTGCCGCTGCAGAGGACGAAGCCGTGTTGAAGGATATTTTCAAGCTCGCGCACATTGCCCGGGTAATCATAGTCCAAAAGCACGGCCATCGCTTCGTTCGTCACACCTTCTATCTGCCTGTCCTCGAGAAGATTGCGTCGTTCGATATAGTGTTTAACCAGGAGCGGGATATCCTCTTTTCTCTCCCGCAGAGGGGGCAATTCCAGCCGCATAACCTTCAGGCGGTAGTAGAGGTCCTCGCGGAAACGGTCGCTTGCGACCTCATCCATGAGATTTTTATTCGTTGCCGCAATAATGCGTACATCGGCTTTTTCCCTGCCGACCCCGCCGACCGGCGCATAGGTCCCGTCCTGCAGAGCGTGGAGCAGTTTCACCTGGGCTTCCTGCGGGAGCTCGCCGATTTCATCGAGGAAAATGGTGCCGCCTTCCGCCAGCGCAAAGCGTCCGGGCTTATCCTTTTTGGCGTCTGTAAACGCGCCGGCTTTATAGCCGAACAATTCGGATTCGACCAATTTTTCGGGCAGGGCGCCACAGTTGACGCTGACAAAAGGTCCCCCACTGCGCCCGCTCATATTATGTATGGCGGCGGCGAACAATTCCTTGCCGGTACCGGTCTCCCCCTCGATGATCACGCTGGCATCGCTCGCGGCGATGTCGGGCAGTATGGAAAACAGCTGCTGCATTGTGCTGTTGCGGCTGACGATGTTCTCGCATTCATGGCCCCCATGGATCTCTTTACGGTACTGTTCACACTGCATCTCCGCCGTAATTTTATTCCGCACGCCGGCGATATTGTTGGCCAGGATTTTTATGGCGTTCCGATCGACATCGCGCCAGCGTTTGTTTTCATTGCTCGCGTCAAAACAGACGGCCCCCGTCACACGTCCGTCATCCGCGATGGTGGGCACGGTGAACAGCGATGCGGTATCGTGGAGCAAAATTTCGCGTTCTTTCGGGGAAACTTCGGGGCACGATTCCCCCGTTTTATCGATTTTCGCCGTTTTACCATCCAGGGTCCGCTGAGCCCACCACGGGACATCTTCCACCGCGACGTCCACCTGATGCTCCATGCGGGACCCGACAGCCTCCGCATCCCATTCGTAGGTGCCCGTTACCGTCCTGTAATCGGAGGAGAAGGAGACAATATAGCACCGGTCGGCCCGGAAAAACGTCCCCACTTTCTCCAGGAACCGGTTGATTTTCTCATCGACGTTCTCCGTGTTGGCCGTGACCAGGTCGGATGAGATCTCAGACATCATTATGTGGATGCTGTCGCTATGCAGAAGTGCTTCGGTCTGCCGTTTTTTCCGTTCCAGGTTTTTTTCCCAGTGCTCGAGTTCGGCCTCGGGTTCCGGTTTCTTATCCAGTTCCCCGGGCGGAATAAAGTAAAAGTTTTCGTATACTTCGCGCCCGATGACAGCGATCGGATGCGTCCTGAGCACATGCCGAAGTATGCCGGCATCAAAACGGCGCCGGTCGTACTGGCAGAGGGCAACGACGGGCTGCCCGGGGATAAAATTGTTGAGCTTCGCCTCGTACTCGATCAGGCGCCCGGCGCCCGGGCAATTGCGCAACGCCCAGCTCATTTCGCCGGTGACCCTGAGTGCGCTGTAGCCTTCGTCGATCGCTTTTTTAGCCTCGGAATCCAGCATCCGGATCATCCGGTCGGGGTCAAATTCGCCATCTTTCAGGTAAGAATCGGAAGCTGTCATGAGCGTAAGCTGTCCGCTGTTCAGAGGTTTTTCCACCTTGATTCCGTCGTCTTCAAGGTAGCCCAGCACCTGATCTGCGGTATGCGCATCTGTAATATAGATCACTTTCTGATGTCTGTTCAGCCCCTGACGAATATACGGGGTCAGCAGGTGGCGGTGCTCATCCTCGGTATCGTAAAGACAGCACAGATGATCGCCTTTTTTAAGCTCCAGCAGCTTTTGCCTCAAACCGTTATCATAAAGAGACATAAGCACCCTCCTGTTCAGGTGTTGCTGACAAGTGCGGCTGCCGTTTGAACGATATCGTCTTTGGTCAGACCCAGGTAAGCCAGCACTTCGTCCGGTTCCCGTGCGGATTTGGGTATCTTGCGAACATACATTTGCTTGAGGCGGCATCCGGCGTCGTGCTCGGCCAGCAAAGAGGCCACGGCGGCGCCGAAACCGCCGCCATAGTTGTCTTCGACCGTC
The DNA here is from genome assembly GCA_003551565.1 of Candidatus Brocadiaceae bacterium. Classification (GTDB taxonomy): domain Bacteria; phylum Planctomycetota; class Brocadiia; order SM23-32; family SM23-32; genus PUMZ01. The sequence goes on along the minus strand of PUMZ01000208.1, from coordinate 2,127 downwards.
AGCACCCGGCGATTGCTGCGGCGTGCCAGTTCGATGATGGCCGTTTCATCGCAAGGCAAAGAATAGAGATCAACCAGTGCCGCCGAGATGCCGGCCTCATTCAGGGGGATAAGCGCCTTCCTGGCTTCATGCACCATATAGCCGCAGGCAACGATCAGCACATCGCCTCCTTCAGCAAGCACATGGTGGCCGCCGAGGTGAAATTCGGTGCGGCCCTCGTAGATAAACGGAGTATCGGGGCGCAGCGTGCGCATGTAGCAAAAACCGTCGCTGGCGGCCATCGCCAGTGTGAGCGCATAGGCCGCAAACGCATCGGCCGGTTGCAGGAGATTGGCCGCGGGCCGCCCGTTGTGGCCGCGGACAGTCGTGAACGCATGAAACCATGCCACATCGGGCAAAGCCATCTGCGAGGGGCCGTCGGCCGCAAGGCTGACTCCGGTGTGGGAGCCCATGACCTTGATATTCGCCCCGGAGTTGATTGCCATCTCCAACTGGTCGTAGGCGCGGGTGATGAATTTGCCGAAACTCGATACGAAGGGTATCTTCCCGCCGGCGGAAAATCCGGCGGCGGCCGAGACCATGTTCTGCTCGGCGATGCGGCCTTCAAAAAAGCGCTCTTTCAGTTGTTCGTCTTCGGCGAAGAACTCGGCATAAGTGGAGTTCTTCACATCCCCGTCCATGGCCACGATTTTGGGGTCGGTGTGGCCGAGCGCCTGCAGGGCCAGGCCGTATGCGCGCCGTGTCGCCCACTCGCCTTCCTCCAGAACGGATGTCTTGCCGGCTTCACGCAGGGCCCGGCTGAATGGCGGGGGAGTCCCGGCTCGCGTTGTGGCGGGGATAGCGCTGCTGATCGCTTTGATCTGCAACTCACCCTCTTTCCATTCCGCTCCGACGGTCTGTCCGGTCTCGTCCAGTTCCTGCAGGACGGTACCGAGGTGATCCGGGCCGACAGCTTTCCCGTGCCCCAGTTCCTGCAAGGATTGGCTGCCCCAGCCTTTCGTCGTTTCAGCCACAATCGCCAGCGGTTTGGCGCCGCCGGCAACGTCCGCATGAGCCTGCAAGGCTTCCCGGATTTGGTGAGGATCGTGACCGTCGATCCACTCGACCGTGTAGCCAACGGCCGAGAGTTTCCGGGCCGTTGTTCCGGCCGACTGCAGTGGGCTGACCGGATCCGATTGGCCGTAATGGTTGCAGTTAAAGACCGGGCAGACGTTCGTCAGCCCGTGATCGGCGATGAACTCTGCGGCTTCCCAGATCTGTCCTTCCCGGCTTTCGCCATCGCCTATGAGGCAGTAGATCCGCCTGTCAAGACCATCGAGTCGCGCCGCCGCCCCGATCCCGGCCGCGACCGACAGGCCCTGTCCGAGCGATCCGGTGGCGGCATCGAAGAAAGGGAACCCTTCCATCGGGTTGGGGTGGCCGTCGATTTCACTGTCCAGGGCCCTGAGCTGCATGGCATCGTCACGTGCCATCGGCCGCAGATCACCGTTTTTTCCGATGCCTGTGCCGATATCCGCGCCGGCAGCGTAGATGACGGGCACGGCATGTCCTTCGGAGAGGACCAGGCGGTCGGAGGCCGGATGGCCGGGCCTGTCCGGTTCCCAGCGCATGTGGTCGTACATCAGAACGGTGACCAGGTGGGCCAGCGAGGCGGCGGAGGTGGGATGCCCGGAACCGGCGGCCGAGGTCATCTCGACGGACAGTTTGATCAGTTCAACGGCTTTGGAATGCACGGAGGCGACAAAAGACATGACAAATCCTTCAAAAAAAGAGCGGTTGTGATCCGGCAATTTCCGGACCCGGGCGGAAGAAGTATTATGTCCGAAAAAGCAAGCAAGTGCAAGTGCAAAATCGCCAAAACTGGTGAGCGCTTGTCCCGGGGAACACATCCCGACCGTCGTGCTGACGGGCTCCGGCTGGTGCACGGAAAAGATGCCGGTAAGACTTTTGCAGCAGGACAGGTTTTCCGGAAACCATTGCCTTCTGAAATCGGGCAGATGCCATTTCAGGAGTTTCCCCAAAAATTCAACAATCCTGTCGTTAAGTGGTTATTGTGCATAATTATACTAAACGGCGAATGTGGAAAGGGTGCTTTTGGAGTAAGATAGTGCATGGATGGAGATTTTT
>PUMZ01000274.1 GCA_003551565.1 Candidatus Brocadiaceae bacterium | reverse complement strand
GGGAGTTTTGTACCGCCCGGAGAAGGAGCGGCGTTTCTGGTCCTGGAGAACAAAAAAACGCTGGAGAAAAGGTGCAGGGAACCCTTCTGCCGGATAGCTGCAATAGCAGAAGAAAGACCTGGGGACCCCTCACGAAAAGCCGCGCCGGAACCTGGTGATTTCCTTGGGAGCATCATTATGGAAACCCTGCTTGAAGCGGGCATGTGGGAAGGCGATCTGGGAGCTATATTTGTCACCAACCCCCTGTGCAATCGCCGGTCCATGCCTTCGCGGATGATCACAAAAGGCCTGGAACGCTTCAAAAGCCTTCCCGTCTATCCCCTCAACCCCCATATCGGTGACATCTCCACCGCCGCCATGTCCCTTCAGTGTTCTCTGGCCGCCATGTTAATAAAAAAACAGTGCTCCCAACACCCGCCTCTGCTGACCGGCGTCAAAGGAGGGGTTGAGCTCTGGGTGGAATATCAACCCGAAAAATTGGCCGGAAAGGCTGCGATCGTTCTGGATGCATCCCGGGAAAAAATCCTGGCGGCCCTCCTTGCCCCCGCCGACTGAGAGTTCCGGTGAATAAGTAATATGCCGATATTACAAAAAAGAATACAGTTCCTTGCGGCCGCAACCGCCGGAGACTTCATGCTCGGTCTGCTGTCGGCCACCTGGAAAGTCTCGATCGAAGATACCGAAGGCGTGCTGAAGTGCATTTCCTCGAAAAAAAGCGCACATATCACCACGTTCTGGCACCGCTACCTCCTTTGCATGCTCTGCATCTTCCGCGGATATCCGGTCTGTGTGCCCGTCAGCCGCCATAACGACGGCGAATATGTCGCGCACATCATGCATCGCTATGGATTGCTTACAGCCAGAGGATCGACAACCCGGGGCAGCCTTTCCATGATACGGGAGATGGTCCGGCACATCAATGCCGGCCGAAGCTGCGCCATAACGCCCGATGGCCCGCGTGGGCCAAAATACAGCGTGCAACCCGGTTTTATCCTGCTAGCCCGCCGCAGCGGCGCACCCGTCCATCCGATCGGCATAGCGGTCAGCGGATGCTGGACGTTCCATAGCTGGGATGAACTGGTCGTTCCCAAACCCTTTGCACGTATCCGTGTGGTGATCGGCAAAGGACTCACCATCCCGCCCCGGCGCGGGCGCAATACCGAATACTACCGCCGCCTCGTACAGGAACAGATGATTCAATGCAGCAAAGAAGCTGCCCGGTACCAGAACGCCTCCGACCCCGGCGCCGGCGGATGCTGACCGCAACGACGGCGCCGGAGCAGATATCTCCGGTAACAGGCGGCTGCCCCCCCCCCGTCATACCGTTGATACATCCTTTATCTTAATTATTTTCTTTGGTGTATGAAATTTACGGGTAACGTCACGCTTCATCCATGGCGATATGGAAGATCAGTATGGAGCCGATGCCCGGGGCGGGAAAACGAAGGTAAGGACGAGTCAGGTTCAATGCGATCAGGCCGTGGCAAAAAAGGCCGCCGGCAGCTCGCATCCCTGCGCGGCCGCCGGCGGTATAGTGGGATTCAACCCGGAGAAGCTGGCTCCTCGGGTAGGATTCGAACCTACAGCCTAGCGGTTAACAGCCGCCCGCTCTACCGTTGAGCTACCGAGGAAGCGATCTTTGCAGTTCGTCGCGGGACACCCGCCCGATCCACGGTATTGTATACTTTTTCCCCACTGATGTCAAAAGGAGAGGGGATTCACCCTTCGGATCGCACCAGCCCGTAGGCGTTTTCCAGCCGGGTTTGTATCTCGGCGCGTTGCCGTTCGCTCAGGCCATCGCAATCCAGCAGCAGTTCCAGGGGTTCTTTCACCTGGATTATGCCCGTGCGCAGTCCCTGAAAGAGGCTGTCGATCACGTTCTCGCGCATCTCAACGATCCGCTGGTTGTGGGAATCGAATGCCGTGTTTGCGGCTATGGCGCCGAGACTTGTCAGTATCGCAGCGCGGCGTTCCATGTCCTCATCGTGAGAATTGGCCCACTCCGCGAGCAGATGTTCGCTTGCCGTCATGGACAGTTCCATGATTTCTTCCCCCCCATCCGGCACAGAGCAGATCCGTCCCAGGTTATTAATGACACTGGTCTTGTTCATATAGTTCAACAGAGCACGGCCCAGACGGACCCTTATACCGCTTGCGATATAGTCGGAGGAGGCCACCGTTCCGATCGCATTGACGAGTGCTTCGACCGCGGCGGGGCTCCAGACAATGCGCATGTGCGATACCCCTTCCCACAGCACCAGTAAACGTTTCACCACTTCCGAGCGCAGCCATTCGTCGGTTTGCGAACTGACGCTTATGCGTTCCAGCCCTTTGACCGCAGCAGGGATCACGATTGTCTCGAACCGGATACCCTTGCCGAATTCGTAAACCCGGCCGTTCTCGCTCTCCCGTTCGATCCCCATCGTAGCTTCCGTGCGAAGGGTTGCGATATGGGACAATATATTGAAGATATCATGCTGATGGCGGGCCTTGACATTGGGCGAGCCCGCCAGGATGCCGAGGGCTTCAATGATGTCAAAGGTATACCGCGATTCCCACAGTTTCTCTTGCAGGATAACGACCAGGTTATCCATGAGTTCCCCGCCCGTGCGGCTGTAACCACACAGTCCGGCCAGGGCAATGCAGGATTTTCCGTGCCGGCTCGCTTCTTTATCCAGGATACTCATGCAGAAATCAATGGACTCGCGGGCCTGCGCATCCGGAGTATCCCCGCCCGCTTCCTGCGCTATGGCCCCCAGCGTCACGAAAACAACTTCGGACTCTTTTTCGGCAAAATGCCGCCGGAGGTAATGCAGGATCGGGGGGATTGCGGGAGCGCCGAGTTGTTTGAGCGAATGGAAAATATCCTCGCGCGTAGCGGGCATCTCGAACTCCGTTATATGGGAAAGCAATTCCGAGGCAATGTCCGCTCTCAATTCCGCGGGTATTGCGGGAGCGGCAAAAATCGACGCCTCAAGTATCCTGCGTCTCGTGTTGCGTCCGGCCACCTTCAGAAGTCTGAGCATCGTCCGGACGACTTTCAGCAAGCTTTCATCCGGCACCCGGCATTCCCGGCAAAGCATGTCCAGAAGGCTCACCAGTTCGGATCGTGTGTGCCCGAATGTATCGTTGAGCTTCCGTTCAACCGCCGATACCGCAGGTTCACCTATCGGAACGAGTCCGTTCCTCAGGTACGAGCGCTGTTCTTCAGATAAATCCCCGGAGATGATTTCCTCAAGAGCGATATCCGCCAGATCCCGCTCCCGTGTGGCGTCCCCGCCGAATTCAGCAATTTGCCGGATCAGAAAACCTTTGACAATCGGACTTGCAGTACGCTCCAGTTCCTCCCACACCTGCTGTCCAACGCTGTCGGGAGCAACCTCATAACATGCCCTCAGCGCTTTTGAAACGCTCCTTTGCCTGCTGCGCATGGCATCCATGTTGAGCTGGCGAAGGAGGAGGCGGATGAAGCGTCTGAGCCTCTCCGTGCTGCGGGAGAGGATATGCGCCTCCCGGGCGATCAACGAGATCAGTCCGACCCTGACCGCCGTGCTGTCGACCCGCTCGGCAAGACCCAGCAGCACCGCCAGCACAACGCCTGTCTGCCCATCGCCGACTCCCGCGAAAACGGATGCAATACGCTGGATTGCGCCTGTTGCCGCGCTCTCCTCGCCGCCCAGCAGCTGGCGGAGTGGTTCGGCCAATTCCGGATCGAGCCCCATCTCCTCCAGCCCTTTCAGCGCTTCCCGGCGCAGCGTGTCGTCCGCCGTATCGTCGTTGATCACGTTGACAAAGATCCCCGCCTTTTCTGTTCCCGCCCCCGGCACATAGACGAGCCGGCGGACGGCCTCAATGCGCTTGCGGGGGTCCTGACCTGTGAGGGCTTCCAGTTTCAGGTTTGCTATATCCCGGGGAGAAAAAAGCTCTTCGCTTTCGGGACGGGTCAACGGCTGGTGCGGGGGGGAATGTATCATCTCCATACCGCTCTCGGGCAGCGAAGAGGCGCTCTGTTGTCCGGCCGTCAACTCGCCCTGAAAAGCAATTGTCCGCCACCCTCCGGGCCGTACGGCGACCCTCAGCCGCCCGCTTCCGCCGTACCCGTGACGGTGCGCAGCGTCCCGCAGGCACTCTTCATCCAGGGGCTCGCCTTCGCGGAGCAACTCATCTTCCAGAAGGGCCTTGCCAAGAGTTGCGTCGGCGGCGGCGGCTTCCAGCACGGTTTCGCTCATATCCACCCCCCTGGTCAAAAACGCCGTCACACGGGTGGCAAGGGGCTCGTTGAGCCCGAACCGACGGACAAGCTCTTCCCGGTCTTTTGTCCTTACTGCTCTCATCGTTATCCACCGTTATTATCATGCGTCAGCCTGACTTCTCCGCTGCCCTCAACCACCTCGCCGATTATGACGGGCCGAGTTTTGGATTGCTCGAGCAACCGCAGAACCGAACTGTGATAGTATTGCGAGACCACCAGGACAAATCCGATCCCCATGTTGAAAGTCCTGTACATTTCCTCATCCGGTATATTGCCCAGACGCTGCATGATATCGAAGACAGCCGGTTTTTCCCACCTCCCGGGGTACAGCAATGCGTCGCAGCCGGAAGGCAGAATGCGGGCAATGTTCCCCGGCAGCCCCCCACCGGTAATATGCGCCAGACCGTGGACGGTCTGCTTGACGCGGAAATAACTAAGCACCTCGCGCAGAGCTTTGGAGTAAAGCAGTGTCGGACGCATCAGTTCCCCGATCACGGAGCCGGCAACCCCCCATTTTTCGAGGCTGTCCCGGGGATTCATTTTTGCATGATCGAAAAAAACTTTCCGCGCCAGTGAATAGCCGTTGGAGTGCAGGCCGGCGGATGGCAGCCCGATGATGACATCGCCCGGAACGGTGCGATCGCCGGTAATGATACG
>PUMZ01000010.1 GCA_003551565.1 Candidatus Brocadiaceae bacterium | reverse complement strand
GTCGTTATTTATCCGCATAATTTGTAATGCGATAAATCCATATCCTCATAGCGCAGAGGAAACTACAAATATCAGCACAAGTATTCTTACGTGCTCAGTATCACGCAGCCTCTTCCAGTTGTTCTACACCGTCCTTGAACTTCACGCCACTGATGACTTTTTCGATCAGCTTGTATCCATTTATCCTTCTCCAACGTTTTTCTGCCTCTCTGGCCAATTTGAAGCCCATTGCTAGTGTTGCTACCCTGGAGCCGCAACCTTTCGTCTGACGCGTCCTGTGACGTACTGTGGCGAAGGTGGACTCGATCGCGTTGGTGCTACGAATATGTATCCAGTGCTCCGCCGGAAAATCATAAAAAGTGAGCAGCACGCCCTTGTCTTTTTCAAGGCAATGACATGCTTTCGGATACTTTGCCTTATAAAGCCTCATAAAGTCCGCATGCGGGGGGTGTTACCGTCAAAAGAACAGGGTACGCGTTCACAGTTCACGCTTTACGGACACATCTAGCAGTTTCACGCCCCGGAAGATGCCGCTCATCTGGCCGTCCTTGCGCACCCGCACGGCCACGTGAACCGGCGCCCTGTCCGCCAGGAGACGTGTGACGTCAATATGAAACGGCTCGTCCCAGCCGACGCCGTCGGGGCCCAGGCAGCGGTCGAAGGCTTGCGCACCGTTGACGAACACCGTCGCGTCGCCGTCCACCGCGCCGAAGTAAAGGACAAGCCTTCTGTCATGTGCCACGGCGGGAGGATTCAAAGTACGCCGGTACCAGGCCACGCCGTGATACTCGGGGTAGCCCTGGTCCTGCCACCACCGGTCGGCGTCCAGCAGCGGCCAGGCCGACGCGTCGAAGTCCGGCGCCATCCAACCCGCGCCGAGGCCGGCGTCTTCCGGATCGATTTGGAACCGCCAACGCTTGTCGAGATTGAGCGCGATCCGCGGTTCCGCGAACGCGTCCACGAGGTTCTGCCGCTGGTCGGTCAGGTATTTCCGGAAGGCGGCCCATCGCCAGGCCAGCGGCGGGTAGAGCGCGGGTCCTTGGCCGAAAACGACGCCGGGACGGAATAGGAGGACGTCGCGCTCGATCTCGTCGAGCCGCCGCTCCAATTCCCCGGAGGTCAGGGATAGAAACGATTCCCGCACCGCGGCCGCCCGGCGCGCCACGTCATACCCCGCCGTCACCGGGGCGAGCCGAGCCTCGTCGTCCGCGCATCCCCGCGCGGCCTCCCGCGCTGCCTCGACCGACGGACGCAGTGCCTCGACGAAATCCTGCGTGAAAGGCTGCTCCGGCTGGAACGCCACCGGAGGCGGGCCGCCGGCTGTTTTCAGCGTCTCGAAGTAGGCCGTCATGGCGGGCGCGGCCGCTCCGTAGAAAGGCGGCACAAAGCGCAGCGCATACAGGTCCGCTTCGCGCAGAACGATGTGCAGGCGCACCGGCCGCCCCGCCCAGGCCGAGACGTCGGCATCGCCCTTCCACGTGACGCGCTGCTCGATCGCATCGCCCGCGATCTCGTCCGCATCGGGCAGCGTCCGGCCGGGAACCGGCCGCCCCTCCGCGTCCCGCAGTTCGACCCGCACGCTGCCCGCGGCCGAGGTGGCCACGTTCAAGGTCAGTTCTGATCCGGCAAACGTGAAGGGTTTGGTGGTGGCGGTTCCGCCCGCGTACCCGCCGCGCAGGGAGATGAACCCGTCCGTGCGCAGGGTGTAGCGGAGACCCGCCGGACCGTGGTAGATGGAGATCTCGGCCGGTCCCGTGGGCACCACGCCGCAGGCGGCGTAGTTGCTGCGGTTGCCCCAGCGCTCCGGATCGGGGCCGGGCGGGATGAAGGCTTCCGTGAACAGCCGCTCGAAGCGCTCCGTCCCGGCGCGCGCGACCATGAACAGGATGTCGGTGGAGTCGCCGCGGTCGGGCATGAAGCGCGTCGGCAGCGCCACGTAGAGGTGCGGCGCGCGGAAATAGGGATGGGTCTGGCTGGTGTAGAGATGCTCCCCGGGCAGATTGGGATTCGTCGGCACGGGCTCGGACCAGCGCCGGAAGTCCCGCGACGTGGACCGGCTGATGGAGCGCAGCCAGCCGTGCGACGTGTTCCAGGTACGGAAGTAGCACACGTAGCAGCCCTCGGCCGCCGACCAGAACGACACGTTCTGGGAGTCGAACGCAAAGCTCGCATGCGTGATGACTGGGCCGTCATGCAGCGGTTCCCAGCGGATGCCGTCGGCCGAGCCGAAGGCGTGCAGGTCATCGCCGACTCCGTGGTCTCCCTTGTACGTGCCGGCCAGCGCCTTGTAGCGCGCGCGGGGGTCCGCGGCCGGATTGGCGTCGAGAAAGGGAGCGAAATTGTGGCTGAACGGCGCCTGGCGCAGCACGGCGTTGTTCCGGCGCGAACCGTTGACCGTGTAAAGACCCAGTTCCGGCATCGCCCACTCCACGCCGTCGCGGCTTTCGGCATAGCCCGTGTACTCCCCCTCGCTGCCGTCGCGCTTCTCGCCCCGGAAGGCGGGATCGTACCGGCGGAAATACGCCCGGTAGCGGTCGCCGTCCGGAAACACGGTCATGTAGGAGCCGCTGATCGGCCCCGCGGCCGGAGTCGCCGGTTGCGGATGATGCAGTCTGAACGCCACGCCGTCCATCGCATCGACCAGGAACCGGTCGACGAACAACTCACGGCGTGATCCGATGTCGAGGACGGTATTCTTGTTGTTCATGCGCTTGTCTCCTGTTGCCGGAAGTTCTCAATGCGGAAACGCAGGCAGCCGCCGGCGGGAATCGTTCGCCGAACGACACCGTCGACGGGGGTTTCGGTCTTGGTCTCGATCCTGTTGCCGGCGCGGTCGTAAAGCCGCACCGTCACGGTGTTGTCCGGATGCCGGCGCGAGGTCCAGGCCACTTCGCGGTCTTCTCCCCAGGGGTTGCGAACCAAACCGCCCAGCTCGGCCGCCAGGATCTGCTCGGCCGTTTGGGCGGCATGCTCCGTGCGGCGCACCGTCCGGTAATGCGTGCAGTCGCCGCCGGCGGCCTCCACCAGGATCGCTTTCGCGCCGCGCGCCACGGCATGCAGTTGCCAGGAGGATTCCCACCCCGGCGCAAACGTCCGCTCGTGGCTGACGGCATGGAAAAAGGCGTCCGTCTGCTCGGTGGCCTCGCGATGCTCGTGGAAACGGCCCCGAAAGGCCCGGCGAATTCCGTCGGTCAGGTCGGCATGGTAATCGACGTCGGCAATATAGCCTTCCAGGTTCTCGGCCTGGTGCAGGAAGTTGAGGTGTCCGACGTTTTCATGAAAATCGGCCACCGTCGCGACCCGTCCGTCGGCACGGTCCAGCAATCCCATCAAGGCGCGGGTTTCCGGCTGGGACCCCGGCGCGGGACCCGGCCAGGAGATCGGGCTGGCGGTTTGCAGGCCGTTGGGCGCGCCATAGGCGCCCCAGCGCGGGTGTCCCGGCGCGGCCTGCGCCCAACCGTCGGGGAAATTGTGGATCAGGTTGATGGCCGACGGCTGCTGGCAGCGGTTGGCGAAGCCGTCCGGACAAATGGCCGGCACCCACCAGACCTGGTGGCAATCAAGCAGTTCGTCCGCTTCGAACGCGCCCGTTTCCAGGCACTCGAGGAGGTAGCGCACATACCGCAACACCCCGTACATCGGCGCCCACTCGTAGGGGTGCATCATGTTGGTGAACAACACGACCGGCAAGCCGGGCCGGCGCGCGATTTTCAGCATTCGCAAATCGTGCCCCTCGACCGAACGACCGATCGTCTCCAGCGCGGCAAAACGCGGATGTCGTCCGGCCAGGCCGTCGAGCGCCTCCAGCCATTCGCCGTAATGCGCCGGCGGGACGACAAAGCGGCCGAAGGTCACGGGACTCTGCCCCAGCAGTGAAAGCAGGATTTGGATGGCTGGCGTTTCGCTGCCGGCCTCGTCGGGCCGGCGATCCACCGCCTGCAGGTCCATGACCGTCACCCGCCCGCCCCCGGGGGTCGGACAGGAGAGCAGCGCGACGCCGCCCGTGCGGTGCTCGCGGCCCCAGACGGTGGCGTTGAAGCGCGCCGCGAACCGTTGCAGCGCTTCGTCGTTGCGCAGAGCGCGCAGTCCCAGCATCCCTTCGGAAGGTAGGAACAGGTGGACGCGGTCGCCCGCCGCAAACCCGCAGGAAACGGGGGGATCGGCGACGATGTCGATGGCCGGGGCATCCGGAAATACCGGACGGTTCCGCTGGTGGCACATCACCTGGAGGCAGGGTTGCGTTTCGCCAGCGGCCAATTCGGGTAACAGCTCGAATCCGGCCGCCGCGGCCATCACCGCTGCGGCCTGCACGTCCACCACGATCCGGCGATCGCCCGCCCAGTCGAGCAGGCCTTCCCAGGATGGCGTGGCGGCAGGGTTTTGGAGGATGACGGCGCCGTCATTCGCCGACTGGTCCATCCAGGCATCGGGAGCCAGCGCCTGGACATCCGGCGGACCGAACACCCGCCAGAGGATGGCGCGGCGCAGGTAGCTCGAAGGCCCGACGCCGACGGTCGCGACGCGACGGGGGCGCGGGCCGGACGCCGGCGCGAAGCAGGCCGACCCGGAAAATGGATCGGCGATCTGTCCGTCCGCCGGCACAATCCCCGAACCGGCGGCCAATTGTGTGTGCTGACTCATGAATACCTCAAGGTTAATGGGTTGTGCAGTAAATATTCAGTGAACCACGTTAGCCACTGTTGCTATGATACTCTATTTTGATCTTCCAAAGAAGTGTATATTCTAACAAATGTATCCCCCCCCACAAGTGAACGCATGAAAAAGTCTTTTTTGCGGATTATTCTCAGCTCGGCGCCCCGAGGGGCTTGGCCGAAAAGGTGCAAAATGAGAAATATAGTAACACAAGATGCCTTTCATAGTATAGCACGCATCCCTGCGTGCGCTCTGGACAGGCAAGATGCCTGTCATAC
>PUMZ01000298.1 GCA_003551565.1 Candidatus Brocadiaceae bacterium | reverse complement strand
TTCTCTCAAACGGCCCATACCGTGCATCAGGGGGTGGGACAGGGCAATTTTCCACACCCTTCGGCAAACGTTATAGACATCATTTCCCCGGCACCAGGCGATAACCGGCAGACTGCCCTGCACGGTGTCGGTACCCAGGGTACCAACCTTCACCTGCACACCGGTCTCACCACCGGGAGCAAGCCATGCGAGGGTCTGCGGGCCGGCGATGGGCAGCAGACTCATCCATTCCCCGTTCTCGAGCAACATTATGGCGAAAAGGCCACCTTCGATAGCCTCCTCCCACCGATCGATCCTGAGTCCCTGAGTACGATTATTCCCGCCGCCTATAGCCTGATCTGTCCGCTGCTGTCGGGGCGGGTCGTGACGCTGAAATGAGGTGTAATGCGAGATGCACTGAAATTCGGGGAGTTCCATCTCCAGTTCCCTCAACACCCCGTGGGGGGAATTTTCAGCGGGACTCCCTTTAAAATTCCGAATGACATGCAAGCCTACATCAGAGTTGAGAGTATCGATTTTATCTTTAAGCATAATAATTAATTTGGGAAAAAATGTGCAGCGTAGTTGCTAATCAGCCCTTCCACCGACGCACGGTCGGCGGAGGGGATAAGAGCGCATTGAATGCTGATAAAAGCAGATTCATAACCGAAACCCTTTTTAGATTATTGACTTCATGACTTCGTGACTTCATGACGCCGGAATGGGACACTTAGGCCTTACCACCGGCGTGGTGCCGTCATTATTTACTTCACTTTCAGCTCGAGGCCGCTGATGACCGGATAGCGTTCGGCCCCCCCGGCCGACTCCAGGCACACCGTCAGGGAACCGCCCTCCACCTCCGCCCTCACCTCCTTCACCACCGAACGAAGGGCGCCGCCGGCCTCTTCTACTATATCAAAGCCCTCTATCACGGTCTCACCACCAACAATCACATCAAAAACCCGCTCGCCGGCCTCCACATCCTCGTCCAGCTCGCAAAAATGCAGCCGAACTGTGTATTCTTCATCCAGAAGGTCTTCAACAGTTATTTCTTCCCTTATCGACTCAAGCTCCCTGACCGACGATGCGACCCAGGCGAGTCCGTCCTCTCCTGCATCGACCATTGCCGGGAAGCGCCGGTCGGTTCCGAACTCATCATACCAGATCTGTTCCGTCCCGGCAAGGTCCACCCTCCTGCCCGGAGCGCCGAAGTTCAGCCCATGCCCTTCCGGATCGCGGAACGCTCCCTGACCGCGCGTCCAGAACATCACGCTCGGGTCCTCCGGCATATGCACCAAAGCAAGGGAGGTCTGGTGGGCATAAGCGCAGTCGCAGGTACGTGTGTAGTCCAACGCATTCACCACACCATCGGCGGGGATAAGATTGGAGGTGCATCCACTGCGGAATCCGCGAAAATGTCCCTGTCCCGAGTCGTATTTAAGGTCGTGATAACTCGCGTCGCCGCCCCGGAACAGCAGAAAGTGGCCGCTGGCATTTACCAGATCGCAGCCTTTACCGCTGCGGGAAAATCCCCACCTGGCGGTTGCACCCGTATGAGGCTCCCTGCGATCATATCTTTCACCACTCTGAAGAGATACCGCCTGACGGCTGCGGGCCCCGATCAGTTTTTCACTTCTAACCAATCCGGGAAGGGATAGCCCTTCCCACGGATCCCAAAGCTCCTCACCCGCCCACAGCAACTCACCATCTTTTACGCTCCGCATGGAAACGGTTTGTGGCTCGCCAGGTAAAACACCGCTGCTTCGACGGGGATCGATATCATGCGCCCCGCCTTCGACGAGCATGTCGTGCTCTCCAATATACATCAGGTAACGACCGAATATGTCGCTGTTCTGCGTCCAGACCGGATCTCCGCTTTCGATATCCAGCGCCAGCAGTATTGACTCCTCATCCGGCCTCTTTCCCCGGCGGGCAAGACGCTCCACCACCGTTTCCGAAACCCCGTCAACGACGAAAAGGTATCATCGGAACTCACTACTGAGTTATGACGGTAGCCCGTCTCCGCTTCACGTTCCCAGAGCACCCCGCCGTCGTAGCGGTCAAGCACGGCAAGTCGCCGGCTCGAAGTGCCGCTGTGGCTGTTCAAATCCCCCATCTTCTCACCATCAAACATATGCGGTTCAGTGGTGGCGATTATATAATCACCCTGCACGCTTATATGCCCCCAGTCCAGCGCCTTCTCCTCGCCGCGGCCCCGGCCCAGAAGCCCGGACAGCATATCCTCATCATATATATCCCGAACCGTTCTGCCCGGCAGCTCGAACTCACCCAGTGTCTCGCCCGTTGCCGCATCGAGCCGGTGCACCGCGCCTTCATAGCGCAGGTACACGCTGTCGGCAAGCGTTATAAAAGGACTGCCCACCCACACCGCACCTGCCTGGTGCGCCGTGGTATCGAACGGGCCGCCGATGCCCTCGAACTCCCGCTCCCAAAGCTCGCGTCCGCTGTAAACGCAGCGCGCCGCTATGTTGTCGGGTCCCAGGAACACCTGCCGGCCGCCTGCCACCTGCGGGCGGGGCCCGGGGCGTGACGCGGCAGGATATTGTGGTTGGTCGGGCCACCGAACCACAGAAGCCCAAGGGGCAACCGTACCCTCTCCTCATCGGATGTAAGCGAATTGGCGGGACACTGCCACTGGTGGGTCCACTCGCCGGCACCAGTCAGGGGTCCGCCCCGCCCGGCGTGCATATGGTCGGAGCGTGCCCCGACAGACACCTGGTCCACCTCCGCCGTCGTGGCGGCATCGGCCATCTGCTCGGCGCGTCCTTCGGAAGCCCCAAGCCATGCGCGGCCGCTGTAGGGGCGCAGCCGATCCAGCAGATGCGCCATCTGCGCTTCACCGCCATCAAGTCCGGCAGCCCCTGCATCCTCGCTCACGATCAGCTCGAACAGATAGGGCTGCACGTTAAAATCTGCAGGCGCGGTCTCGATCACCGCCGCACGCCCGCCGTATTTGCCGGCCTGAATCAGCTCGTCCCTGAGCTCGCGCACCCGCGCGGTGTCATCGTCCACAACAACCACATGCATATCGCTGTTTTTTATCAATGCGCGCATCAGGTCGCCGGAGCCCGCGCCGAGCACGAGCGCGTATCCGCCGCTCTCGGTTCGCTCCTCAAGCAGCGACCCGGCCACGTCCGCCCAGCGCCCGTCGGGCGAATCGAGCTCGCCCGGCCTGTATTCATGTTGAACAGTTTCGGTCTCTTCTTCGCCGAAGCACAGCAGCCGGCCGTCCCCGGTGCTGCCGATAAGGCGGCCGTCGGCGGCGAGTTTATAGAAGACACTGCCGTCAATTTCATCGGACAGCGCATCCACACGTGAGTTGAGCATAGAGTTGGACTGATAACCTGCACGCGGCTCTTCATCCGCGGTCACGCTCCAGCCTATGCCGATATTATCTATGGACTCTCCCGTATGCCGGTTAAACCGGTGGCCGGCCGACCGTCCGCCGGCGACCACGATTTCCTCGTCATCGGCGGCGATATAGCCCTGCGGGGATAAACCATCCCCGCGTGTGCCGGTGCCATACATATCAAGGCTTATCGTATCGTTGACCCACTGCACGTCCCCTGTTTCGGCATCCAGGGCGTAAACAAAAACACCATGGATCGGCCATGTGCCGGCGGTAAAATACACGGTTCCACCTTCGATGACCGGTCCGGTGCGCCCGTACCACATGCTAACCACCCGGGCGTTACCCAGAAGGCGCAGATCGGAGGGGCCTCCGCGGAACTTCCACTGCATTTCACCGCTTTCAGCATCGAAACAATAAAGATGTCCGTCGTCTGAGGTGAAATAGACCTTCCCGCGCCAGACCGCCGGCGCCAGCCGAACTGGACCGTCGGCATGGAAGCGCCACAGCTGAGAGCCGTCCTCCAGGCTGTAGGCGGTCACGCTGTCGGTAACCATGGAGGGCACGAACACACGTCCGTCGGCTGCGACGGGGGAATAGGAGACGTCGAACTGCAGAGTGGAGCCGTCGTCCTGCTGCTGCGGCCAGGCCCTTTGCGGCTCGGGAAGCTCGCGTTCCCAATGAAGGTGCAGGTCTTCCGGCAGGCTGTGGAGCGGGTCGGCACTGCTTGCGGGGTCATATCGCCACATCGGCCAACCCTCAGCTTCCGTTATCAACACCGGATCGGTATCGACGCCCTGTTCTGCGAGTTTTTGGGCAGCGATACGCTGAAGCCGCCAGTTTCCTTTTTCGGCAGCCATTGCCAGGGCTTTTTGAGCTTTTTCTTCTTCCACACCCTCAAGACCCTCCAGTGCCGCCGTTTGGAGGGTGGGTTTCCGGGAACTGTGCAGTACGGTGCCTATAAGCTCGACGGATTCTTCATCCCCCCGTTCGACCATCATTTGTGGGAACAAATCGTCGTCGTAAAAACGCATCACTCCGTCCTCAGCGGCGGCAAAAAGCGCATCCACATCGGAGCTTAATTTACCTATCAGGAGGGATAAGGCCCGGTAATCGCCCTCCAGTTCGGCCAGACCACGGACAGATTCCCATTGGAGGTTATGATCGGCTGAAAGTTTCGTTACGTTTTCGAGCAGGGCCGCAGCATCCTCATCAGCTCTGTCAACGAGTACATCGGGGAATATATTTTTCTCATTAAGCCTGAGCAACCCATCAGCGGCACCGGCCGCCAGGTCTTTATCGTCGGCTTCGAGTTTTTCAGCGAGAGCGACTGTCGCCTCGTAATCCCCCACGGCCTCGCGCAATCCATCGACGGAGGCTTCTTGCAGCTTCGGATTAACAGTCTCCATCAGCAAGGTTTCCAGCAGTGAAACGGCTTCATCATCATCCCTCGCAACCAAACTCGCCGGGTAATGTTCTTCATTTACAGCTATCTCCAGGGCTTCTTCGGAGGCGATTGAGATATCGATGGGCTTTGCCTCCAGCAGTTTAATGAGTTTTGCAGTGGCGTCATAATCCCCGATCGCCCCCAGTGCCCAGACGGCGTCGAGCTGCACATTAAGTTCATCGGCGGTTTCAAAAG
>PUMZ01000204.1 GCA_003551565.1 Candidatus Brocadiaceae bacterium | reverse complement strand
TCACGGCTATGCCGAGGTCATCGAGCTGGGCATCTTCCACTCTGGCCGGCGCTCCGGTCAGCATGCACACGCCGCGCTGAGTCTTGGGAAACGCGATGGTTTCACGTATGTCATCGATTCCCATCAGCTTGCTCACCACCCTGTCGAGGCCGAGTGCGATGCCCGCATGGGGTGGTGCGCCGTGGCGCAGAGCGCGCATGAGGAACCCGAACCGGTCCTCGACATCTTCGTCGCTGTAGCCCAATATCCGCAACACCTGCATCTGGAGCTCCGGATCGGATATGCGTACGCTCCCGCCTCCGAGCTCCACGCCGTTAAGGACCAGGTCATAGGACTTTGTACGCGCCTCCGTCGGTTGCTCTTCTAACAGGTCCAGATCTTCCGGGTATGGCGCGGTGAAGGGGTGGTGCGGGAAGGTCAGGTGTCCGCCTTTTTCCGAGCGTTCAAAAGCCGGGGCGTCCACCACCCAGCAGAGCTCGAAGGTATCGCGGGGTATCAAGTTCATTTTTTCGGCCATGCGCCCGCGCAGGTGGGAGAGGGCGAGGTTGGTTTTTTGCCGCTGATCGGCTGCAAAGAGAAAAAGCGCGCCGGGGGCGGCGTCGCCGAAGGCGCCGGTTATGGCATTGATCTCGTCGTCGCTGAAAAATTTCGCCACTCCGCCCCGGGGGCCGTCCTCTTCCAGTTTGAACCATGCGAGTCCGGGCAGATCGAACTGGCGCACCCACCCGATCAGGGCGTCGATCTCCCCCCGGCTCATGGCGGCGCCGCCCGGCACGCACAGACCGCGTACGCATCCGCCCTCTTCCACGGCGTTCTGGAAGACGCGGAACCCGCATTTGGCGGCGATCGAACTGATATCTCCGATCTCCATACCGTAACGAAGGTCCGGAGCATCCGTTCCGTAGCGGGCAAAGGAATCAGCGTAGGTCAGCACCGGCAGCGGCAAAGACAGATTGATGTCCAGCACCTGCTCGAACACTGCGGCAACCGCCCTTTCGGTGATCTCCATGATATCCTTTTCGTCCACGAACGACATCTCGATATCCAGTTGTGTGAACTCCGGCTGCCTGGCGGTCCGGACATCTTCGTCCCGGAAACACTTGACGATCTGGAAGTATCTGTCCAGTCCCCCGATCATGAGGGTCTGCTTGAAAAGTTGCGGGCTCTGCGGCAGGGCGTAGAAGGAGCCCGGCGCCAGGCGGCTGGGCACGAGGAAATCCCTCGCACCTTCCGGCGTACTTTTGGTCAGAAAGGGAGTTTCCACCTCGATGAAGCCGTTCTCGTCGAAAAATCGGCGAAAAACCTGGAAGATGCGGTGGCGGGTCCGGAAGATCTTCGATATCTCCGGCCGCCGCAGGTCGATGAATCTGTGGCTCAGGCGCGTCTCGAGGGAGACATCACCGGGATTGTCGACATCGAACGGTGGCGGTTCGCTGACGTTATGCACTTCCATGGTCCGTACGCCGATCTCCACCATGCCGGTGGGCAGCTCCGGATTCTCCATTCCCTCGGGACGCTTTGCGACGATCCCGCTGACGCTCACACAGAACTCGCTGCGCAGCCGGCCGGCCATGCGATGCAGTTCGGGGTCAACGTCCGGATTGAAAACCACCTGCACGATACCCGTCCGGTCGCGCAGATCGATGAAGACGAGACCGCCGTGGTCGCGCCAGTTGGCCACCCAGCCGCTGACCGTCACGGTCCGGCCGATATCCTTTTCACGCGGTTCTTCGCAATAATGAGTTCTCTTAAGCACTTTTTTTACCCTTTTAGTGACATATCGACTTCATGGACTCTACAGATGCCATGGGCCCGACTCCTTCCGCATGCTCCCCGTCGTCATGTGTTCCCGCTCGCGCTTTTTCTCTTCCGGATCTCCCCGGCCGCCTTCTCCAGCGGCACTTCCTGTTGCTTGCCGGAGTGCATGTCTTTCAGGGCGGCCGCATTGCGCTGGAGTTCACTCCCGCCGACCAGGAGGCTGAAGGCGGCCCCGGACTTGTTGGCCATCTTCAACTGTTTGCTTGAACTGCGTCCTTCGTAATCCATATCGGCGCTGAGGCCCGCCTTCCGCAGCGACGTCACCTGCTCAAAGCACCGGGGGCGGGCGGAATCATCGAAACATACCACGTACACATCGATGCCGTCCCCGCCCTCCGCCTCATCAGCACACGACTCTTCCTCCATGGCGATCAGCGTCGCTTCAACCCCCATGGCGAAGCCGACGCAGGGCGTGTGCGGTCCGCCCAGTTGTGTGACCAGCCCGTCGTAGCGGCCGCCGCCGCAGATCGTATCCCGTGCCCCGAGCGCACTGTGTTTGATCTCGTAAACGGTCCGGGTGTAATAATCCAGGCCGCGCACCAGGTGCGGCTCCTCCCGGTAACTGACACCTCCGCCATCGATTGCGGCTTTGACCAGGGCGTAATGCCGATCGCATTCCCCGCACAGCATGTCCTTGATCACCGGCGCATCGCCCGCAACCTGACGGCAGCCGGGGTTTTTGCAGTCGAGCACGCGCAACACGTTGCGATCCAGGCGCCTGTGGCAGTCATGGCATAATTCACGGACCCGGTTTTCGAGGCTTTCTTTGAGCGCATGGCGGTATGAGGGGCGGCATCGGGGGCATCCTATGCTGTTGATGTGCGTCTGGCATTGCGTCAGGCCGGCATCGCGGTATATCGCCGCTGCAAGGAGGATGGTTTCGGCATCCAGCAGCGGACTTTCCCCACCGATCGCTTCCACTCCGATCTGGTGGAACTGACGCAGCCGTCCTTTCTGGGGCCGCTCACGCCGGAACATCGGTCCGGCATACCAGAGCTTCCTGAACTTTCCCCGCTTGTGCATGTTCGCTTCCAGGTAGGCCCGTATTGCCGGCGGAGTGCCTTCCGGGCGCAGTGTGATGGCTTCGTTGCCGCCGTTGCCGTCTTCCCCGTCGGCGGAGGAGTTGAGGGTATACATCTGTTTCTCGACGATTTCAGTATCTTCGCCCGTGCCTTTTATGAAAAGGCGCGCATCTTCCAATACCGGAGTCGCGAGTTCACCATACCCATGGAGCGCAAATTGCCGCCTGGCGGCTGCGTGCAACCGGCGCCAGAATTCCCACTGCCAGGGCAGCCGGTCTTCCGTTCCGGACAACGATCGTATTGGATTTTCAGACATTCTCTTTGCCTGCCGGGAAAATTTCACGTATCATGACACGTTTGGAGAACACGACCGCCCTGAATTGTAACAAAACGGGCTCCGATGATAAAGTGTAAGGCGACAAAACCGGTGCGTTCTCCGTGGTGCCAGATGTGGCAGAAAGCAAACATCGCCTGCCTGTGCGTGCGCACCTGTCTGCGTCGCGGAAGCGACAGGCAGGCGCAGACAGGCTGTATTTGTCTACGCGAAGTGAAGACGCTTTTTTATGAAATATGCGGGTTATGGCTGTTTTCAGGAACAAAAAGAGGGTTGTTACCGCCGCGGCGGGACTGCTTCTGGGGGCCGGGGCGCTGTCGGTCTTCCTGTTGCGCCTGGCCGGGGAGCGGGATGAATTTCTGAGCTCGGTGCGGATCTTCCGCTACGAGCTGATGCCGCCGGCCCTGCTCTTCCTCGCGCTCATGTATGTGTTGAGGATACTGCGGTGGAAGCTGCTCCTCTCGCCGGTTCTGGACGTTTCATGGAGACGCGTTAGCAACGCACTTTTTGTGGGTCTGCTCGCCAACAACGTCCTGCCGGCGCGGGCCGGTGAGCTTGTACGACCGTATGTACTGCAGCGGGGGGCCGAAGCGGGTTTCAGCCAGGCGCTGGCGAGCGTTGTGGTGGATCGCATTTTCGACCTGATCGGGATCGTGGGCCTGATGGTTATGACGGCCGTTCTGATCATCTGGCGGCCGGCAACCGTGGACGTATCGTCCGAATTTATGGAGCGCTTCCGGGGCGTTGCCGGCATGCTCGGGGCGGTTCTGGCAGGAGTGATGGTCATGTTCATATCTCTTCTGTTTTTTCCGCATATGTTCCGGCGTCCGGTGCTGCGGGTGACGCGGATATTGCCTGAATTTCTTCAAAAGCCACTCCACGCTTTCATCAACGCGTTTGTCGAATACATCCTTGGCGTGCGGGATCGGAAGAAGGCCGCTTTCATGTTGATCCTCGCGGTCGGAGCGTTTTTGTTCCAGGGCATGAGCACCTATTGCCTTGCCGTGGGGTTTGGCATGGAGATCGGGCTGATCGGTGCGTTTGTGGCCACCACGGCCGTTTATCTGGCAATAGCCCTGCCCCAGGCGCCGGGCTACCTGGGGACATACCACCTTGCGGCGGCCCTTGCTGTTGAACTGTTCGACGTGCTGCCGGCCCCCGCCGCCGCCTTTGCGGTGATGATGTGGATTGTCAACATTTTTCCTGTTACAATACTTGGTGTGGTATCGTTGCTGTGCTTTCAATGGGTGAACGACCAATGAACAACCGCTGGTACTCTCAAGGGCTGCGCTTCTCCTGCCGGCAATGCGGCAGCTGCTGCACCGGAGCGCCCGGGTATGTCTGGCTGAGCCGGGAGGATATCGGTGCCATGGCGGAGGCTTTGGGGATCGATTGCCGGGCCTTTCTGCAAAAGTACTGCCGACGTGTGCAGGGCAGAATCAGTCTTCTGGAATACGAAAACGGGGACTGCGTTTTTTATAACTCCCCCGGTTGCGCCCTGTATTCCGCCAGGCCCGCCCAGTGCAGGGCGTTCCCGTTCTGGCCACAGCTTCTGAAGTCCCGCGGCCGGTGGGAGCGGGAGAAACGACGATGTCCCGGCATGGGCGAGGGTGAAACACACTCTCCCGGTCAGATCGAGGAATTCAAAGCGATGGTCAGGGGGAGCTAGTGCTTAGTTGCGTAAGTCCGAATGACGTTTAAGGTTCAGGTTTTGAGCTACAAAGGCAAAGAACTAACCGCAGAGCACGCTGAGAACGCAGAGAAAGACGAATAATTATTTTAAAGAAGGTCGCAATCGTAATAGAAGCCGTTCTCTGCGCACTCTGC
>PUMZ01000270.1 GCA_003551565.1 Candidatus Brocadiaceae bacterium | reverse complement strand
TCTGTCATATCGGGAACCTCTCTTTTTGGTTAAAAGTTGCCGCCTAAACAACTATTATACCAAAAGATAGGTTCCCGTACAAATGTACGCATGCAAAAACGCGTGAAATATTGGGGCTATCATTTACGTCTTTGGATCTATTTTTCGGTTATACGGTTTTTACATATGATCAGCCTCTCACAAAAGGAGGATTGAGTATGAGCGAAGAACTGGAGCGAGAAGAAGCAGAAGGTGCCACGGGGCAGGGAACAGAGGAAGAGCAGCATGGAGAAGAAAAAACGACGGATGAGGAACGTAAGGATATAGAGGAACATAAAGCTATCGCAGCAGTAGCTTATCTGATTTTCTTCCTCCCCTTACTTGCCAGTCCGGATAGTCAGTACGGCCGTTTCCACGCCAATCAGGCACTTCTTTTGCTTATTACAGTCCTGGGAATTAACACCATCGGAAGCATCATTCCGATAATCGGCTGGTTTTTGATCCTGCCGCTGGGATTCATATTCACGCTCGTGCTTTTTATCATAGGTATCATTAATGCCGCTTACGGTAAGAAGGAACGCTTACCCCTGATCGGCGGCTTTGATATCATTAAATAATTGCGCCGATTCCAGCACGTCCATCAGCTCATCGACATGGCGCTCCATCGTAAAGCGTTGCCCGATGCGTGCGGCATCGCGCTGCATCTGCCGGTACCGTTCCGTGTCCCTGATCTCCATGAAATGCCCCACGGTTCCGGCAAGCTCCCCGGCATCGTCGAACACCACCCCGCCCCCGGCTTCCCCGATCAGTTCGGTCAGGCCGCACTCTGCGGAGATGGCCACCGGCAGCGCGCAGGCCAGCGATTCGAGTATGACGTTCGGGGCGGGATCGTACCTGGATGCGACGATGCACAGGTCCGCCGCGGCATAGTAGCCGCCGATTGAAGAGGTCGGCGCCCTGAAGATGACGCGTTCCTCTCCTCCCACCCGCGCCGGGCGCCGGAGCCGGCGTTGTGCCGTCCCCACCACCAGCAATTTCAGGCGCTTCGCGGGCACGCGGCGCATCAGGCGCAGCGCACGGTCGATGCCCTTGCGCCTCCAGTTCGAACCGACCGCAAGGCAGACGAAATCGTCCTGGTGCAATCCGAGATGCCGGCGCATATCAACGCGGTGTTTTTCACGCTGTTGCGGTGAAAACCTGTCCGTATCGATGCCGTTATAGACCAGCGCAATGCGGCTTTTGGGCAGGTCATAATAACGCAGCACCTGGCGGCGCATCGATTCGGAATTGACGATGACACGCTGGGGGCCGCTCTTCATGAGGTTCGCCTGCAGCCGCATTTTTACGCGGTTCTTCGGCGACAGGCGAGCCCACAGCCCGCAGCAGCTTTCGATTTCAGCGCGTGCGATCCCCGCCCCGGCCCGGTAGACATCGCCGAATGTCACGTATTCGGTGGAAAAGACGAGATCGAAGCTCGCATCGTGAGCTTTTAGCGCCCGTTCGGCATTGCGGTTGAAGCTGAGGTAACGGAGCCATTGCGGGAACCGCACAGAGGGCACTTCGATGCACTCCAGCCCCTCGGCCCCGACGAGGTCGGGGTCGAAAGCCCCGGAGAACGCCGTCACCTGCCGGCCGCGTCCGATCAGCGCCCGTATCAGGCGTTTCAGGTAACGTTCGTGCCCGCCGCGTTCGGCGGTCAGGTAGCGGCAAATGAGTGCGATATGCATGAGATAAGTTGATAATAAATGGTATCATACAGTCAGGAAACGTGCAGGCAATCCCTGAGAATTCTCAGGTTCGCAACGTCCTCGGCGTTATATCTCAAAAGCAGATCCAGCGCGGCCCGGTCGCCGTGCTCGGCGTACCTCTTCCACCACCGGACCGCATCCAGTCCGCCGGCATCCGGCAGTTCCCTTTCGATGCCCAGGAGGCGTTCGACATTTTTCAAACCGCCTTTCAGGTTCCGTTGCCAGCAAAAAAACATCAGGTCGATATGTTTTAAGGTTTTTTCGATATCGAGGCCCAGCCTGTATTTAATAAACGGCAGGTCGAAGCGCCGCCCGTTATAGGTATAGAGACGGTTCACATCCGCCAGAGTCCTCAGAAGCGCCCCGTGGTTGAGTTCATCGCCCACCAGTTGATGGAGCTCCAGTCCCTCTTCCCGCTCGATGCCCACCCCGACAACCGTCACCTCCGACCAGCGTTTGCTCAGTCCCGTTGTCTCTATATCAAGGTAGGCGCGCCGTATCATATCAACATATCCTCGGCAACTGTTCTCCGCTCAGCATCTGCAGCAGCCGGTGCGTGCCGAACGGGGTCCTCGACACAAGTTTTCCCACGTAATCGTTCGTAACTTTGCCGGCTATAACGGCGTCTTCGGCGCCCTGGCAACCGCGCAGTCCGTCCACCACTTTCTCCGCACTCTCTCCGTCCACCACCGCCGCCACCCGGCCTTCACAGGCGAGGTAACAGGGGTCGATGCCGAGCAGCTCCGAAATGGAGCGCACTTCGTCCCGGACGGGGATGCATTGCTCGTCCAGCACGATTCCGACCTCCTGCCCCCTGACGGCCTCGTTCAGCACCGTGGCCAGCCCTCCGCGGGTGATGTCGCGCATAAACGGCACCCTCCGGGCGCCGTCGAGTATGGTCCGCGCCGCTTCCGTCACCGGTGCGCAGTCGCTTTCAATGTTGCTCTCGAGGTTCAGCCCTTCCCGGCATGCCATAACCGCCGCCCCGTGATCGCCGGTCGGGCCCGTCACAATCACCCTGTCCCCCGCGGTGAGGGCGCCTTCGGGGCCGCGTGCACCTTTCGGGAAAATGCCCAGACCGGCGGTGTTGATGAATATTTTGTCCGCCTTGCCGGCCGGCACGACCTTGGTGTCGCCGGTGACCACGTCGACGCCCGCGAGGTGGGCCGCCCGGCCCATGGAATCCAATATCTTATCGAGATCGCTCTCCGCAAAGCCTGCTTCGAGTATCAGGGCGCAGGATATGAAATGCGGCACGCTGCCGGAAACGGCCAGGTCGTTGACCGTGCCGAAGACCGCAAGTTTGCCGATATCCCCGCCCGGAAAAAAGACCGGATCAACCACGTAGCTGTCGGTGGTGAATGCCAGGCGGCAGCCATGCAATGCAATGCTTGCGCTGTCGGGCAGATCCTCCAGGAGCGGAGAGTCGAAGACATTGCGGATTTTGCCCGCAATCAATTCGTGCGTGAGCGTTCCGCCGCTGCCGTGAGCAAGTTTTATGCGTTCCATGTTCGTGCGAGCCCCTCCGTGGTCCGGTCAATATCGCTCGGCGGGCGATTGAGGTTTTGAATTTGTATTGTATTCATCCGGTATTCCGGCTCCCCGGTGGTTCGGATCAAGCACTCTGATACCTGTAGTGCGCGGCGCAGGCTCCCTCGGAGGAGATCATGCACGGGCCGGCAGGCGTTTCGGGCGTACAAGCGCCGGCAAAAAGCGGACATTGCGGCGGCGCGAGCACACCCCGGAGAACTTCGCCGCAGGAGCAGCCCCGATCCATCGCGGCGGACGCTTCCCGCGGGTCCGGGCAGGGCGCCCTGAAATCCGCGAGCTCCTCCCGCAAATCCAGTCCGCTTCCCCCGATGCATCCCAGGCCCCGCCATTGGCTGTCGACCACTTCGAAGCACCGGCGCATCATATCCAGAGCTTTTGGGTTGCCTTTGTCCCGAACGGCCCTGCCGTACCGGTTCTCCACGACGGGCGTCCCGCGCACGCACTGTTGCAGGAGCGAAAGGATGCCCTGCAGGATATCGACCGGCTCAAATCCGGTGATACAGCATGGCACGCCATGATCTTCGGCCAGGAAACGGTACGGCCCGGATCCTATGATCGTTGAGACATGACCCGGCAGGATGAGACCGTCGATTGCGACCTCCTCCGCGGCAACCAGCGCCTGCAGCGCCCGCGGCATGGTCTTATGCGCCGACATCACGCGGAAGCGGGAGGCCGCTCCTCCTTCCCTGCGCGCCATCTCCAGGGTCGCTGCAACTGCCGGCGCCGTGGTCTCGAAGCCGATCGCCAGGAACACAACCTCCCTGTCCGGAGTTGCCCGGGCAATTTGCAACGCATCGAACGGAGAATAGACCACCCGCACCTCAAGCCCGCGGGCCGCGGCGTCTTCCAGGCTTTCCGCCGAGCCGGGCACCCGGTAAAGGTCTCCGAAAGTCGTGATGATGCCCCCGGAAGTCTCGCCCCATTCCAGTGCGGCGTCGATGTAAGCGGGCGGCGTAACGCATACCGGGCACCCGGGACCGGTGGTGAGCTCGATGCCGGGGGGCATCAGGGAAGGTATCCCGAAACGGTGTATCGCCATCGTATGGCCGCCGCAAACCTCCATCAGGCGCACCGGCCGGCCCAAACCCTCTGAAACCGAGGCGATGCGCCGGGCCAGCATGTCCACATACCGGGGCTCACGGTAGTTGTCCAGATACTCAATCGACATCGAATAGCTCTCCGGGCCGAGGGTCCGCAATCGACAAGTTAATTTCCTTTTCTTCGTACAATGCGATCCGGAGAGGCGCCGGAGGGCTACAGCCCGTCACTCTTCAACTCCTCCATTTCGTTCCACAGCCCGAGTGTCGTCTCCGCCTCCTGCGGATCGAGTTTCTGTATGGCGAAACCGGCATGCAGAAGGACATAATCGCCCACGGCGGGATCCGCGATGAAATGGAGTCCGACATCCCGCCTTGTCCCGGAAAACTCCACGACGCCTTTTTCGCCGTCCACTTCCACCAGTTTGACCGGCACAGCCCAGCACATCCGCTATATCTCCAGCTAAAGCAGCGTATCGGAACACACATTCCTTGCCTGTGTGGGAATGTCAGCGACTAACCATTTTATTATGTATATATTCACTGAACCACGTGGGTCAGTGCTATAAACATCAATAGAACCACAGATGAACACAGATAAGGCTGAGAGACTTAAAAGTTGTTGCACCTCCGGAATCAGCTTTAAAACGCACTAAAAGCTCTTATCGGTTTTCATCAGTGTTTATCCGTAGTTGCTGCAATT
>PUMZ01000100.1 GCA_003551565.1 Candidatus Brocadiaceae bacterium | reverse complement strand
CGAGGCTCGGGGGCCGGATCGGGATCCGGCGCTCAGAGGGGACGACAATGAGATGTCGCCCGCTGCAATCAAGGCGAATCCTGTCGGAATGGACGTTAAAGATCAACATCAATGAAAAAGGAGATCAGCATGACAGCGCGAACAAAGAAAGTTTTGGCCCCTGTATTGGTCGCTCTCGTTATCCTGGGGGTTGTTGCCTATCTGCACAACCGCGGCACAACGGAACTGCAGGATCTCAAAGGAAGAGATTTTGTCGAACTGGGCGAGTTTCAAACCCTGAGGGGGAATATCTATCCCGACAGAGGTGAATGGTTTCTTCAGACCGGCGATAGCGCTTATGAGCTCCACCTGGGTGATCATACCCACAGAGAACGAACGGGGATAAGACTTGAGGAAGGCAAGACGGCAACCGTCAGTGGCTACGTCTACTCTCAACGTGGCGCTGATTTCATTGATCTGGCGGTCTGTACGGTGCAGATGGATGGTGAGAAGTACAGATTCCGTCAGGATGACGGCACTCCCATGTGGTGGGGACAGGGTGGCGGAGACAGAGATGGCCAGGGCATCGGGTCGGGATTGGGCGGGGGCGACGGTACGGGGAGCGGCGACGGAGCCGGGCGGAATTTAACGGGGCAGGGCCGTAACCAGTAGCGTTTCGGATTGAACCGTCTTACGCAAGATATGACAATCTTTTGCAGGATGCCGCTTCTGACATCCGGCAGTCAGAATATGCAGATTGAGCTCGCAGGCACCCTGGGAGCTCAATCGGGTTTTTCTGTTCTTCTGAGCAGACTCCGAACAACAAACGGGAACACCCGTTTCACAGGTTGATAAAATGAATAAAATTTTTAAAATAAACGTTATAGTTATTGCCGCACTCACAGTTATATGTGCGCCGATTGTATTTAATGCATATTCCGTTGGGGATTCTACCGGTTCACAGGAGGAAAGCGGCCGGCAGAGACCTGCGTCCGCCGTGGAAACGGAAAAAGTGCAACGCCGGCCCGTCTCCCGTGTGCTCGAACTCCTCGGCGAGACTGTCGCTCTTGAAAAAATAACCCTGGCTTCGCAGGTCGATGGCATAGTGGCATACTGCCCCTGGAACGCCGGCGATATCATCGAAGAATCCGGCGCCGAACTCGTACGACTTGAACGGGAGTTATATCGTATCGATGTGCAACGAGCGGAGGCGAGGGTAAGTGAGCTTGATGCCGGGGCAATTCTTCTTCACAGCAATTACCTGCGCCAGAAGAGGCTTTATGAAAAGGAAGTTACCGGAGAGGAAGCTTATGAAAAAGCAAGGCAGGAATATGCCGTCAAAAAAGCGCGGCTTGAGGGCGCAAAAGCCGACCTTCAACACGCGCAGGCACGCCTTGATGAATCGGTTATCAACGCACCATTTGCCGGTGTGATTACAAATATCCATGTGCGCAGGGGCGACTCCATCCGTTCCGGCCAGGCGCTTATCGAGATGATGGACCCGGATTCTGCGGTCATCCGTTCGGCGGTGCCGGAGTCATCGGCGGGAGCCGTCGAAAGAGGAATGAAAGCAAAAATACGGTTCGATTCTCTCCCGGGAAACACATACGATGCCCGGATACAACGCATTTACCCCTATCTCGATCAACAGCACCGCACGAGAACAGTCGAGTTTGAACTCAGCCGGAGTGCAGAGGAGGTTATCCCGGGAATGTTTGCAAGAATCAGGCTGGAACTGGAAAGGGCGCCCGACGCCCTTACGCTGCCCGCCGATGCGATTGTTCGCACCCGGGACGATAAGATGGCCGTTTTTGTGGTGGAAGAGGGGCGGGCAAGACGACGGATCATCGAAAAAGGGATTCGCCAGAATAATCTTATACAGGTCTTTGACGGAGTACAGGAAGGTGATACAGTGGTTACGGCCGGCGCAGACGGAATAAGCGACGGTGAGGAGGTGCGTGTGATCGGCGCCGGAGGTGAAGGTGGCGGAAAAAATTAGGCAATAAAAATTATTGGCAATATTATACCGTGAAAATAACAGAATATGCAGTAAAAAGGCGGGTCGCAACATTGGCAATCGCCGCAGCGATGATCGTGCTGGGGATTTACGGGTATATCAGCCTGCCTGTCGATTTCCTGCCCGATCTCCAGTATCCGTCGGTGCGCGTCAACATCCAGTGGCGCGGAGCCACCGCCGAGCAGGTCGAGCGCAACATCGCAGAACCTGTCGAGCGTAATGTTGCTACGATCGACAACCTCGATTATATCACGTCAACCAGCACGGAGGGGCTGTATTCACTTGAAATTAATCTCCAATACGGCGCCGACCTTGATAGCGGCTACCAGGATGTGCTGGCGGCGGTTGAACGCAGCATCAGACGCCTGCCGGAGGATATCGAACCGCCCAATATTTTCAAGGCCGACCCCACACAGTTGCCCGTCTTGAGACTGGCGATCGGCTCGGAAGATATGGATATGGTCGAGTTGAGGGTCTGGGCGGAAGATTACCTTCAGGACGAAATCCTGGCCGTCAGGGGCGTCGCTGGAGCGGAGATCGAAGGCGGGCTGCAACGTGAGATCAGAGTCGTTATCGACCACGAGTCCCTTTCCAAACACAACCTCTCGGTCTCCGATATTCTGTCCCGGCTCAGGGATGAAAACGTGGATCAGTTCGCAGGGCGGGTTTATGAGGGTCGCCGGGAGCTGGTCGCCCGCACGGATGCCGAATTTACCGATCCCGAAGAGATAGGCGCATTGATCCTCCGCAAAACGGGCCATTCAGAGGTCAGGATTCGCGATGTGGCACAGGTTGTTGACGGGCACGAACAGGAGCGCGTCACCGCACGGCTGAACGGCCGGGACAGCGTGCGGCTGAGCGTTTACAAGCAGGCCGAAGCCAATACCGTGCAGGTCGCCGGGGATGTCGGGGAGCGTATCACACAGCTCCGAGAGGCGCTGCCGGAAGATATTGAGTTGCAGATCATGGAAGACCAGGCCGTGTACGTGCAGTCCGAACTCAGCGGGGTGCGCGATGCGGCCATCGGCGCCGGCATCCTTGTCGTGCTGGTGATTTACCTTTTTCTCGGCAGCTTCGTGCATGTCGCCATTATGCTGGCCGCGCTTATCGTCACGCTTATCCTCAACTTCGCCTTCATGCATCTGGCCGGGTTCTCCCTGAACGTATTTTCACTGGGCGGGCTGGTCATAGCTATGGGCGTTGTTGTGGATAATTCGATCGTTGTCATAGAAAATATAACCCGCCTGCGGCGCGACACTCCGGATGGCGCCGGGTTGTCTGTAGCGCTCGAGGCCACCCGTGAGGTCGGCCCGGCGCTGACAGCCGCCACGGTTTCGCTCATCGCGTTGTGCGTGCCGATACTGATCGTTCCGGCCACCGCCAGCATGCTGTTCCGCGAACTGGTCATGATCATCGTCGGCATAGTGATCATCAGCCTGGCTGTTGCGGTAACCCTGACGCCGATGTTCGGCGCACTGCTCCATGCACCGGATTCAGGTGATACGGACAGGGGCGGCCCCAAAGCGTGGTTCTCCGCTTTTTTCGAGAAGTTAAAACGCATCTATGCCGGCCTGCTTGGCCGTCTGATGGCGCTTCGCTACGCGGTGATAGCCCTGTTCTGCATCATGCTTGTCCTGGCGATATCGTTGTTGCCGCGGCTCGGTTCCGAATTCCTCCCGTCGGTTGACGACGGACGTCTTACGGTTATGGTCCATCTGCCCGTCGGCACGTCATTGGATGTGACCGAAGAAGTTGTGAGGAGCGCAGAAAAGATGGTGGCAAGACAGGAACATATCGAGACTTATTTTTCCATAGCCGGCGGGCGCCAGCGGGGGATGCGCCTGCAGGAAGAGTCGCACCGGGGTACGGTCGATGTGCAGCTCGTGCCGCGCGGGGATCGAGATATCAGCACCGAAGACTTTATCCGCGATCTCCGGCAGGAACTGCGCAGAGTTAACGCTCCCGGCGGACGGGTCACCGTGCGGCAGGCGCGCATAAGTGGGCTCCGGCAGCGCGGAGAGGGGCAGATGGATGTGATGGTGCGCGGTCGTGAAACCGACACGCTGATAGAGATAGCGCGTGAAGTGCGCCGGGAAATGGAGGAAGTGCCCGGGCTAAGCAATGTGCGCCTCGATGTGGACGCCGGACGGCCGGAATACCGCATTGTTATCGACCGCGAGCGTGCTGCCGATCGCGGGATTTCAGCCGTCCATCTGGCAGATACCGTCCAGACACTGATGGAAGGCTCGGCGCCCGCGCAGTTCAGGGACGGAACACAATATTATGATATCAGGCTGATGATGCCGGAGCGGAGCGTCAGCTCGCCCGATGAACTTCAAAATCTGCGGGTTGCTCGGCCGGGGGGGGGCAGCGTTCCGCTTCTGGATCTGGTGTCTGTTGAGCGTACGGAAGGGCCGGTGGAAATAACACGCGAAAATCAGGTCAAGCAGGTCACAGTGACATCCGAACTTGCAGAAGGGACCGTGGGGGGGGGTTTATCGGAACTTCGGGTCGCTATGGATAAAGTCGAGTTACCCCCCGGGTATGAGCTTTCCTACGGGGGGCAGGCGCAGATGCTGGCCGAAACCACGCATGCACTGCTGGCGATCATGGGGTTTGCTATTTTTTTTGCCTTCACCGTGCTGGCCGTGCAGTTCAACAGCCTAAAAATGCCGCTTCTGGTGCTTTCCTGTGTGCCGTTTTCGCTGGCGGGGATGGCGGTTATCCTGTATCTGACCGGCCTCCCGATGGGGGCGACGGTCATCATCGGGATACTTATCGTTCTGGCGGCAACGATTAACGACGGCGTATTGGTGCTGACCTATGCCGAGCAGCGTCGCGCGGAGGGGCTTGGGCCGGTAGAAGCGGTAGTCGATGCCGCTGCGGTGCGGCTTCGCCCGCGCCTGATGACAACTCTGACGACGGTCGCCGGTTTTACCACGCTTGCCGCGGACCTGACCGAGGGCGGGGACATGCTGCAGCCGATGGCGGTTGCGGCTATTGGCGGGCTGGCGATGGAGATCGTCGTCGCGCTGTTTTTCCTGCCCT
>PUMZ01000003.1 GCA_003551565.1 Candidatus Brocadiaceae bacterium | reverse complement strand
GGCTGGCCGTACTACAAGATGCATGATGGGTTTGAAGAAGCGGGCCTGCTGGAGGAAGAAATCGAGCTTGAGGAGGACAGCCCGAAGGTGACGAGGCGGGAGGCGTATGCGAATATGTTCAAAGGGGAAATGCGCATTAATGACCGCCGCATTTTCACCAATCAGACCGCTTATACAAACACCGGTCTGTATTATCTGAACCTGGCGCTTCAAGTTTTACAGCCGGACGCTGCGCTTCCGGAAGTGGAGGCCCGGGCCTTGTTCTCCTATGAACTGCTGGGGATGATGCCGTTCGGTAGAGGCGCCCCCTTCAGGAACTATTTGCACGATCAACGTATAGCCATCGGCTATCCGTGGTTTGTGGTGACGGACAAAGGACTGACTCGCGAGCCCGGTTTCACCGGCAATTACGGCGATCGCGTCATGGATTTCGCCATTCTGGTGGACCGCGTGGGGGACCCGCTTCTCAAGCAACGCGCCATCGAAACGGCGAAGGCCCGGCATCATTTCCGCATTCCGGAGAACACGCCGGAGGGGTATCCGACCCTGCGCCGCGAGGGCGGCACGTATTCCCATCGGGTCGGCGTGCATCCTGGTACGAAAATGTATGGGCGTCTGGACGCTTTTCACGAAGCGGCCATTCTTCAGAATCCCACGTCGCTGCGGCTGGCCGAACTTTTCCTGGAGCACGGCCATCTCTACGAGTCAATCGGCAAGATGCAATATAACGCCATTACCCGCCTGAAGCACTATCGAATCATCAAGGAGCTTCTGCCCACGGATTACCGGCTACCGTGGGAGCCGGATTTCGAAGGGGGGCCTTATGCCTGGGCGGACGAGATGAACGGCATGGTCGTGATCCGTCACGGAGACGATATGATCTGGTGCAACATGATGCTAATGGGGCGTGGCGGAAAGGCGAGGCTTCGGCATGTCACGCCGCGGATCGACCGTTCAGTGGATGCCATGCTTACGGCCGCCGAACCGCGAAGGTGGGAAGCGCCGCCGGCGCCCGGCGGAGGCAAGCTGGATGTACACTACCTGGACCACCGCGAACGCTTCTACCAGCTTAAATACCATGATTTCCTGATTGGCATGAACACCACCCGCAAGCACAGTTACAAGGCGGGCGTGTATGAGATGGATATTCCCGAACAGTACCGCGACCGGACGGCGCTGGACTTGATTTCCGGCATGGAATTCGACCTTTCCAGGCCCCTGACCCTTCCACCGCGCACTACGGTGGTGCTGTATGTGGGCGATGAGTGAGGAGAGCGCCAAAGCCGTGACAAACCAGCTGAGGGTTTCACGGGACAATAAAACGTAAATCCAAAATCAGAAATCACAAAGAAAACACGGCCCTGCATGGCCTGTGGAGAGGAGAATATGAACATACAAAACAAACTTCGGAATACAGCGAGGCGTGTTGTTATATTTCTCGTTCTCGGCGTCGGTGTGGTCTCGATTTTTGCGGGTGAACTTCTGACCAGAGAATTCGATGTTTCTCTGACCTTTGATGGTGAAGAGGGTGCGTTACTTATCCCGAATTCGCGGGAAAGATTTCAGCATCTGCTGGAGGGGGTCGGGGCGATCGAGTTCTGGTGCAGGCCCGGCGAAATTAAAACGGGAGATGCTCTTGCTCACGACCTTCGGAAGTTTGCAGTATCGGCGGATGGCTCCATCACCCCCTCTCATAAAGACATCAATATAGGCATCAGTCAGAAAGGGTTCTGGTGGGTATCTTTAGCTGACGGAAATGAATGGCTTATCGACAAAAGGCGGATAACAAGACATCCTCAACCTCATGAATGGTATCACGTGGCGGTAGTCTTCGGCGGCGAAGACCGCGGTTTTTATGTAGACGGTGAAAAGTTTGAAACCTGGCCGGAGTTTACAGGTAGCCCGGGGCGATGGAGCGGGGATATTGCTTTTGGCGGGACCCCTGGTAACGTAGACCGACACTGGCCGGGAAAACTGATGGAGATGCGCATATGGAATAGAAACTTGACGGAAAAGGAGATAAGGTCGCGCATGGGTAAGGCTCTGACCGGAGACGAAGAGGGGCTTGTGGGGTACTGGCCCATGAATGAAGGGGACGGCGATCTCGTACGCGATTGGGCGGGAGACAGGGATGGTCAAATTGTCGGAATCAGCGACTGGGTGGAAGTCGATTGGGATGCGCTATGGTTACAAAAAAAACCTTTTGTTGAGGATCTTCCAACAAGGGTTCTTGTCGCTCTCGGCGACACGGTAGAGCTGGGCCCCGTGGAGCTCCGCAATCCGGAGGGCGAAGTTTCCTATCAATGGTACGGTGACGATAAACTGATCGAAGGGGCCACGGAAAATCGACTTGTGCTTTCTGAAATCAGCGAGGCCGATCCGAGGTCATACTATGTAGAAGTGGACGATGAACGGGAGCTCACCCCGGTTGGGCACACTTTTCGTCTGGGTTTTCCGGACTGGCCGATGTGGCGGTACGACGCAGCCAGGAGCGCGGATACCCCGCATGAGCTGGAAGAGGAGCTTAATTTGCACTGGATACGCGAGCTTCCCGAGCCACAGCGGGCCTGGCGTTTTCAGTGGGACGACCTGGGCAAATTGGATTTCGACGTTTCCTACACTCCGGTGGTTTTGGGCGAACGGATTTTCGTGCCTTCGAACGTAACCGACAGCGTGACCGCCTATCATGTTGAGGACGGGCGCGAGTTGTGGCGGTTCTACGCCGACGGCCCGGTGCGGCTGGCGCCGGTTGCCTATCGCGGGCGCGTGTATTTCACGTCTGATGACGGCCATCTGTACTGCGTGGATGCAGAGGCCGGCGAGCTGGAATGGAAATTCCGGGCGGGTCCGTCGGATCACCGATTGCTGGGCAACGAGCGCATCATAAATTTCTGGGCCGCGCGCGGCGGGCCGGTGGCGATGGACGGCACGGTATATTTCGCCGCGGGCGTCTTTCCGCTGCACGGTGTGTTTATCTACGCGCTGGACGCAGAGACCGGCGAGGTTCAGTGGGTAAACGACACGACCGGCTCGGACCACGTGGCACTGCCGCACGGGGGCGCGTATGGCTACGGTGGGCTTTCTCCGCAGGGTTATATCGCCGCCGGCGGGGAGCGGCTGGTGGTTGCGCCGGGCCGTGGGCAGAGTCCGTTGTACATTGATCGTCTGACGGGTGAAACAAAAGGCTACAGTTTTCGTGGCAGCAAAGGAGGGGGCGATTACGCAGTTCACGCCGACGGCCTGGGGTTCCAACGCAACTCGATGATTCAAAGCCGTATGGATGCGGTCTCGGCCCAAATCGACGGCGAGGTGTTCTACCAGCTGGCGGCCCGGGACCGCCTGTTTGTCACAACTGAATGCGGCAAGCTGTACTGCTTCGGCCCGGAGGAACGCGAAACGACGCGCTACGCGCACGATCCGGCGGGCTTCTCGCCGACCGATACCGGGTGGGGCGATGTCGCCCAAGGCTTACTTGACGAGCTCGCCGAACAGGGTCTCTTGCACACTCCGGCCGGGACGGACGGCCTTGACGATCTCTACGAGCGGGGCCTGGTGGAAGCCATTGACGAGCGGGAGGGCTATGCGCTGGTCCTCGGCAAGGGCTCCGGCGATCTCTTCCGCGAGCTGGTGCTCCGCAGCGGCCTGCACGTGCTGGTGGTGGAAGAGGATGCCGATACGGTTCGCGCATTGCGCGATGAGCTGGTTGAGGCCGGCATGTATGGCCGCCGGGCGGCGGTGATCGAGGCCGCCCCTGCCGCGTTTACGGTGCAACCCTACCTCTTCAGCCTGGTGGTCAGCGAGGACGCAGAGGCGGCGGGGATTATGGCCGACGCCGCGCAGCTCGAGCCGATCCTGAACCGGCTGCGCCCGTACGGCGGCATGGCCTGGTTGGGCGCAGGAGACCCCGCTGCAATGGCGGACGCCGCCGAATCGGCGGCCGTGGATCAGGTGGAAGTCGAAGACGCCGGCAATCATCTGCTGGCTCGCCGCGGCGGTCCGCTGACCGGCGCCGGCGAATGGACGCATCAGCATCATGACGCCGCCAACAGCCTGGTATCGCGCGATTCACGCGTTCGTCTGCCGCTGGGGGTGCTTTGGTATGGGGGTCCGAACAATCACGACATCCTCCCGCGTCATTCCGGCGGTCCCCGTCCGCAGGTTTCCGGTGGTCGACAGTTTTATCTGGGGGTGGAGACCCTTGGCGCGCGTTGCGTGTATTCGGGACGGCGGCTCTGGAGCCGGGAGTTCCCCGGCATCGGGCATCCGGGTACGGATCTTGCAGATGAGCATCACTGGGCACGCGGGCGTGAGGTTTACATGTCCAACATTCCCGGCATGACCTATATCGGCAGCCCCTTTGTAACCCAGCCCGACAGCGTGTACCTTCGCTATCAGGGAACCGTGTACCGGCTCGATCCGGCCAGCGGCGAGACCCTGGCGGAGTTCGACCTGCCGGGCGAACCGAGCGACCCGTGCTGGGGACATATCAGCGTGCACGGGGACTATCTGGTCGTGACCTCGGAGGTCGACCTTATGGGCGCCGAGAAGCTGGACGACCTGGGGTTACGGAACCACCGAGGGACCTCCAGCGGCCGACTCGCGGCCCTGGACCGTTTCGACGGCGAGGTCCAGTGGGAGAAGACGGCCGACGTGGGTTTCCGTCATAACGCGATTGTCGGCGCGAACGGGACGGTTTTCGTTGTGGACGGGCTCTCGGAGGACGCGGTGAAACGAGTCAAACGTCGCGGAGAGAGGCCGGATCCGGGTGATCACAGGATCATTGCGCTGGATGTGGCTTCGGGCGAGGAGAAATGGAGCGTGGACAGCGGCGTGTTCGGTACGTACCTGGCCTACAGCGCTGAACACGACATTCTCCTTGAGGGCGGCAGTCAGGACCTGCGCCGCACCCTCGGCGACGAGCCGCGTTCGATAACGGCCCGTTCGGGAAGGGACGGAGAGATTTTGTGGGAAGGCGGCCGTTTTCTGATGCCGGCGGCGATTCGAGGCGAGATGGTGATTCCCGGGCGTCCCGGCGCGGCGATCTCGCTGC
>PUMZ01000064.1 GCA_003551565.1 Candidatus Brocadiaceae bacterium | reverse complement strand
GGTTTTCATGGTCATGAAAAGCTCGAACAGTTTCAGCGATTCATCGGGGATCGTGACCCGTTCGCGCTCGGTGTCGGTTTCGCAGGCCGCCAGCGCCCGGTCCATCAGCTCACGGGCCTTCTGCATGACAGACGGTGGAAAACGCCGCAGGTGACCCCGCGCACAGCCGGCAAACTCATCGATCTCCACCCAGGCGCGGTCGATATGGTGCCAGTAATCGTTCATGGGTTCGGCCGCCGCCCCGTAAAAGCGATCCATCAATTCGGCCACAATCTCCTCCGGATCCTGGTCCGCATCCCAGCTCAGACGCATACCGATGTACTTGCCGATCATCGTGGTCTCGAAATTCTCCATCGTCTCCGGCATCCAGAAGACGCCGTTGTTTTCCAGCAGGATTGGGATATCGGTGCCCCATTTGGTGATAAATGGATTCGGCGACCATGTTTCCGACAGGTTATAGCCGTACCAGTAGTGCGACACCCGTTCCGATACCTCGGCCCAGCCTTCGACCAGTTCCAGCAATTGCTGCTCGTTGGGATGATCTTCCCACGTCATCGGATGCGCCCGGTTATAAGTGATCGGGGCAATCTGCGGGATCACATTCGGATGCACAGGCTCGCGCACCGGCGGGCGCGTGTAATCGACATAGGCGATCACACCGAAAAGAACGTCCGGGTATTTTTCGCCCACCCGTTCGGCCACACGGTTGCACAGCAACATCAGCCGGTCGGTCTTCGAGACCACACCGGCGGCCTCGTCCCAGTCGCCCGCGTCATATGCCGGGTCCTCTTCCTCGTCCCAGCCCATGCCGTCGCCGGGCGAGAGTGAAAAGGAGGGTTGGTACTGGCGGTCAAGCCGCTCGATGATATTGTCCGCTATGGCATGGGCGACGTCCTCGCGTGACCATTTGATACGGTTGGGGTGCGGTTCGCCGCCAACAACCGCGCGCCACTCCGGGTTTTCCTCGCGCTGTTCGCTGGTTATATAGCCCTCAAGGGCGTGATTGGCGCGCAGTTGCAGCCCACCCTGACGGTTACGGCGCAGGAAATCCGAATCAGCATACCATATCGTGCGATACAGTGTGGAGGGGGTGGCGGAAACATCCTGATCCGCCAGCGACAGCGTTTGCGCCGCGGGAATGCCGGCCCCCAGTTCGCCGGGCATGTACCAGCGGCAGCCCCAGCGGTGCAAAACCTCGTAGATCGCATAACTTGACGCCAGGTCGGTCTCGCCCAGCAAACCGACACCTTCTTCAGAAACAACCAGCCGCCAGCCCTGTCCGTATTCGTCGGAAGCGTCGGGCGGGCCAAACACATCCCGGGCCAGATCGCCGATAAACACCGGCATTAATTCCCCCTCATCATCGGGCGGACCCTCGCGAAGCGGCAATTCCGCTCCCGACATCTCCTCAACATAGTGAAGCAGATCCCGCACCGACTCACGCAGGCGACGGCGCTGCTGCTCGTCCCTGCGTTCCTCATAGGACGCATCCCCGTCCAATGACACATCGTCAGCCATCAGCCCTTCCGGAACATAAACAGCAGCCTGCGGCTGCCCGTTTTCCACCAGGAAACGCTCGGAATCTGTTTCCCCCGTCTGTGCAGGTGCAGCACGGCCGCTGCAACTCAGCAAAATTGATGAAACTGACATGAGAATTAAACCACCTGCAAAAAGACTGACGGCACTGCTTCGCAGCTCATTCATAAAGGCTCCTTGAGAAAAAAAGTGAAAATTTGCAAAATACTTCAAGAATACAAAATCACGGGAAATTCTAATTCAAAAACTCAGCTCCAGCCCTTCTCCAATCTGTTCTGGATTATCGGGACTGCTGACATCAACTATTCGCAGCCCGTAGAGTTCATCAACGGCATATACGAAAGAATTCGCGGATGTCAGGGCGGTTATAACACAATAGTCCAAGTCGATGCCGCCGATACCACCAACAAAACGGGGCGATTCGGGTTGCGATATGTCGGTTACGATCAGCCCGCCCTCTCCGTCGGCCACCACCGCAAAAACGGTGGCGTCACCGGTTTCCGGACGCTCAGCTTCAACCAGGGTCAGGTCATGCCCGTAGCTGCCGTAGTAAGGCGTCATGATATGCCTGCAGCTTGTGTGTCCAAGCCATTGCGGAGAGTCCGGGCTGTCAAGTCCCAGGGCGGCTATCAAAATGTTGCCGGCCGCAAGCAAAGCCAGACCATCTTTTACATGGATTCGTCCGACGGTTCCAGCCGGCGCCGGCAAGCGGTCAAGCAGACGCGGCTGAGCGGGATCGGCAATGTTAATGGTAAACACTCCGCGCGTATCGCCCGCGGCGTATAAAAAATCGCCGGCGACCGCCAACCCGCGAGTAAAGGCCGGCAGACCTATACGGCCGGCCACGGCGTAATTGGCAGAATCGGAGATATTCACGGACTTAACGCCACCGAGCCGACAGGCCAGCCAGGCATGACCCTCATGCAATGCTATACCCTGCGGACCGTAAAGCGGGTCTTCTGCTATCCGCAGGCGGTCTTGAATATGCAGCGAGGACGGATCAGAGATGTCGATTACCAGCAAATCACGTCCGTTTACGACATATGCCCGTGTCCCGTCCAGAGCAAGATCCTGCGGAAACCC
The DNA here is from genome assembly GCA_003551565.1 of Candidatus Brocadiaceae bacterium. Lineage (GTDB taxonomy): Bacteria > Planctomycetota > Brocadiia > SM23-32 > SM23-32 > PUMZ01. The sequence goes on along the minus strand of PUMZ01000064.1, from coordinate 2,441 downwards.
GTCGAGCGGCAGTTTATCCAGCAATCTCGGGTGTTCGGCATCGCCAATATCAACAGCTGCCAGAAAACGTTCGGAAGCCCCCGCGCCGGCGGGCCAGGTAATAAAAAGTGTCTCGCCGGACAGCTCGGCGGCACCGGAAGTGGTATAGACGTCATGTCCTTGGCCATATTCAGGCGCATCGGCCGTGGCAGATAGGGGCAGGAAGCATAGTGACACGATGAATGCAGCAATTAGTTTATGTTTCATTTTTTTGTCCTGATGATAAGTTGCTGAGCTGTTGAGCAACGACAGATTATGGTGTTCTCAAATGACCTTCAGGTATAAAGAGTAAAAGTTTTTGCCAAGCTTTTTCCTAAATGCGGAGCGGTGTTTGACATTTGCCACAAATGCACCACTGAAAAAGCGTGAAATATGCAGTTATGGTTCGGGGATTTCCCACACATCCAGGTGAGAATAGCGCAAACCATACAATTTATCGCCAAGTATTCGGATATCGGTATAAACCGCACTGTAATCGGTCGAGCCGACAAGAGTTTCGATCAGTACAGGATCGGTCGGGTCGCTTATATCAACGACACGTATCCCCTGCATAAGGTCACCGTAATAAATACGCTCACCAGCAAGGTGGATCCGGGAATCCACGCCGACCGATACAAAGTCATCCAATGTTTTCACCAAACGCGGTTCTGCCGGTGTCGACACATCGACCAGCGTCAGCCCGGCATTTCCCGTGCTGGGCAGGTAAATAATATCATCACGCTTCACGGCAGTCACAGCATCCGGCACTTCACAACGGCCAAGCAGACGGACAGATTCAGGATTAGCAATATCAAGAGTTTCGATAAACGTTTCGCCGTCACTACGGTTAACAACGTATGCCATCCCATCCTCCGGCAGCAGCACATCCTGAAAGTCAGCGCCCTCCACCCGGTATTCGCCCAATAAAGGAAATTCAGGCAGACGCGAGACATCCCTGAACACTATACGATCATCCAAAGCCAGGGCGGCCAGGTCATCGCGGATCGAAATCGACTCGGCTCTTTCCCTCATCGGATGGACGGCCTCAGGATTCTGTGCATCAGATATGTTGAGGAGTCCGTCGCCGGTTAAAAGGAAATCTCCATGACGTTCTATGGCGGCGCCTCGCCGTATCCCCATTGCAGGTGTCTGCCCTTCAGCGTGGTATGAGGAAAAATCAGCCGTGCCGTTATGTTCCTTTAGCAAAGTCAATACCGTAAATTGCCCGGAAGCGTAGTAAAGAAAAAAATTGTCGTCCCCGACTATCAGACTGCCCGAATTCTGAAACATGAAAAACCTTTCGCCGCGCAAACGCGCCACATCGCCTGAAAGATCGAAAATACCAAGGGCGCCACGCACATCATCCACGGCATAAAGCATTCCTTCTGATGCAGTCATTCGTGACGCTGTAAAGTTCTCCGGGAATGTAACTTTGCGTATTTTTTCAGGCTGCTGCGGAGTTGACACATCATAAAGCTCCAGAGTATCCTCCGACCCGCGCAGCAGCATGCGATCCGGCCCCTTCATGCCTGCGCCAGCCCTGATATCCTCAACGCGCGCGGCAACGGAGGGTTCGCGCATATCGGATAGATCGTGAACTATCAGCTCGCCACCCGCAAACTGATACAGCGTATTGTCGATCATGTGCAGGTTACCGGGAAGAGATCGGCGAGAGTATTCGATAATCCGGTGTTCTTCGTCGATCACAGCCAGAACCGCATCGCTGCCGCGCGGACGAAAAATCAGGCGGTCGCCCTCGGCAACAACCAGATTGGCGTATGGCGTGTCGGGATAATATGCAACCGGCATCGGCGCATCGGGTTCACTAAGATCAAATATCCGCAGCCCACCGGGGCCGGTGACGTACAGGCGGCCGCCGGTAAGGTGCAGTCCGGAGACATCGCCGCGCGGGAAATTCAGAAAAAGATTGCGCAACATCAGCGGCTCAGCCGGATCGCTGATATCCACCGTCATCACACCCCAGTTGATAGCGGGTATGTAAAACACGTTATCGTGAAAAGCCCCGCTGCGCGCGTACCCCCGGCCCGGCAAACCCGCCGCGAAGCGGGGATCGTCCGGGTTGGTAGCATCAAACACCAGAATGGAATCACCACGGGTCCAGGCGTTGAGTAAATAGACATAACCATCGCGCACCGCCATCGAATTCCCAGAGCCGGTGGGATAATGCACATCATACAGATGGGAGTGCGAAGCCGCCGAACTCGACACCAAAATCAAAACGAGGGTTGTAACCGTGAAAAAAAATTTAATATAATCCCACCTGCAATCCCACGTCGATGATATGAACTTTCTCATAAAATCATTCCGTTGGTTAGAGCTTGTTAAAAATCCAATCCGCACGTAGATAAATATTCAGTGAACCACGTTGGCCACTGATATTACGATACTAAAATTTGACCTTT
>PUMZ01000150.1 GCA_003551565.1 Candidatus Brocadiaceae bacterium | reverse complement strand
TCGTTTCCACCGGAGTCCGGTGGAAGAATCTTCTGAAATAATGTGGTTCACCACAAACTTAACTATTCAGTGAAACGCCCGCCTGCCTGTCTGCCGCCAGGCGGGCAGCCGGCGGGCGCCGATCATGGTATGGCAGTATAATTGATACGCATGTTCCGGTCAATGAACTTTTCCGGGAACGCCCTTCCTCCGCCCGATAAAGGTCGGATACCTCCCGCTTTTCGATAGAATATCCGTCGTCTCCGTTTTTCAAGTTTCGTCTTGAAAAAGAATCGGGCACTTGCTGCGTTATTGCATGGTTGTTGACTGCAGGCGCTGCTGCACCTCGGCGGCGAGCTTGAACAGCCGTGCGTTGCGGTCAAGCCAGTCCGATTCGGCGAACCAGCCGCGGCCTTCGGGCCCCATTTCCCTGCGTTTTCTGCGGGCCTCGCTGTCCCAGAAACCGGGGAGGTCTTCATCGTGCTCGGAAAGGCCGCCCCAGATGGCCTCGTGCATGCTGCGGCCGCTGATGGCCCCCAGTTTCTCCAGATCCTCCTCATCGGGCCAGGACCCCATCCAGAGGGCTATCTGGCGCTCGTCAAGAATCTGCTGTGCGCGCCCGGCCATGTCCTCCCCGAGCCGCTCACGCTTCTCCTCGTCCAGCAGGGCGCTCTCGAGGAAGATACGCGCTTCGCACTCCTGCACACCCTCTCGAAGGTTTTCGAACCGGACCGTGCCGACAGGCCCGTGCGGACCGGGGGCAAGGAAGTAGCTGTTGATGTTCAGCCCGCGCCAGTGATTGTGCGGGTAGCGTTCGAAAACCATCCCGCTGCGCCGGCCGCGCCGGTCGCGGATCGCGCTCCAGAAATCGCCGCCAATACGCCCAACACCGCGCTGCCTGCCGGTGATGTTGATCTTTGGCAGCTGCCGCACCACAAGCGGATCGGCGTTCATCTGGCCGAAACGGCACAGGTAGGCACGCAGCTCCGGAATGCGCCAGCCGTACTGGCGTTCAATGGCCGGGTTCACGGTGAAAGAAAGGTGGTAGGCATGGGCGGCGTAATTGATGCTCGCCACGCCCCGAAGCTCCGTATTGGGCGGAGGAGCGTTGCGGATCCGTGAGGGATGGGCATGCGAGATCCAGGGAAGATCGCCGGAAACCTCTTTCAAAAACTCGGCCTGTTCGCGGGACGGCTGGTGATCCGTGGCCGTGCCGAGGTGCAGAGCGTCCTCGAGCCCGCGTTCGCGCATCCGGGCGCGCAGCTCATCGTAAACGGGCTTCCAGATTTCATGGCTCTCTTCTTCCTCGTAGTGGGGCAGGCGGCCGGGTTCGGTCTCGCCGGACTCCGGATTCAGGAACGTTACGGTCACCCCTTTCTGATAAAGATCCCACTGCTTCTGTCGTCGCAGCTGGTTTTCCCGTTGATGGCGGGGGGCGTCTTCATCCACTTCCGGTCGCTCTTCCAGCGGATCTCCGCGCCGGTCTATATGTCCGGCGAGGTATGCATCCCAGGCGTAGAGTATCACCTTGTCGATCTCGCCCAGGTTCTCCTGCGCCACATCGAGGTAGCGCTCGATCACCGCATAGTCCGGCTCATACGAACCATCCTCCCGTTCCACCCATCGGAGCATCGATTCCTTGTTGCCCTGGTTCGTCTCACGGATCAGATGCAGATAAACCACCCGGCTCCCCACCTCCCTTATGCGGCGGAAGCTCTCGCCGATCAGCGCGAAATGTTCATCGGACCACAGCTCCAAATCATACTCCAGCGCAAGCGTGTCGGGTGACTGCATCATCTCGATCCACGTGCGCCACTCCCCGGTGGCTGGCATACGCCAGCCGGCAACGTTCAGCTCCACCGGCACGACAACATTTTCCTCCAGCCCGTCGGCTCCGATGCGAAGCTCGCCCCGGTAGGTTCCCTCCTCCATATCGTCCGGGACCGTGACCGTGACCCAGACGCCGGCCACCGCGCGGCCGTCGTGGACTTCGATCTCCTCCGGAGGTTCCTCGCGGAGTATGTCCAGGTTGGGCGGGAGGTCGCGTCCGCCCGTCCAGCGGAGCGCATACCTCACCTGCACCTCCTCGCTCGAGCACTCCGGCATGGGATTCGGCTCCACACCGGAGACCAGCCCGGCCCGGAGGCCGGTCAGCGGTGCGTCCGATTCCACCGCGACAGCGCCGGAGAAGGTGCCGCCGCGCGTGCCCTCGATGCGCACGGCCCGGAGCTCGCCACGCCCGGTTTCGCGGAAGGCATTTTCGAGCACATGGTAGTTCCAGACCCGGACTTCACCGCCCGATGCGGATGCAGTGATGAAGGTCCACGCGAAAAGCACCGCCGTCACGACCATCATTGTGCACAGACGTTCAATCTTCATGGTAACGCTCCTTGACTTAAGATTTAAGATGTTCTCCGGCATCTCAACTTATCAGCCGGATAAAGCCGTGCGGCGCCGATTTTCGGTCCCCTCCGCACGTTTTTCCATTTTTTTGCGCAGTCGCTCGCACGGTCCCTGCAAGGGAATGTTCTATTGCGACCTGTCGAGGGGTTCACCATCGCTTTCCTGTCCGAGCTGGGGGGCCCGGTAAGTTTCCCACATCTGTTCCACGAACGGATCGCTCACCCTTCCCGTACGGAATCTGTCATCTCTGAAATCATGCCGGCTCTTTTCCTCATCGATCTGTTCTACGATCTCTTTGCGAAAGGCGTCGTCCTCGGTCATCCACCGGTCCACGTAATCAAAAAAAGCGTCGTGGGCGTAGAACTGCTCGGCCTGCATGATGCGCCCCGCCAGCGCCATGCCCACCCAGACCGGGCTGTTGATCATCCGGCGATAGACTTCTCCCGTATACTGTGATCGGGGTTCGTCCATCCATTCATACTGAAAACTGCCCGTCGGCCAATCCACGGGGTCGAGGTGTTCGTAGGGTTTATGGGCTGGATTTGTGCCGGCCGGTTCGCCCTTCCACACGCCCCGGTGCCCGGCGTAGACCACATCCGCACCGGTCCAGGCCCTGTCGTACATGGTCTGCATATCCTGTCCGAACATGAAGTCGGGATGGGTCTCGGTTGGCGAGGCCATCTCTTCGTCGCCGAGCATCATCCCGGCGAAGACGATGGCCCATTTGCGGCCACTGCCATGTCCGCCGTTGGCCCTCCAGCGGATAAATTCCGCGGGGTGTTGCACGATCGACCAAAGATCGATCCCGTACTGGACGAAATTGGTGAGCAGAGGTCGTTTCTGATCCTTCGGGAAATCGAGATTGAGAAGGAGCGTGGCGAACGCTTCGGCGCGGGCTGTCTCCCTGGCATACTGCGGCTGGTATTCGGCCGCACCTCCCCAGCAGAAACCCATCAGGTCGATCCATGGCTGCCGGAAAAACCCCGCCCAACGGTCGATATCGGGGGTGTCTTCGACCGGTTTAAGGTCGTTCAGACGCTCCCACTGCAGGTCGCGCGCACGGTACATTCGCATTGAGCGGTCGCAGTATCCCGGACGGAAGGTATCCGGCGGGACCGGTTCCTCCAGGGAGGTAAGAATGGAGTAACTGAGCGTCCAGCTTTTGTTGTTTTCCCGGTCGAAAAGGCACCGGTGTTCGCTTTTATCGGTACTGACGCTCGATACGAGCATGTCCCCGGGATCCATCCTGATCGGCAACCGGGCCACCGCTTCGGGATCATGACCGCGCATGCGGTCGTCGAAGGCACGGTCCCCCCTGCCCCCCGGATCAAGGTTGAGGGTCGAAAGGTTGCGTCCATCCTTCGGCTCGGGATCCATTTTCACGATCGTCACCGGCCCGACAACGTAATAATCGCCGTTGACGAAGCGGCCGACCGGAACGGGATCATCAAAATGCCAGGTGATGTGCCCCTGGCTGACGCGTTCCTTACGGGGCAGATCCTCCTCCGCCGGCGCGGTAACATCCGCAAGAGCAACAGTGCCGGCCAAAAAGACAACGGCAGCAACGTAGATCAGGCATTTCATCGTTTCACTCCCCCAAATTAAAGGGCTTCATATTTCAGTGTGATATGCAGTCCGGATTCCCCACAGGAGTTGCTTCCCGTCTTCATTGTTCGATAAAACCTGCACCTCGGTCCTCCAGTTCCCTCCTCAACGCAGTCCCGTCCACAGAAGCCGGGGAGGCACCGGACTTCACCGCGGAAGCTGCGGCAAGACCGGCGGCCTGACCGGTGGCCATACAGGTGCCTGTCACCCTGTAGGAGGCATGTGCTTCATGGCTGCCGGAAATGCATCGGCCGGCGACCAGCATCCCCTCCACCTCCGAAGGCAAAAGGCAGCGGTAGGGGATTTCATAAGGTTTTAAAGGGGATTCGTGGCCGGAGGGAATCCCGGAGCCGGGAGCCGGCTCATGGATGTCAACCCCGAAGCTGCAGGCCGTCACCGCATCCTCAAACCGCCGTCCCGCAGCCAGGTCTTCGCGATCCAGCCGGTAATGCCCCTTGATCCGCCTGCTCTCCCTCACCCCCATAGCCGGCGCCGTATGTGTCAGCCTGACCCCTTCCAGTCCGGGCAGGTGGCGCAGCACTTCAACAAGTTCGGCGGCCTGCCTCCGGGCTTCGACAATACCACGGGTGAGTTCCCGCGGGTCCAGCGGATTCAGCCTGTAGACATGGGTGGCCTGCATGACCCCGTTTCCCGACCGGGGACTCAGGAGAATCCAGGGAACGTAGTTGGACTTCTCGAACGGCAACTCAACCTCCAGTCCGTGCCGCTTTATGGCATCGGACATCAGATCATACATTTCCGCCCCTCCCGGCGGCATCTCTCTCCCGAGGCCGTCGAGTCCGCACATGAGGGTCATTGGCTGAACGAAACCGTCGGCCGGACGTCCCATCTCATACGGCACCCCGGCTCCTGCAGCGACGTCTCCGTCCCCCGTGCAGTCGATGACCACCCGGGCCAAAATGGCCTCGCGTCCCGCCTTGCTTTCGGTTACCACGCCGCGCATCCGGTTCCCTTCAACGATCGCATCCACCGCCAGGGTGCGGAACCGGAACTCCGCTCCCGCCTCCTGCATCATCTGCTCCAGCAAGCACTTCATGATCTCGGTATCGAATGTCGGCACCCTCGGAT
>PUMZ01000325.1 GCA_003551565.1 Candidatus Brocadiaceae bacterium | reverse complement strand
TGGTGGATCGCGAGATCCCGGCCCTGGAAGCGGTGCGCGCTCCGCAATGGTGGCGTCTGCGCGAACGGGCGATCTGGCTGGACGCCCTGCTGATGCTGGATGAGGCGATGAAAGGTCGAACTCAGGGATTGAAAGGGGAGTCAAGTCCATGATTGCGCAGACCCATGACGGGATCTCCCCGCGCACCCGGATGGGCAGCCTGTACCCCTTTTGTCCGCGCGGTGGCCGCGACGCCTCGCGCCAGGAGTTGTCCTTCCTGCAGCCGCAGTTCAAGGATGTGGCGTCCTGGAAGACCCAGGGGCGGGCCAAGGTCATGGAACTCCTGCGATATGACCCTCCCCGGTGCGACCCCGGACCCGAAGTCGTCGAGCGCGTGGATTGCGGCGAGTACGTCCGCGAGAAACTCTATTTCAATACCACGCTGGATATCCGCGTGCCGGCCTACCTTCTGCTGCCCAAAGGCGAACCGCAGCGCCGACCGGCCATTATCGCCCCGCACGACCATGGCGCCTTCTTCGTCTGGGGCAAAGAGAAGGTGATCGCTTGCCGGAAAATGTATAAAGCTGGTGTTCTACCTGCGTGACGGACATCTCTATTCGTTTCGTGGACAATGACCGCATCAGGATCGCTGATCATGAAAAACGGAAATGTTAGAAAAAAGGAGATAAATTATGATAAAACCGGAAAAAATTGAAGTAACTGTGAAGCCCGACTCCGCCGGAAAAAGGCTTGTTCGGATGTCGCTGCCGCTTCCGCGCGGGTTCATGCAGGACGGTTATGTACTCGCAGCGCGGGATCCGGACGGCATGGAGCACAGGGTGGGTGCAAGGGTTCTTACAAGACACTCTGGATGCTCTTCGGGTTCGGCGCGCCGGGTCATGGCTACATGGACTGCGGATTTTTCGGAAACTGAGCCCGTTGTCTATGAGGTTTTTTCGAGACCCGAGGGACGAAAACCGGTTCAGCATCCGCACTTTCCTCTGGTGTGGAACTCGGGTAAAAACGGTATAAGTCTTGAATGGGAGGGCGGGCCTGTTGTCTCCGCCGGATTGATCGCTCCCGAACCGGTGTGTTCAGAAAAAGAACCGGAGCGGACGGTGGTCGAATCTAACGAATACTACCACTGGGAGTATGTAAAAACCGGGGATGTCTTCTACCCGCGCATTATCGAGTTGCGTGCAGACATACTCGGCAGGGTGGTGCTTGTCGCGCACGTGCAGAGAAACCTGCCGGGTAATGATTACGCCCCGGAGCTGGGGTGGGAGCTTGATCTGAGGAGGAGCATGGGACGGCTAGCGCCCGGCGAGGAAAACCCAGCATCAGACGGCTCCGCGACGCATAATTTTGATAATGGCGCCCCCTGTTTTTATACGTTTGAAAAACCGGCTTTTACGGCCTACCATCCTGTTGCACCGCATAGACTCGCCGGCAAAGTGACCGTTAATCGCAATTCAAACGGTCGCTGCAGTTATCGTTACCTGCGCAGCGAAGAAAGCGATTTGGTGCCCTGGCAGCAGAGTGCCTGGCTGCGCTTTGAGACGGTTATTGCGCCGGAAGGCGCCGGCCGGCTTTCACCGGCTCTCAGAGAACGGCACGAGGTGGAGGTTGAACAGCACCTCTGGGACGAACTTTATGACACGGGCAACGAACGGATGTCCACACGGCCGGAACTGGCTTCGGTGCTTGCGCAAAACCGTGAGCTTATACTGAAATGTGCCGCGAGGGGGCATGATTTCGGTAATATTATCTCTTTTGACGAAAAGACGGGAAAAGTCGGAGATTATCCCATGAACAGGCTTAATCACTGCCCCCCGATTTTTTTGGAAGGCTGGCTTACAGGCGATCGGCGGTTGACTGAAGCCGCTCTGTTGTGGTGTGAGAATTTTTCCGACCTGACCATCTGGTGGGGGGACCGCTATACGGGCGGCACACGCTATAATTACGGGCCGGCTCTGGATCACCATCCTCCTCAATCCGATCCGGGAGATTTTGAGTGGCGCTCGAACCGTGCGGTGGATTTCTGCACCAAGGGGTTTGATTCATTCTTCCTTGCCTGGGAAGAGACCGGCGATCCCGTTATGTTGCGTGCGCTCAACGCACAGACGGACGCAGCGTCACAGTTGGTGCATGCAAACAGCGGGGAGACACGCAATATTGGTATTGTACGCGATTTTGTCATGTTATATAGATACACCGGTGACCGGAATTACCTTGAACAGGCCCTGCGTCTGTTTCGTGAACTTAAGGAAGTTTTGTGGCCCGACGGTCTGTTCGATCAGAGCGGAAAGCCGAAGTCTCCGGAGCTGCCTTTCATTGATGTCGATGCCGATAGTGAAGGTTTCGGGTATGCAAAACCCTATATCCTGGGCTATGCGCTGGCCGGCCTGCCTTTGTTGCTGAAGGAATGCCCCAAAGAGCCAGAACTTCGAAAGACGGTGGAAGCAGTGGCTGATTTTCTTGTCGATGTACAGGACCCGTCGGGTGGGTGGCGTTACCCTCACCCGCTTTCGAGCGGTCTGAGCCTGGGAAGAATTGAACATGCATGGCAGATAGCGCAGGCGGATCGAGTTCTGGGGACTTGCGAAAAACATCTGAATGCCGTGGAGATGACGTTAAAAGCCCTTGTTCATGGATTGCAGCGTTCGGGGACGGTAATTACCGGCGTGTCGGGGTGGGAACGCTCGACCGGTCGGCTGCCTGAGGGAGAGGCGCTTCAGGAGCTTTATTCGTGTCCTGAAGACAGGGATTATGAACATGATTACGACGAAGGAGACATTTCCCTGGGTAGCGTGAGTCCAGACGGAATGGTGTATGTTCACGAGATTCTTTATTTTTACCTCCGTAACAGAACTGCCTCGAGCCTGCTGGATTCGCCGGAGCCGGGTTCGCCTCTGGCGCGGATTTTGGACCGGCTGCCGGAGCCCGGCGAGTACCAGACCCGGGGAGTGAAAGACGAGTTGCCGGTTTTCGCTCCCCGGGCTTTGAAAAAGCTCAGGTGGCCGCTTTCCCGGCTTTCCTGCCGCGCCGAAAATTTCTCCGACTGGCGGCGTTCGGCCCGCGAGTTTGTGAAGACCAGGCTTCTTCAGGCACCGCCGCCCGCCGTTTTTAACCCCATTGTGATTGCCGAAGAAGACCGTGGCTCTTATGTGTCCCGCAAGGTCGCCTTTTCCCTTACAGGCGACAGCCGTGTGCTTTCTTATGTCCTCGTTCCCAAAGGAAAAGGCCCGTTTCCGGGTGTCCTGCTGTTGCACGATCACGGGGCGCGCTTCGATATCGGCAAGGAGAAAGTGGTAAGGCCCTTTGGTGTCCCTCCCGAAAAAGCTTCCTCCGCCCGTCAGTGGTCAGAGAACAGCTATGGAGGGCGATTTTTAGGTGACGAACTTGCCGGGCGGGGATATGTATGCCTGGCCGTGGATATGCTGAACTGGTCAGATCGGGGCGGAGGCGGTTACGAACAGCAGCAGGCGCTCGCCGCCAATCTTATGCATATGGGGATGTCGTTTGCAGGAGTTATAGCACACGAAGATATGAAGGCCGCCGAATTCCTGGCGAACCTGCCGGGCGTAGATCGTAACCGAACGGCGGCGATTGGGCATTCGGTAGGAGGCTATCGAACGTGGCAGCTTGCCGCTTTGTCAGAAAATATATCAGCAGGCGCATCCATATGCTGGATGGCTACCATTAAAGGTCAGATGCAGGAAGGCGTCAATCAGACCAGAGGACAGTCGGCCTTCACCATGGTACATCCGGGACTGGCCCCTCATCTTGATTTTCCTGATGTGGCATCTATAGCCTGCCCGAAGCCCATGCTTTTTTACAACGGGCTGCAGGATCGTCTTTTCGCCCCCGAAGATGTTCAGGCGGCCTACGATAAAATGCACAGGGTATGGGATTCTCAGGGCGCAGGTGAGCTGCTGGAAACAAAACTCTGGGACGTACCGCATGAGTTCAGCGTTAAAATGCAGGATGAGGCGTTTTCGTGGCTTGAAAGCGCCTTTTGAATATTTGGGTTTTGGTTAAGAAATGCAGGCTGTATCAATGAAACGGCGAAACACGTCCGGCCGACGGTCGTTTTTTATAAGCAGGCCGCCGGTTAGGTCCGCAAGCCGGAGAAAATCTAACAAATATTGTCCGTCCGGAGGGATCATATTCGCCTTGAATTTGCTGACGCTGATGTATATGGGGGGCATTTTAATACAACAAGTGAATAAAGAAGTTGAGAACACGGAGGAAATAATCCACAGAAAAAGATTTTCTGTGCGTTCATTTGCGGGGGGGGGTAGTACATTTGTTAAAATATACACTTTATTGAAAGGTCAAATTTGACTATCATCTATCATAAGATCAGTGACCAATCAGTGACCAACGTAGTTCAATGAAGACTTACGGGTCGGAGTATTTTTATGCGACAGGCTAACATCAGGGTAAAATAAGGGTAAACAAAATGAATAAGACGGCAATCAGCGTGCGCGGAGAGTTGTATGCCCCGGCGCCCGACGAGCGAACGAGTGGGAATCGCACGCAGCGCTACTTCAACGGTACAGGTCTGCGACGGGTGGAGCACCGCAGCTTGCAACGTGAGTCCGACTGGAGCAATGCGGATTTCGAGCGGTATTCCGACGACAACGGCCGCACCTGGTCTGAATGGCAGGATATTGGCCATCAGATCACGGAGAAGAAAGGCGAGGATGAGGTCAATACCTACGCAGGTGAGGATACCTACAATGCCCATCACGGTCATTTCGTATCCCTCGCCATGCGCCGCATTTTCTTCGGAGGACACACCCACGCGTATGAGGCATATTGGAAGAACGGGGAGGCCGCTTTCGTCGATCATTGCTTGCTGACGGTCCGGCCGGATGGCCACGACGAGTCCCGGACTGAATTGATCAAATACGAAGATGGCGCGGATTACGATCCGCGGAACTGGCGCGATCCCGCGTATGTCGACCACAACCACGCCTATTTTGGCAACGCGGTCGAAGTGCTGGAGAACGGTGATATCCTGGGGACGATCGCCGCCGGGGTGCGCGCCTGCTGCCGCATCCTCGGCCTTGACGTCAACGAGATATTCCCG
>PUMZ01000315.1 GCA_003551565.1 Candidatus Brocadiaceae bacterium | reverse complement strand
TCCAGTGCGTATTTGGCCTGCAGGTTGAAGCCGCGCAGACGTGGAAGATCCTCAAGATCGGTGCGCGGAGGCTTCGGCTCCGGAGTTGTACAGGAAGCAAAGCAAAAGAAAAGCAGCGCCAAAACAGCGTTGGTCGCAGCGGATGAGCGCAGGACGGGACGGCATTTATTCATGGCAACAACCTGTATAATCGTAATGGTTTGTGCATGTCCCTCTCGGGCTTGCGGCAAAGCAGAGTGAAGAGGGCGGATGTCAAAAGAAACACATTGATGCCGGGCTTGGGTTCACGGCCAAACGATGATATACGAGGCTTCCGGCAAAAGTGCGGTGGGAAAGGCATTTGCAGGCTATTCTAACATTTGAGGTGGCATTGTTCAAGGAACATGCCTCCGTCCGGCACGCCTTAGAAGCCGCGTTCTGTGGCGGGCGCCGTTATACCTTGAAGCGTCTGCTTTGAAACGTGATCATCCGCACCGTATAATAAACAAACAGACATTATTTTCTCAGGAGGAGGCACGGCCGGTCCGGTTGCTGTAGCTCCACGCAACCCCGAGGAAAATTATGGTGAAAGTGAAAATATGCGGCATAACCACTCAGCGCGATGCCCTGTGGGCGGCGCGTTGCGGCGCCGATGCGCTGGGGTTCAACTTCGTGCCGGGCACGCCGCGTTATATCAGTCCCCGACGCGCCAGGGATATCTGCCGGGATCTTCCCCCTTTTCTTTGTTCGGTGGGTGTTTTTGCGAACGAGGAGCGGGAAATAATCGACGGGACCGCCGATTTATGCCGCTTGCATTGCGTTCAGCTGCACGGTGATGAAAGCCCCGGCTTCTGTGCCGGGATCCGCAATGCGCAGGTCATAAAAGCATTCCGGGTCTCCGGTATCGAAGACCTGGAGCAACTGCCCCGATACGATGGTTGCTCATATTTGCTCGATGCAAGGGTGGAGGGGAAGCTCGGCGGCACGGGGCGGCGCATCGATCCGGCCATTGCGGCGGAAGCGCGTCGTTACGGGCCCGTAATACTTGCCGGGGGGCTGACGCCGTATAATGTCGAAGAGGCTGTTCAGACGGCCCGGCCCTACGCCGTGGATGTCGCCGGCGGCGTGGAGGACGCGCCCGGGCGGAAGTCGGACAGGTTGGTGGAAGAGTTCATAAGGAGGGCAAAAAAGAACGTTTTTCAGGTTGACCAACAATGATCGTCAAAAAAAAGGTCTATGCCAGAGCCGGACTCGTGGGCAATCCATCGGACGGCTATAACGGCAAAACTATAGCCTTTACGTTCGAGGATTTCTTCGCTGAAGTTACGCTTTACCAAAGTCCCGAAATAGAGTTCCGCTCCGCCCCTCAGGATGTGAGCACATTCCGTGGGCTCGATGAATTGGTAGAGAACGTGGAGCAAACCGGGTATTACGGCGGGATCCGCCTGATGAAAGCCAGCGTGAAGAAGTTTACCGAATACTGCCGGCACATCGATATCAAACTGCCCGAGAAGAATTTTACAATGCGATACCGCACCACGATCCCCCGGCAGGTGGGTCTGGGCGGTTCAAGCGCCATTATCATGGCTGCAATGAAGGCGTTGATGGATTTTTACGGCGTTGACATTCCCAGGCATGTCCTGCCCAATATAGTACTCTCCGCCGAAACCGACGAACTGGGCCTTACCGCCGGCCTTCAGGACCGGGTCGTGCAGGCGTATAACGGACTTGTGTACATGGATTTCAACGCAGAGATTATGAAAGGCAGCGGGGCGGGCAGATACGAAAAGCTTGTGGGCCTCAATCCGCCAAACTTTTATGTGGCTTACAGGAAGGATCTCAGTCAGGAAAGCAGCGATGCCCACCTGCGCGTGCGTGAACGTTATGATCTGGGCGACCGTAAGGTCATCGATACGATGAACCGCATAGCTTTCCTCGCCGATGAAGCAAAGACTGTTCTGGTGGAAGGGGATACGGAGAAGCTCTCCGCTATTCTTAACAAAAACTTTGACTTGCGTGCCGAGATATACCCCATAACCGCGGCCAACATGGCGATGGTTCATCATGCGCGTTCAACGGGTGCGTCCTGCAAATTCTGCGGATCCGGCGGCTCGGTGGTGGGAACATATGCAGACGACAAGATGCTGGGAGATCTGGAAAATACATTGCAGGCGGGCCAATACGAACTGGTGATTCCCCGGGTCGTGGAGGCAACCGATGTCTGAATCGCCCCGGCATCCATAGCCGGCTTTTGTTCCGGGGCATTGATACGGCGCAATATCGCTGCTTTATCAATTATTATTTTTCTGTCCCGGGGCCCTCAGGTCGGTACATGCTCCAATGGCCGGATATTTCAGCAGGACGACGCAATGAACCGGCTCAATCGATACGGTGTCCATGCCGGTCAACAATCTCTTGCATCATGGCAATTTCGTCGTCGGAAAACATCACCTCACCCGCCCCGGCGTTCTCTCTCACCTGTTCTTCTGAGCGCGCACCAACCAGAGCATGGCTGCAACCCGGCCGGGCCTTCGTCCAGGCTATTGCCAGTTGAGCAAGCGATATCTGGTGCGCATCTGCAACGGGCTGGAGTTCGGCGAGCATATCGAGCACCTGTTTACGGTTTTCCACACTGAAACGGGGTTTGTAATGGCGTTGGTCTCCCTCTGGAAACTCCCTGTCCGGTTGGACTTTTCCGGTCAGTAAGCCTTGGGCAAGCGGAGAATAGGCGAAAAATGCTATGTTGTTTTCCCGGCAGAAAGGCAGGTTGCTCTCCTCCGCATTTCGGTCCAGCATGGAATAAAGCTCCTGATCGACGCTCAACTCACCCCATGCCATGTATTCCTCCATCTGTTGCGGCGTGGCGTTGGAACAGCCGATCGCCCCAATTTTGCCCTCCTCCTTCAGTTCCATGAGTGCGCCCATAGTCTCGGCAATCGGCGTGGTCGATTCCTGCCTGTGGGTCTGGAGAACGTCGATATGGTCGGTTTTGAGTCGCCTGAGGCTTTGCTCAACCTCCCATTTGATTTTGTCTGGGGCCAGGCATTTATAGACCTTGATGGGGCCTTGCGAGGTAATGATCTTCTCATCCGCCCTGAAGCGCAATTCCCCCCGTTCTTCATCCCAGATCAGGCCGCATTTTGTGGCGAGTACGACACGCTCCCTGCGATCGGCGATCGCGCGGCCGACAACTTCTTCTGAGTGCCCGTATCCGTACATCGGCGCAGTATCGATGAGGTTGATACCCGCATCAAGCCCGGCGTGTATTGTTCTGATAGCATCTTTATCATCCGATCCGCCCCACATCCACCCCCCGATCGCCCATGCTCCGAGGCCAATCACGGACGCTTCAATGCCTGAATTTCCGAGTTTTCTGTATTGCATAGAGTAAGTCACCTAAAATAAGAGTTTATAATCCTTCCCGGTGAAAACAGCTTCAGACTGTTTCCCACCAGCGCTGAACGACCGGGATCAGGCCCCATATTTATCCAGCAAAGCGGCGTTGGCCAGCATAAGTGATATAAGATGCATCGAATGAAAGGTGCCGAGCGTTCCGTTCCCGGAACATTCGTGTTCGGTGAACCGTTCGCAACCCGAAACGTCGCATCTGTTGGAATGCAGCAGCAGGGGGACGGGGTGCCAGCTATGGAGTTTCATCGAGCAGGGGGTGGAATGGTCGCCTGTTATGGCAAGCACGTCCGGTTCCCGATCCAGTATCATGTCAAGATTTGCATCGACTTCCCGGATAACATCCACCTTGTGATCGAAGTCGCCGTCTTCGCCGGCTTCATCGGTTCCTTTCACATGGATGAAGTGGTAATCGAATTGTTCCCGTGTCTTCTGGTAGGCCTTGAATTCGTCCTCGATACTCTCACCGGTTTCGACGATGTTCATACCCACCAGTTTGGACAGCCCCCGGTACATGGGATAGGTTGCAATTGCGGCGGTGTTGAGCTTGAACCGTTCGTGCAGCGAGTTGATCCGGGGACGCTCCGCCACACCGCGCACCAGGATGGCGTTCATGGGCGGTTTGCCCTCCAGCACCTCCAGAGCGCGCTTCTGGAATTCTCCGACAATGCGGGCGGACTTTTCGGCTTCGCAACGCAGTGCTTTCGCCTCGTGCAGGGGTTCGCCGTTCTCGTGCGGATCGGTGTCGCAGACGCCCTCCACCAGGTCAGGCCCGCGAAAAATGACAGCGAAACGGTGCCCCATACCCGGTTGTATGATCACTTCGACATCTTCGATCCCGCCGATCCGGTCCTGGAGCAGTTTGCAGAGCTTTACGTTCTCCTCCGTAGCGGGTCTCCCTGCGCGCCGGTCGGTGATAACTCCTCCCTCCATCGTGCAGAAGTTGCACCGTGCCGCCAGGTCACCGAACTCAAGGTCCATATCCAGTCCAAGCGCTTCCAGAACCCCGCGGCCGATTTCGACCTCGCGCGGGTCGTAACCGAAAAGACCGAGATGGGCGGGGCCGCTGCCGGGGGTGATCCCGTAATCGACCGGCATAATCCTGCCCAGGGCGCTTCGGCGCGCAAGCGCGTCAAGCGCCGGTGTTTCTGCTTTTTCCAGGGGGGTCTGCATCCCGTAGTCGGGATGCCTTATATCACCGATACCATCCAGCACCAGCAAAACCAGGGAAATATCGTCCCGCGGCCATGCCGGGCGTTCCTTGACCAGATTTTCCACCATGTTCAGGTTCGACATCTTTCACTCCTTTTCTCAGGTTATACTTTCATTATATCAGGACCAGACGGACCCGTCATTCACCATTCGTGCTGATCCGTACCGGCCGACTCGCCGATCCGTCGCAATTCTGCGCCATCAGCCGCCTTGAACTGGAATATCTCGGGTGCTGTCCCGACAACCCGTTCGTAGCGGCATGCGAGCAGGCGTGCAAAATCATCGCTTCCGGCGGCATCGACCAGGTTCACGGTACAGCCGCCGAAACCCGCGCCGGTCATTCTGGCGCCGTAAACTCCGTCGCATTCCAGCGCAAGGCCGACCATGATATTCAGCTCATCGCACGCAACCCCGTAATCATCGCGCAAGCTGTAATGAGATTCCGTCATCAACTCACCGAACCGCGGATAATCCTTCTTTTCAAGAGCGCTGACCGCTTCCCTGACACGGTTGTT
>PUMZ01000387.1 GCA_003551565.1 Candidatus Brocadiaceae bacterium | reverse complement strand
GGTCTGTGCGGATAATGCGCACAAGACCGAATAGCAGGCTGCGCGACACTTGGCACCTATCACAGCTCTTGGATTTCGACTGGACTTGACAAATCACATACATAGCAGGGGCTCACTACAAACCTGTTGCAACCTTTTAGGCCAGACCCCCCCGGATCACAATGTTCTTTGGCGATTCCAGGCGGTGTTTGGCGTCTGCACAAATCCCGCGGGCTATTCCCCGTCGCCCCCGGCTCCTGGTTGGGCGCCCTCCGTTTCCGGCAGATAAGCGCCATAGTCCCGGAGGCTCGCACGGAGCCGGGCCGTGTTGACCGCCCGGACATCCGGGACGCGCATGGTAGCGGCCATGGATGCTGCGAGCCCCGCGGCCTCGCCCATGCAGAGGCAGACCGGCATCACGCGCGTGCTCCCCTGCACGGCCCGGTCGGTCGAAATGCATCGTCCGGCCACAAGCACGTTGCTCAAACCCCGCGGCGTCAGGCAACGGTAGGGAATGCCGTGCGACTGCCCCTTCTTCAGGTGGATGGCCGTGGAAGCGCCCCCCTTCTCCGTTCCGATTTCATCCGGCTGACGGTGCACATCAATGAAGTAGCAGTTCCGGCAGATTTCATCGGGGAAGGAGCGGAGCCCGGTGAAATCGTCGATTGTCAGCCGGTAGTCGCCTGCGATGCGGCGGGTCTCGCGGATGCCCAGCAGTGGAGCAGTCTGGCTCAGGTGCGCGTTGGCAAAGGCCTCGGGAAAGAACTCCGCACAGGCATCGCGGAAGGCCTTTGCGATCCTCCTGCCCTGCACGAGCCCCCTGCTGACGGAAAAGGGCTCCGTGTTGTCAACCGGCCAGACATGACCCGCATTGAATCCGATGGCACCGGGCCCCACGATGTTGTTGCAGGCGTGCCGGTCCGGTATGTCCGGGTACTTGCCGGATTCGACGATCGCATCGATAGCACTGCCATGCGGACTGTATTTGATGCCCCCGCAATGCTGATAGGCATAGATGTCGGCGTTGGTCAGTGTGAAGCAGTGCGTGGCGGGCTGAAGGTCTCCATTTTCGTCCCCTTTCTCAAACTCCGCACCCGCCCATGCCGCGAGGTCCGCATCGCCCGTTGCATCCACATAAACGTTCGCCCTGTAGGCACTGAGGCCGGACTTGTTCGCAACCACAAGGGCGTCAACGCCCTTCTCTCCCTCCCGTTCGACCGCAGCCAGGAAGGAATTGAACAGCACCGTCGCGCCATGTTCTGTGACCAGTTCGTCGTAGATCCGCTTGAGCAGTTCCGGGTCGATGGGTGTCCAGTCAAAATGTTCGGCATCGACATGCGGCATACCGGCAATGCACGACTTCAGAACCTTCTCCGCCATGCCGCCGTAGATAATCCGCTCTTTGTCCGTGAAGGGGCACCACGCCGGAACAAGCCCGGATGTCCCCATCCCCCCAAGCGCGCCGGTCGCCTCGATCAGCAGTGTTCTGGCCCCTTCCCGTGCCGCGGATGCCGCCGCGGTGGCGCCGGCCGGCCCGCCGCCGACAACGATCACATCCCACGAATCATCCAGTTGCATCGCACGTTCTTTCATCACATATTCTGTCATATCTGCCGGCTCCTGATTATTGAAGGTTGAGCGTCCGGCGCACAAAACGCGAAGTCCGGTCCACAAATGGCATGCACCGGTTCGTCCGGGCGCTGTGCCGAAGGCGCCCGCTTTTTCGAAAAAAGCGGGACAGAAACTTTCTGTTCATCCGGTTGTTTCCATTGATCCTGTTTTTGGGTAAACATTTAAGGTTTTTTGAGCCTGTTGCGCAATCCACGAGTTTTACCCGAAGCATACGACATCCGGGACTTGCACAGATCCGTGCGGCGCACATCAGAACACGCCGCACACTTGCGATTGTATCAAAAAACATAAGTTCCCGCACTCCCGGGGCGTCAGCGGAGCAGCGCAGGAGCGGCTATTGCGGATCGCCGGCATCCGCCTTGCCCGGCTCCTGCATTGGACGCGTGCGGTTGCCTCCGATGATCTCGTTGAGGCGGATCGCCATACTCCGGACAATGTCCCCATACTCCACTGCAACGTTCCTGATCTGCCCGATATCGCAAGAGATGTTATAGAGTTGCGGCTGAGGACAGTTCCCCGTTTCGATCTTCTTGTTCGGCTCCATTGCCGGCCCCTCATACGGGGGGATATACACCCAGTCATGTTTCCGCAGGACGGTTTTGGCCTGAATGCCTTCGACGACAAGTTCTTCGCGTCCCGAATTGCTTTTGCCAAGCAATGCATCAAGAACATCCATGCTGTCCGGCGCCTCCAGGTCTTCCAGTCCCTGGTTTGTCATGGCAGCGAACGATGCCTGGAAATCGACATGGCTGACAAGCGCGTTCGATTCGCCCGGATCAACGTGGCCCGGCCAGCTGAGGACGAAAGGAACGCGCGTGCCGCCGTCGAAAAGGCTGTACTTGCCGCCGCGCAAGGGGCCGGCAGGTTCATGGGAGCCGTTCAGCTCTTCGGCCCGATCCTCGTAACCATCATCCAGCACCGGACCGTTATCGCTGGAAAAAATGACGATGGTGTTCCCGGCAATGCCCAGCCTTTCCAGTGCGTCGAGGACTTCGCCGACACACCAGTCCATCTCCACAATCACATCGCCTCGCGGGCCAAGGGATGTGGCGCCCTTGAAGCGTTGTCCCGGCAGGCGGGGCACATGCGGTTGGTGGAAAGCGTAGTAGAGGAAGAACGGCCTGTCGCCGTTTTGCGCCATGAAGTCAACGGCCTTTTTCGCAAAGACTTGCGCCATCGACTCGTCGTTCCACAAAGCGGATTTGCCGCCACGCATGTGGCCGATACGGCTGACGCCGTTGACGATGGTGGCATCGTGTCCGTGGCTGTACTTCATCTTGAGGAGTTCCGGATTGTGCCGTCCGGTGGGCTGGCCGGGAAATGCTTGATCCCGGTCGTATGTCACCTCGATCGGGTCATCCGGATCAAGACCGACCACACGGCCGTCTTCCACGTAGACACACGGCACCCGGTCGTTGGTAGCCGCCATGATAAAGGAGTAGTCAAAGCCAACGTTGTTGGGGGTGACGCTGATCGCCCGATTCCAGTCGAGATCGTTCTTTCCAAGGCCCAGATGCCATTTGCCGACAACGCCCGTCCTGTACCCGGCATTGCGGAGCATTCCGGGGAGTGTGGGTGTTGCAGGGTCAATGACGATGGGAGCGTCGCCCGCCAGAATCGCAGCACGGGGGTTCCGCCACGGATACGAGCCCGTCAGCAGGCTGTAACGGGAAGGGGTGCAGGTTGCCGCTGTGGCGTAGCCCTGATGGAACCGCAGCCCGCCGGACGCCAGGCGGTCAATATTGGGCGTGGGGATATCGGCTGCGCCATAGCATCCAACATCTCCAAACCCCAGGTCGTCAGCATAGAGTACGACAATATTGGGGTGTTGTTTATTCGTCATGCCTCATTCTCCACTGTCTTTTGAACCGAGCGTTCCGGCTGTGCCGGGCATGCCGGCGCCTCCACGCCGGCCGATGGTGCGGGCTATTTGCACTGTCCGGCGCCGGATCGAGAAGAGTTATTCTTCACGCCATGGGATCATGACATTCCGGGTTTGCTTGCCGGACCTGCCTACCTGAACACGGATGTGATTGTCGTTGTTTTCGAGAACCTCACCGGCGACCCTTCCAACGTCACCGCGCGCGGTTGCAAGGAGCCAGACGAACGCCGTCGTCCCCGCGACGTCGGCGGTCAACACCGCCGTGGGATTGGGTTCCCAAACGTTGTATCGCGGACTATACCAGCCCTGCAGGTGCGGCATTTCCTGTCCCTGCACCAGATTCACATCCCAATTGAATGCAGCAAGCGGCACGATCCGCAGGTTGCCGGCGTTTGCATCGATCGAAACGATCGTTTCGTCCTCGACCCTCACCGTGCAGCGCGGATGCCAGTGCCAGAGCGTTTCCAGCCTGCGTGCCCGGTCGGTCTCAATACGGTCAGCGACAACGATGAGATGCCTGTCGGGACGGACCACAGCGCGGGTATGCACGGCATGCCCGTCGGTTTCAAAATGAGGGCAAACTCCGCGCACGATCATCGGTGCGGGCGAGATAGGACGATCATGGTCGCCGATGGGCCGTGCGGCACGACGCGCCCCGGGTTTCTGCCCGCTGCCGTCGACCAGGACGACGTTATGCGCACGCGAATGGCGCCCGTAGTCCCGAAAACGCAGATGGCTGCCCGAATAAACGAACCGCCCGGAATCGACAAGCAGATCGCGGCCGTGGCCGGAAAGGGAAAGATGCAACTTGTCGTTGTGCTGGTGGGACGTACCCCATGGGCCGATGTCAAAGAAAGCCCAAAGAGCTTCGGCATCCCATCCGCTGCGGATGATGCATTGGCCGGCCCATGGGAACAGGGTCGACAGGCCGTATTCGGGTTCCGTTCCCTGCGCTCCATGGCTGGCGATATGGATCCAATCGGGGCGGGCGTAGGTTCTTCCGGCCTCCAGCACGCGGTCACGGTTGAAGTCGAGGTCGGAATCGCTGTTCAGCAGGCCATACCCGTCCGGTCGCATCGAAACAGCGAGATAGTGCCACATTTCCTGCAGGTCCGCAGCGTAATCGTCACAGATGGGGATACCGGCGCCCCGGCAGATCCCGGCAAACATCTCAAAATTCCTCAATGCGACCCCATGGTAATGGCTCGTCAGTTCGTCCTGTACCCCGTCAGGGTAGACTTGATTGCGTATTTCGCGCGTGAGTTGCGAGGAGGCATACTCCATCCAGCTGACCGATTCCCTGAATTCCGGCCAGGCCGCGGCAATCATTCCAAGCGCGGACAGCTCCATGGTCACCCAATTTTTGCCGCCGTGAAAATGGCGCAGGTGATGGGCATGCTCCGGCAAGCTCGAAAGCATCAGCAGGCGGGTGGCGGGAGTCAGGGTATCGTCCTGTTGCAGCGCATAGAATACCGACGCCCATGCTTTGACCCGGGCGCTGATCTCAAGCCCCCTCCATAATTCGCCGGCGTTTCGGCGTCCGGGATAGGGCCGGCTGAACAGAATCCAATCCCGGACATGTTCATCGATGCGCACGGCGTAGGCCCGGCGACCGGTTTGACGGTAGGCATCAAGCAGATGCCGCACGTGGTGATGACGGTTCAGCGCCAGGTTCCATTCCCGGTCGTCCGATGGGCCGCGATGATTCCAGTCCAGCCCTCCACCCGGCCTGAGCGGCACGCGGTCGGTCTGCGAATAGAACGTGAAGGTATTGTCCAGGATGGCTTCGGCCCGCTCGTTGCGCGCCTCACCGGGCGCCGGCAATTCGCTCCAGCGCAACCATTGCCCCGACCGACCCCTGCGGTAATACGCCAGCAACGCCCGGCAGGCGGCGATATGATCGTCCCTGTCGACCGCCTGTTTTACCGCTTTCAGCCCTTCCCGTTCAAGATCCAACTGCCGGAACAGCCCGGATATCCTTTCCGGGCAGGTAGCATAAACCGATTCGATCGTTGTTGCGTTGTTCATAATTGTGTCTGGTCTCTCATTGTTCCTCAACGATTTCAATGATCTTCTCGTAGTTCTGCATAGCCAGCGGGGAAAGTTGCCTTCCCAGAGGACATGCCGAGGGCATCAGAACAAATCCCCGACCGCTTCCGGACGTCCCTTCCGCCAGGGCCCGCTTGACCTTCTCTGCAAACAGCGCGGTTGGAAGGTTCTCAATATCGCTGGCTTCGAGGTTGCCAAACAGCACCATGCCGGCCCCATAATGGCGGCGCACATAACTCAACTCCACGTCGCCCTGCGGAGGAGGCTCGACCGGGTCGAGTCCGTCGGCTCCCATGGCCGCGATATCGTCAAGAATGACTTTCAGGTTGCCATGGGAATGGATGCGGGCATAGCCGCCGCCCGCATGGATCGCGGCGATCATCGGCGTGACATAGCGGCCAACGTATTCCCGGAACAGGGCGGGGGGCAGGTAGGGAGGTGCGGCATATTCCGGGCCATAGATACGCCAGAGCCGCCCCGGTAACGCTTCCGCCACGGCTTGCGTCTTTGGCAGCAGGGTCGATGCGAAGCGTTCGAGCAGCCGGTGAAACAGCGCCCGTTCCGTCATCGCGATGACGGTGTAGTCCGCCATACCGAACAGAGACGCGGCAAGACAGAGGGGGTCGGGTGTATCGATCATAGCGATGCCCGTACCGCCCAACGTCGCCTCGGTCCGGAGTACCCCACGGGTATCCACGGTCCCGTTCGGATCGGGAGGTGGAATGTCCAGGAAAGCGCGCAGGTCGCCGGCATCCTTGAGAAGGTGCTCCTCGGTCCAAACCGTGTTGACATCAGGATCGTGGCGGGTGCGGCTCGTCAAGACGCGTTTGCCGGCCCGCACGCGCCGTGTTACGAACCGGCTTCCATGGCGCACAACCGAATCGGTGACAGATACGGCCTCAATGGGGTCGGGTGACGCGGATTGGCAGGGGACTCCCCGCATAACAATCCGATCCGTCTTCTCGCGTGCAAGATCAATGAGGGGCCGCCACGAAGGATGCGAGTAGATGTTGAAGGGATCGTTATCGCCGGGATTCTCGTCCAAACCGTTCAGCTCATAGAACGAGACCGGCGGCCGATCAACCTGTTCGCCGCGTAATGTGGCCATGAGTCGTTGGCGTCGGGTCATGTTTTCCTCGGGATCGAACGATGCCGTCCACGCGCGGCGGTAAGCTCTCGCGTGCAACGGCTTGTTCGGATCAACTTGTTGCGGTGCATTCAAGAATGGCCCGGAGCGACTCATCCAGGACCTTGACTTTGCGGCCACTCTGCATGCTCTCGACGGCGGCAAACACCATGGCGATGCTGCGAATGTTGTCGGTCGCTCCCGTGGCCGGCCGTGCAGTTGACTGCGCACACCGCACGAACTCGTCAAGAATGTATGCCTGTGCCGTTCGCCGGGGTGGTGCAGGCTGTTCAATTCTTTCACCTTCAACCTTGTAAAGGCCCGGCACGTGGTACACTTTGATCTCGCCGTTGCGGTAGGTCACGGTTCCCTTTTCGCATTCAATGTGCCAGTTGCCGTTCCAGTCGCAGAAATCCCCCTTTGCACACCAGCTGCCGTTGTAGAGCACCCGTGCACCGTTGCTCATCTCAAAGAGCGCCGTGCCGGAGCAGTCACCTGCATAGTTCGACCAGGGAGGATTCCAGGATGTGCCGGACACGTAAAGCGCGTCGAGCTGACATACAAAACGGATCAGATCAAAGTGGTGGATACCCATGTCGATGATCAGTGGAAACGGCATCTCATGCCGGAATCCACCACCGAAATCCACACCCTTGAAGAACGCAACCTCCGCCTGACCGATCGCGCCGAGCCGGCCGGATCGGATCACGTTGGCCAGGGTCCGCATGGGAGCGGAATAGCGGTAGTTTTGTGAAACAACATAAGTCCTTCCGGTCTCCAGGACCGTACGCGCTATGGCCTTGCACGCGGCCATGCCGTCGGCCATGGGCTTCTCGCTGATGACATCCAATCCGGCTTCCATGGCAGCCGTCGCGTCACGCCTGTGGAAGGCAGGCGGAGTGGAAACAACCACAGCGTCCGCTTGCACGGCCTTCAACGCGTCTTGAAGGGAGTGGAAGCACTGAGCGGCGCTGCAACCTCCGGCCTCGCATGCGGCCTGGAGCGCTTCGTCGTTGACGTCGACGAGCCCAACCACATCGCTATGCTCACAGTCCTTGAGCACCTGGCCCCATACTCGACCGAACCCCCCGACACCTATGTGGATGAATCGCATACTCTCTCCTGCC
This sequence comes from Candidatus Brocadiaceae bacterium, assembly GCA_003551565.1. Classification (GTDB taxonomy): domain Bacteria; phylum Planctomycetota; class Brocadiia; order SM23-32; family SM23-32; genus PUMZ01. The sequence continues at coordinate 12,421 of PUMZ01000387.1, read as the reverse complement.
GAACGACCGTGTTGAGCGACGGCGCATCAATGCAGCGGGCCCCGTTCGCGGATGGTGCGCCCCGGTCCGTTCCGGCTTGTGCAGCAACGCACGGAACACCGCGCGGAGCGTGTCTGATTGTATCAAAAAACAAAAACTTCGGGCAAATCCCGAAGGAATCGGCCCCCGCTGTCAAACGTCGCATCCGGCCGTGATGTTGGCCGCCTGGTCCTGATACATCTGCCGGAACAAAATCCAGGGGTCCAGCAGGTAGCGCTCCCCCAACTCGCTGACCATGAAGGTGAAATGGGTGTGCGCCGCCGCGCCGATCCACACGCCCGCCCCCTCGGCATAATGCGTCCCCCCGGCCAGCGGTTGATAATCGCGAACCAGGATCTTCGTCATGTGAGCCGTTCCCAGAACCCACTCCGACCCATCGGGCCAACGTCGAAAGCCACGCCAGGAATTATTGTTGTAACCGTCGGCGGTGCTCCGGATAAGGCACTGGTTGTCCAGATCCAGCGGAACGTACAGCGGCGTGCCCGTGGGATGGTTGATGTCCAGTCCGCCGTGGGCCGACGCCCCGTCATACGCCCCCAGCCAGCAATCTTCCCCGCGATAGCAATCTTCAATCCGCAGGCATCCTTCGGGCAGCGGACACCACGGGTGGAGCGTGTCCGGACAGATGCGACGATTGGCTTCATGAAACACCAACCGGGCATGTTTGTATTCGGGGTACTGGTGCGAACAGTTGCGCATGAGGCGGCAGGGGCCGTGCGTTTCATGCATGAACTGGAAAATCGCATCCACCGCGTCAAGCCAGATGTTCACGCCGTCAATACACCACGGTTCGTAGAAGCTCCGCTGCGTGCCCACCTGCCGCTCGAGTGTATACACCCGGCCGTTGACGCGCACCTCCGCCCAAAAACGGTAGGTGGTCGTATCACCGCTGTCGGGTACCTCCACACCGGGCGTTTCCAAAGTGGTGTGCATGATCGCGGCCCCGGTGTCGAGCAGTTCCAGCATCCAACAGTCCCCATCGGTCCGGGAAAACTCGAAGATGTCGCCGTGGAACAGCTCGATGGGGGTCAGCGTTTGTCCGGCATTTCGTCTGAGTATCATTCGACCTCCTGCCCGGCGGCCGGACCGGGCGCACGGCGCATAATGGGTCGCTCCCGTTCGCAGACGGTATGCATCAATAAGTTCCAGCGTTGTGTTGGCAGCGCGCGAATCAGAGTCTGCCGAGCGCTTAAGGTTGCAGAGAACCACGCGACATCGGCGATTCCCGAAGGGATGGCTCCCCTGGACACTCGTGGCACTCGCGGGGCGATGCGGAGATTGTATTGTTGTTGCAGCGGGAAAAACACTGCCGCCATTATGTCGTTATACGTGTCTCTCCCGCTCCGGTCAAGCGCGCCAAATTGCAGGCAGACAGGACGAGAAATTTGCACCGCGGGAGTTTTTTGCGCGTATTGGCCGGGCAGTCGGCCGGAGGCCGCGGGCTGCCCTCGACAAATCGTTGTCATCATGGACATAAGGTGGTTTTGGGCACTTGAAATGCCCCTTTCACGCGATATTCGGTATTGGAAATCGCTTCTAAGAGCTTGTCGGGCAGGTTCATTATTCACCTCTTTGCATAACGGCTCGGGGGGAGGAGCGTGGTTTACCGCGTCACCTCGGTCTTTTTGCTGGCCCGGTTCCAGTTAAATCCGACCGCAGACAAAAAGGCGCGCGCGATGATCATATGTCCGGTCCTGTTTGGGTGTACGCGGTCACCGCACAGCGACTGCGTCGGGCGGTGTCGCAGGAATTCGTCAAACGCACATTGGGTATCGACAAATACAGCGTCGAACTCGGTTGACAAGCGTCTGACCACGTCGCTGTATTCGTCCATTTTTGCGCGCATGGGGTCGTCCCGATTGATCTCGATAAAATAGGGAGTCATCAAGACAAGGCCCTTGATCTCCGGGCGTGCTTGCGCCAGAAGTTTGCGGTACATTTCCTCGTACCTCTCGACCGTGACCTGATTGGGATCAAGGGCGCTGTCAAACTGACGCCAAACATCGTTGATACCGATCATCACCGATAACCAGTCCGGCTTCAGATCAAGAACATCCTTACGCCACCGTGATTCCAGATCGACGACCCGGTTGCCGCTGATTCCCGTATTCAGAATCCTGATGAGTCGTTCTGGATAAAAGGTCGCGAGCAAGCTGTCAACTAAAGCGACATACCCTTCTCCCAGACCTGCCCGGATCCCGACGGGATGGGCACGCCCACAGTCTGTTATGGAATCACCAGTGAAGAGCACCGTTTGTCTGTTTTTCAGTTTCATGTTCATGTAGTATGCCTTTTCCTTTTAAATGATTTATCGAGGGCCGGCCAGGAAAAAACCGGAATTCTTGCGAAACAAACCGGCGCGCCCACGCGGAATCGCGATATAGCCCGTTAAGAGGCAGGCAAATGTATTGAAAAAATGCTTCCTTTGCCGGGTGTGCTTTCCAGTTCCGTATAACCCCGGTGGGCCATGGAAATATGTTTCACTATTGCGAGCCCGAGGCCCGTGCCGCCCAATTTGTGACTTCTTGCCTTATCGACACGGTAAAATCGCTCGAATACGCGATCAAGGTGCTCGCTTCCGATCCCGCACCCGTTGTCGATGACTCTGATCACCACTTCCTGATTCTTTCTTATTGCCTCAATACGCACGGCATCCCCCGGCCTGCTGTATTTGATAGCGTTATCGACCAAATTTATCACCGCCTGTTCCAAAAGATCTGGATTAATCATCGCTTTCAGGTTCGGTTTGCAGTCCACTTCGAGTGTAATGTTCCTGGCCTCGGCCCTATGATGGCAAAATTCCAGCACATTTTCCAGCACACCACAGAGTGGGCGCTTCTGCAATTCGACCCCATCGCTGCCGGCATCTTTTTCTATGGACGCCAGGGAAAGCAGATCACTTATAATTGCCGACAGGCGGTTTGTCTGGGATGCGATGATGTCGAGGAACCTGCGCTTATCTTCAGAGAGCCCTTCGTCCTCCTGCTGGAGAGTTTCAATAAATCCCTTTATTGAGGTGATCGGCGTACGTAGTTCATGCGAAACATTGGCCACAAAATCACTCCTTATCCTTTCGAGCCGCTTTATTTGTGTCTGATCGCTAAGTACAATCACTGCACCCAGGCATGCGCCCCGGGAATCCTTTAGTGGTGCAGAACTCACCCGTAAATACCTCTCTGAATTTTTCCCCCTCCCGACGACTATTTCGCCTTTGGCAGGCTCTTTCTTGCTGAGGGAGGACTCAGTGATTTGACTCAGTTCAGAATTGCGTATGATTTCCTCCAGGGGGCGTTTTGAGATGGCCGTGGGGTTGATATCCAGCATTGTAATTGCAGATTGATTGATGCTGATGACTTCCCCATCCTCATCGACCGCGATCACCCCTTCGTCCATGCTGGAGAGGATCGCGTCGATTTCGTTTTTTTGATTGCGCACAGTGCGAATTCGTTCGTTGAGATCATCGGCCATACCGTTCATGGCCGCCGCCACTTCATTCATTTCGCTTATACCCGTATATTGTATCTCATGGCCGAGTCCTCCGGTTGCAAACTTCTGTGCACCTGCCTTCAGCATATAAAGCGGTTTGGTGATTCCCCGGGTTATTAAATAACAGATCGAAGCAGTGAACAATGCGGCAACAAAGGCACCAAGTATAAGCCTGCGGTACATATTTCGCAGCGCTTCGTTGATCGGCGAGAGGGGCACTGCAATTCGCGTGTATCCCAAAAGCGAACCGGCATTGTCGCCTCCTTCATCTTGTCCGGAGTGCACGGGGTTGGCCACGTAAAGCATCTCGGTTTCGAGCGTACGGCTGTATCGTTCCGACCTTCCGGCCCGACCGGTTTTAGCTCCGATGATTTCCGGCCGCTGGCTGTAGTTGCCCATCTCCGAGGGATCCTCATGGGTATCGCTCAAGACCGTACCATCATGCATCACGACAGTGACCCGCACCTGGAAATTAGCGCCTATTCTCCCGCTGACGTCCTCCAGTCGTTGCCGGTCATAGCCCTCTATTGAAACCCGAACATCGGATTCCATCAATTGGGCAATCCGAATCAGCTTCTGCTCTTTCTGATCGAGGTGGAATCGTCGCATCGCCCGGGCCGCGTTGGCCATAACAACGGTCAGTGCGGCAAAAACTATCAGCAGCAGGGGCGGCAACAGCTTCCACAAAAGTTTCTTCTCTCTCATAGTGCCAGGCATCCAATGGATAACAGGCTTGCCGGTGGTCCATAGCGCGCGGATCACCTCACCAAAGGCGACCGTCCGGCTGGGACGATGCGCTCCCTGGAACCATACCCCTTTCCCGCCCCGGTCTTGCTTGGGTCAGCCGGGGCCACAGGGGCGACGGCACAAAATGGCGGCGCAACAACATTATGCCTTAAATCACCGTTCCATCCTCAACCACGGTGTTTTTGGGGATAACAACAATACCATCGCGCACGGAGTAGAGTTCATTGTCTTCATCCGACCTTTCCGGTCTGTATCTTATTTTCACTCCTTCACCCAGACATACGTTCTTATCGATGATACAGCCTTCCACAGTGCAATCGCTTCCTATACCCGGCGGGGAAGACGCCAGGCGGTTGTTATTTTCCGCCGCATGAGATTTCTGAGTAAAATCGGCGCCCATAATAACGGAATGTTTTATTCTCACGTTTTCACCGACCTGTGTACGTAGACCGATAACGGAATTTGATATGTCCCAGCCCCGTATGTTCGAGCCGCTGCCGATTATCGAATTATGTATTGAACAGTTTTTTATTACCGGCAGAGGCAGAAAGCGCGGATGGGTATATATCGGCGCATTTTTTTCATACAATTTAAACCCTTCGCTTTCCTCGACAAATGCGATGTGTGCCCGGTAAAAATTACTGATCGTACCTATGTCCTGCCAGTAGTCCTCAAACAGATAAGTGTTGATATCATATGTTCTGGCACAATAGGGGAATATTTCGCTGCCGAAATCATGTGAGCCGTTCATTCTGTTGAGAGCCTGCACCAGTACATCCGTATTGAAAACGTATATCCCGATCGAACCAAGATAGATATCTCGATGGTTTAATCCACGACTTTTTCCGGCTCTGCTGTCCAGGAAAGAATCGGTGAGGCAATCGGGGTGCGGTTTTTCAACGAAATCCAGTAAGCGCCCACTTTTGTCGCGTTTCATTATGCCAAAATTTGTGCACTGCGCGGGAAAAACAGGTTTACAGCAGAGCGTGATGTCGGATCTGCTCGCCCGGTGTGCGCGTATAAGCCGATCGAAATCCATACGGTAGAGCTGGTCCCCACTCAGAATGATCGTATATTCAGGCTCGCGACTGGTGATAAACGACAAATTCTGGCGGACTGCATCGGCTGTACCCTGATACCAGCTGGCATCCTGAAGTGTTTGCTGTGCGGGCAGCACCTGAACCCGGCCTTCGCTGAAAATATCAAATTTATACGTATCGCCAATATGGCGCAGCAGAGATTCGCTGTTAAACTGCGTGAGGACGTAAATATCCTCAAAACCACTGTTCAAACAATTTGATATCGGGATATCTATCAGCCGGTATTGCCCCAGGAGCGGCACGGCGGGCTTGGCGCGGTTTTTGGTAAGCGGGTAAAGCCGAGCGCCCCGCCCCCCACCCAGTATAATACATAATACGCTGTGGTCCTTACTGTATTTGTCTTCGCCCGCCATCCGGAATCAGCCCCTCTTCATGGACGCAATAACCGCAATATCATCGCCGGCATTTTCCATTATGTCTCCAAGGTCAGCAATGCCCTTAACCGTCTTATAACAGAGCAACTTAAGAGCGAGATTCTTGCTTTCCCTGTTCGCCCTGCGTATCACTTCTTCTTCAATAATATCCAGATCGGCTTCGAATTTCTGCAGAGCGGCCGCTTTCTGAACAGCCTGAAACCTGGATTTGAAAAGCAACCGCACGGCCTCCTTCAGGGTTGAAAATTGCACGGTCAAAACTTCCGCCATTTTATTGATATCCGTTTTTTGCAGGAAGGGGAGGTCGGAACCAATAAATATAATGCTGTCCAAAAGCTCTTCGGCTCCATCGGCAACATTATCAATGTCTTCCACAAGCATCATCAGCTCCTTTTGCTTATCGCGCATAAACGCCCCCTTTATGAGCCGATCAATAATATCGCGCCGGTATTTATCTGCCAGGCTTTCCTCTTCATGTGTCAGTTCAAACAAATTCTTTACGGAATCATTATCTCCGGCATCAATATACTCTGCAATGGCTTCCAGAGCGTGTGCAAGGCAATTTTCGACACTGCTCGTAAAATTATCAAACAAGGTGATTACATCATTGTTCATGGTCTTACCTCAGAGCCTCAAAATCAAAAAGTTTCATTCATCCTGTTCACTGAACTTGTACCCGACTCCGCGGACCGTCTTTATGCAGCGGCCCGGCTTTCCGAGTTTTTTTCGCAGCGAGGCGATCTGAACGTCGATCGACCGTTCCAGTACGGGATAATCCCGGCCGTGAACGGCATCGACGATCTGGTAGCGGGTGAAAACCCAGCCCGGACGCGAGGCCAGAGAGTGGAGAATCTTGAACTCCGTCGAGGTCAGTTCAACTTTTTCCGACCCGATTCTGACCTCGTGCCGTCCCGGATGGATGACGATACCACCCCTTTTGATCACATCGCTCTCATCCACCGGTTCAGCAGTTTTTCGTCGCAGGACCGTCCGTATCCGTGCGATAAGCACCTTCGGGCTGAAAGGCTTCGGGATATAATCGTCCGCGCCGAGTTCAAGCCCCGTAACAATATCGATGTCCTCGCCTTTTGCGGTCAGCATGATAATGGGTATGCGGCCCGTTTCCGGACGGCTTTTCAGTCTCCGGCAGACCTCGTAACCGTCGGCGCCGGGAAGCATGATGTCGAGCAGTATCAGCTCAGGCGCCTCCTCCACGGCCGCCTTTATCGCCTCTTCGCCCGTAGCAACACAGTTGACCTTATATCCTTCCCTGTTCAGGTTGTACCTGAGCAGTTCAAGGATGTCTTCATCATCTTCGACAACAAGAATGTTTTCTTTAGGCATATCAGGCTTCAGCAAATTTTCAGCCGTTGCAAATATTTCTGATTATAGGCCAACGTGAACAGAAAAACAACAATTCCTGCGAAACAGTGAGCCGTTATTCCCATAAAAGTGAATCCGGAAGCCGGGGCATAACGCATTATTTGCTTCCGTCGTAGCGTTCGCGCCGGTGGCGCATAATTTCGCCCTCCCCCATATAAAGCACGTCTTCCGCAATATTCGTGGCGTGATCGGCTATGCGCTCTATATGGCGGGAAGCACACAACAGGTGTATGAGCTGTTCCATTTGCTCCGGCGCCTTCCGTATGCCTTCTTTGACCTGCTCATACATTTCTCTGTTCATCTCATCGACATCGTCGTCGGCCCCTCCCACCTTGCCCGCCAGTTCCATATCAAGATTAACCAGCGAATCCAGGGCGTCGCGCAACATGGTTTGGGCAAGTTCGGTCATTTGAGAAAAATCCATGGGCATGGAGATACTGTTTTCGTTGGCGAGGAACTCGGCCCGCTCCGCGACATTGACGGCCAGGTCGCCGATCCGCTCCAGATCGTTGGTAATTTTCAAGACGGCCACAATGAAGCGCAGATCGACCGCAACGGGCTGATGAAGTGCCAGAATTTTGAGACACTCCTCCTCCACCTCGACTTCCATCTTGTCGATGTCCAGATCGGCCTCAATGGCCGATGCGGCGAGTTTCTTATCATGCGTTTCAAGCGCTCTGACCGCACGTGTGGTGTTCTCTTCCGCAAGCGTGCCGAGACGCAGGAGCAGACCTTTCAGATTTTCGATTTCACGTGTGAGATGTAAAGACATTTTACCCTCCGCATTTATCCGAACCGCCCGGTTATGTAGTTTTCCGTTCTCTCTTCGCGGGGCTTGGTAAAGAGTTTTCTCGTAACATCAAATTCTATCAGTTTTCCTTCATACAAAAAAGCGGTGTAGTCCGAAACCCGCGCGGCCTGCTGCATGTTGTGCGTGACGATAACGATCGTGTAGTCGCCTTTCAGCTCTTCAATCAGGTCTTCGATCCTCGTCGTCGATTTTGGATCCAGCGCCGACGTCGGCTCGTCCATCAGCAGTATTTCCGGATTAACAGCCAGTGCACGCGCGATGCACAGGCGCTGCTGCTGCCCGCCGGACAGCCCCAGCGCATTCATGTTCAACCTGTCCTTGACCTCCTCCCAGAGGGCCGCCCGCACGAGGCTTTTCTCGACGATGTCCATCAGCCTGTTTTTCCGCCGCACGCCATGGATGCGCGGACCGTAAGCCACGTTGTCAAAAATGGATTTCGGGAACGGATTCGGTTTCTGAAAAACCATTCCAACCTGCTTCCTAAGGGCGACCACATCGATCCGCGGCCCGTAGACATCTTCTCCGTCCAGCAACAGAAAACCTTCAGTGCGGCAACAGGGGATGAGATCGTTCATGCGATTGATCGCCCGCAGAAAAGTGCTTTTGCCGCAGCCGCTCGGGCCGATGATGGCCGTCACTTTACCGCGCGGCATGCCAAAACGTGCTTCCGCCACGGCCTGATTATCGCCATAATATATCGACAGCCCGTCGGAGCAAACGTGGCAATCTTCGTCCATCCCGTTATTATCAACAGATTCAGCGATCTTATCTTGAAATACATCGTCTTTGACGGCAAAATCAACCATCGGTTCACCCCCTGAGTTTTTTTGATATCCTGGCACGGAGTAGGATTGCAGTTATATTAAGAAACAGAACGAGCCCGATGAGCGTCAGCACCATACCAAACTGCACGTGCCGTATTTCGTCCACCATCTCATGCTCGGTGGCGAGGTTGTAGACATTCCACGGCAATGCGGGGGTGGGGTTGTTAAAAACCTGTGAGGGCTTGAGCGCCCGGCCCACGCTCACGGCTGCGGTAAAAATGATCGGCGCCGTCTCCCCGGCCGCACGGCCCATGGAAATGATGATACCTGTTATGATGCCCGGCAGGGCCGAGGGCAGGATGACGGTCAGGACCGTGCGCCATTTCCCGGCGCCCAGCCCCATAGCCGCTTCCTTATACTCCTTCGGCACGGCCCGGATCGCCTCCTCCGAAGCGCGTATCACCATGGGCAGTATCAGCAGGCCCAGAGTCAGCGCGCCCGCCAGCACACTTTTCGACTCCGAAACTCCAACGGTATTGATAAAGAACGCCAGACCGAACAGACCGAACACAATGCTCGGCACGCCGGCAAGCGTGCTGACGAACGTTCTCAGGATGCTGACCAGCCAGTTATCGCCGGAGTATTCCACAAGGTATATTGCGGAAAGTACACCCATGGGGACGGCAAAAATGACTGCGCCGATGGTTAAGTAAAAGGTGCCCAGAATCGCCGGCCAGATTCCTCCGAAAATGTTTGCATCAATGGGCCGATCGACCAGAAACTGCCAGTACAGCTCCGTGCGCGGCTGCATCATCTCCTTGAAGTTGTCCTCAATATACCCGAACATGTCCTCAAGCGCCGTTCCCTCGAACTCCTGACGGCGCGGTTCATACACGACTTCCCCCATTCTGGTGGGATCGCTGTAGTCGTATGTTTTGATATAGAGCAGGTGATGCAGTGAGACCTCGGCCCGGTCCATCCGGGTCTGCCCGTATCTGCGACGCGGCAGCGACGGGCGGGGATCGCCGGGAGCCGGGCCGAAAAGCTCCCTGACCCCGTCCTTGACTTCCGACAGAGCATCGCGATACTGCATTCTGTCAACCACGCTCATCCCCGCGAGTTCTTCTTCGAATGCATCGAGCTTATCGTAAACAGGCTGCCTGGCATTCAACGCCTTCTGCATGTCTTCCTTGACCTTTTCCCGGTCACCGCGTTCGAAATACTCCAGCTGCATCACGCGGAATCCCACGGTGCCGCGGAATAGAAAAGCTTTGGAACCCCGCCATGCTATCGGCACAAGAAAAAAAAGCAAAGCAGCCGCCAGCAGGGCAACGGAAGCCAGACCGGTGGCAGTGAAAGATCGGTTCAAAACTTTTCGGGTTGGTATCTCCATTATATCCCCCTCTCTTCCAATATTTCAGGCAGCTTTCTCACAAAATCGCGGATTTCATCCCTCACCCGCCTGTATGTGTCCCTCAGGGCTTCTTCGGATTCGGCGCCCGCGGCAAAACCCGGCGGATCGTCGAAACCGTGGTGTATCGTTACCACCGGTTCTGGAAATAAAGGACAGCGATCCCTGGCGCCGCTGCAAAGCGTTATTACAAGGCTGAAATCTATATCCGCCAGTTCATTCAGATGCTTTGCCCGTCCTCCGGATATGTCGACTCCCGCCTCCTGCATAACCTCGACGGCAAGCGGATCGATGCGTCCCGGCGAAGTTCCCGCCGAAAAAGGCCCGATTGATTCAGGAAGCAGTTCCTTCGCCCACCCTTCCGCCATCTGGCTGCGGCAGGAGTTGCCGGTGCAGAGAAAGAGTATGTTTTTGTTATCGGTTTTGTTTTTGGTTTGCATAGCTGATTGACCGGGCTCCATATTCAAAACAAGCGGTTCATTCACCTCTCATCTTCCTGCGGCTGCGCTTTACCGCCCACTCGCTGAGCAGATTCAGCACAAAGGAGATAACGAGCAGACACAGCGCCATGGCGAAGAGCACATGATAGCGGTCGGCGCCGGTTATGTGATCGGCCTCGCCCATGTCGCCGGCTATGGTCGCAGTGAGAGTCCGGATGGGTTCCAGCAGATTATACCAGGGCGTGGGTATCTGTGCCGCATTGCCCGACGCCATCCAAACCACCATTGTTTCGCCGATTGCACGCATGAATCCGAGTATGACGGCCGCGCAAATGCCACTGCTTGCGGCCGGGATTATAACCTTCAGCATTGTCTCTGCCCGCGTTGCCCCCATGGCGTAGCTCCCCTCCCGCAACCCGCTACCGGCGGCCTGGAGCGCGTCCTCCGCCACGCTGACGATGGTCGGCAACGCCATGATGGCCAGAATAATCGAAACATTCAGGGCGTTCGTTCCGCTCGATATCTGCAACGCAGCAAGTCTGGAGTAAATTGAATAGAGGATCCAAAGACAGAATCCGCCACCGCCGAAGACAATGCCCCGCCTGGCTGCTTTTTGCAATCGTCCGCTGAATCGAGCCGATGCGAGATCGGAAAGCAGCATGGACACTATGAAAAAAAACGGGGCGAGGAACAGAACAGAACCAACGGCAAGAAAAGTCCCTCCCATATCCTGCATGAGGGGGGCCAGCACGACGAGCGCAAAGAATCCATAGGCCACCGATGGGATGGCGGCAAGAATTTCTATAACAGGTTTGACGACCTGGCGTGCACGGAACGACAGTATATCGCTCAGGCACACCGATGCGGCAATCCCGACGGGAAGGGCGATCGATACCGACGCCACCGCGACCATTGCAGAGCCGTAAAAAATCGCCAGTGCACCAAACCGGGCGTTATCCGAAGCGGGAAACCACTCGTTTCGTGTGAAAAACTCAACAAAACCGCGTGACCGAAAAAATGGAACCGCATCGCGGCCAATATAAAAAAAGATGAAGAGAACAGCGATGGCCGAGCTGGCCGTAACGAGCAGGAGCAAAGCATGCATCAGCGTGGCCCCCGCCTTTCTGATACGTCTTGCGCCCCGCGACATGAGCAGCTCACCAGCGCTTTCCTTCGCCCCGGTCCCGCAGCATTCAGTGGTGCTGTTGTCCTTTGTATCCACCATGGCGAATCCTATTGTTTTTAGAAAATTCCTCCGGCCGCCGCCGGCAGGATGCCGGCAGCGGCAAGGAGGAGAAGCAAATCTTTACCGTTGTTTAGTATTGCGTCTGCGCCACGAATCCTACCCCTTCAACGAGCGACTGGCCGATCTCGGTCATATGGATCGTCATGAACCGGTGAAGCGGAGAACCCAGTGCCGGATAGCCGTCTGTGAACAGATACAGTGCACGTGCTATCGGATAACGGCCGGACGAGGTGTTCTCGGGCGTCGGCTCAATTCCGTCAACTTTCACGCTTTTAACGGTTCTGTCGACGAACCCGAGCCCGACATAACCGATCGCGCCGCGGGTGGACTGAACGCGCGCGCGGATAGCGCCGTTGCTGCCGACATACTCGGTGTCGGCGGAGATGTCCTTTCCGCGCATCACAACATCTCTCCACACACCGTATGTGCCGCTGTTGGTGTCGCGTGAGACCTTGACAATGCGCATATCCGGCCCGCCGACCTGGTTCCAGTTGCGGATCTCACCCGCATAAATGTCACGGATCTGATCGAGCGAAAGATCGCCAACGAGATTGGCCGGATGCACCACCGGCGCCAGTCCGTCCAGCCCGACGACATGGGCGATCGGCATAACGCCGTTC
>PUMZ01000226.1 GCA_003551565.1 Candidatus Brocadiaceae bacterium | reverse complement strand
CAGACGCTTATCTCGTCCATGCCGTCCTGGCTGTTGACAACCATGGCGTGCCGGCTGCCCAGATTGCGCAGAACGCCCGCAATGGTCCCGAGCATCTCGCCGTCGTATAAACCGAGCACCTGCCGCCGCACCCCCGCCGGGTTGGTCAGAGGACCCAACATGTTGAATACCGTCCTGGCGCCCAGTTCCCGTCGCGGCCCGATCGCATGTTTCATCGCTTTATGCAGCATGGGGGCGAACAGGAAGCCGATTCCGGCCTTTTTGATGCACTCCGCCACCACCCCCGGAGGGGCTTCGATGTTCACGCCGAGTTCCTGCAAAACATCGGCGCTGCCGCTGGCGCTGGATACGCTCCGGTTGCCGTGTTTGGCCACCGGTATTCCGGCGGCCGCCGTCACCACGGCCGCCGCCGTTGATACGTTGAAAGTGCCCCTGGCGTCCCCGCCCGTACCGCAGGTGTCGACGGCATCAATACCGCCGATGTCGATGACGGTCGCCGCCTCCCGCATCGCCAGCGCGCATCCGGTGATCTCCTCCACCGATTCGCCCTTCATTCGCATCGCGACCAGAAATCCGGCGATCTGGGATCCGGTGGCCCGCCCCGACATTATCAGTGACATGGCCTGGTGCGCCTCCTCACCCGAAAGATCGCTGCGATCCAACAACGTATTGATGAATGCCTCCATCATGGTTGAAAAATTCCGTATTATCAAGATTTAGAAAACGACCAAGCGCACCTGTCCCCATCAGCTCGATTCGTCATCGCCGAAGTGAATGACTTTGTCCATCTCCGGAAAAGACGCGGGATAATGGGTAACAATAAGCATCGTGCGCTCCTGGGCCACCTCCATAATGTTGCCGATAACGGCCCGCCTCGAGTCCGGATCAAGTGCGCCCATGGCTTCATCGAGGATCATGATACGGGGGTTTTTCAACAGCGCCCTCGCCAGTCCGATCCGTTGACGCTCCCCGTAAGAAAGCTGCACGCCGCCCTCCCCGATCGTCGTCATATATTGCTGGGGCAACTTCTGAATAAAATCTTCGGCATTGGCAAGTTCGGCAGCCGTCCTGACCTGAGAAATATCGGCGTCCGGCCGCGCATATCTTATGTTTTCCAGGACCGATATATTGAACAGAAAACTCTGCTGGAATACAAAACCTATCTGGGCCCGGAGGGCAGCGAGCGTGTAGTCTTTGTTATCGATGCCGTCGATGAGAATACGGCCTGACAGCGGGTCGTAAAAACGCGGCAACAGGTTCAGAAGCGTCGATTTGCCGCAGCCGCTTGGGCCCGAGATCAGCACGTGCTCGCCCGCCTCGACCGTTATATTGAGATCCGAAAAGAGCAACCCGCCGCCGGGTCCTGATTCCGGATCCATCGCCGGGTGGACCCCGTTGCCGTTGCCATAGGCAAAGGATACATTCTCCATTTCTATGGCGCCCTTCCGTATCCGGTGCGGGCGCGCCCCGGGCTTCTCTTCAACGTCCGGCGTGGTATGCAGTATCTCGTAGACCCTGTCGAAGGATGCCGTTGCCGATGAAAATTTCCCCATGTCCGATACGAGTTTTATCACCTCCGGGTAAAGCAAACCGATGTAGGCATAGAACGCGACAAACTCCGCGGTTGTAAGGTGTTCTTCAAATACCATATAACCGCCGACGATGAACAGTACCATAAGGCTCAGCCCCGCCACCATATCGGCCGAGACCTTCTGCCAGAGGTAGAACCGGCGTTCTTTCAGCTTGGCGTTCATCCCACGCTGCATCGAAAAAGCAAACTTCTCCTGCTCTTTCTTCTCCGAAGCCGCCGACTTCAGCGTCTCGACCCCCGAAAACTGCTCGACCAGATCGCCGCTGACGTTGGCCACCTCGCCCTTCGCCGCCCTTGCCGATTCGGTAATGGCGCCGCGGAAAATTCTGTAGATCACGACATCGAGGGGCAACAGCATCAGAGCAACCCCCGCCAGTACGGGGTTGATCACGATGATAATCGTAATGCCCACCACGATCATCAGCGCGTTAAGGAAAAGCTTTATGAATTCACTGGAGAGAAACTCTTTGATCGATTCCACATCCTGTATGATACGGCTGGATATCTGCCCCGGCTTGTTCTGCTGATAATACGTCACCGAAAGCCGGTGCAGATGCGTCATCAGCTCCACGCGCAAATCGAGCGCCACATGCTCTGCAAGGGCCACTATACGGCTCTTGGTAACATAATAACATACGTTCTTGATCCCGTAGACCGCCAGCACGCCCCCCGCAATCAACAGGAGCCTGTGGAAGTGCTCGCGCGCGGTAATAGTATCCACCGCCAGTTTCAATGCATAAGGAACCGACATGTTCAGGCAAGAGAGCAGAACCGAAAGGAACAGAACAAGACCGAACGTCAGCTTGTGGGGCCTGAGAAAGTACAGGAACTCCCGCAATACGGAGGCATGTTCGTTTTCGATGGTATTCTGACGCATGTCTGTTCCGCTCAGTCCGGAGTGCCCTGAGCATCCAGCACCTCTCTGATAGCTCGAATGTAAGTTTGCAGTTTTGACTCGAACTCAGCATAGTAGAAATGGCTGAAGAAAAAGGGGTCGGCCGCCTCCCTGTCGATGAGGAACGTTCTTTCTCTGGCCGGGTCGATCACCGGTATGGCAATCCTGCGGCCCACCTGGAAATTGGCCAGACGCTGGATGACATCGGGATCATTCACTTCGAGCACTTCCCGGACAACAATGGACGATTGGAGCCTTTCGATCTCGCGCCTGTTGTGGATCATAAAACCTATTCTTTCGCGGCGCTTGCCATCCAGCCTGCACAGTTCGTGCAGCCTCTCCTCCGCGGCCGCAGCGCTGCGCTGGTACTCGATCATTGTGGTCGCTACCGGATATTCCATATCTTCAATGCTTTCCGGATCGGGCATGTCGAACAGCACATACAGAACCCGCTTGGGGAAGTCCTGCTTGAGATACTCCTCAACGCTCCGGTCCCCGGCCACCTCCCGCAGCTTGCCGCTGAGCGATGCCACACTGAAACCAGCGGGGTCATCATCGTCAGGAGTGAAATAGATGAGCCTGTTGGGATCGACCTCGCGGAAAAGGCCGGTCTTTCTGACGACGCCGTAAAGCATCCGGTTGACAACGGCTTCTTCTCCGGGGATGCCCCCCTCAGCAATAGCGTCAAACGGCGGTCTTTCCGCCAGCCCGGGATTCCTGTCGACATGCCGTTGCGCCTCGGCAAGAATACGCTTCATTTCCGGCCTGTCCAGTATAAAGGCGAGATCGTAGATATCTTCGGATTTGAGCGTGTACGATTCCCGGAACAGGCGGGTGTCGAAGAAATCAAACCGCTCGTCATCCTTCGGCATAATCGGCCGGTCCGAAGCCGTCGGCCGTATCACCCTTGGGGTGAGCACGATGATGACCTCGCGTTTCTCATGCGATGTTTTTTCCGTACGGAAAAGGCGCCCCAGCAGCGGCACATCGCCGAGCAAAGGCACCTTTCTGACGAACGTATCCTTTTCATCCCGAATGAGCCCGCCGACGATGAAGGGGTGGTTGTTGCGTATCCGGGAGATCGTTTCGATAATACGCCGTTCAATCTCGGGCGCCACGGGCTCGCCGCGGAAACGCAAATCCCCGATTTTTTCGCTGACCTCGGTCTGCACCTGCAACGTCACCCACTCTCCGGTCCGGTCGACGCGCGGTTTTATGTTCAGGATGATACCTGCCTGTTCATACCTGACATCGATATCAAAATCGTCCCTCTGTATCCCGATCCGTCCCTCGAAAACGGGGATTTCTCTCAATATTTCGATCTTGGCGTGGCGGTTGTCCAGAGTCAGCACCGAGGGCGCAAACAGCACCTCCGCCATGCGGTCCTCTATCAGCGCCTGCAGTCTCGCTTCGAAAAATCGTCCCCGGTCTTCCGTAAAACGCATGAACGAAAGCCCCAGCATGCCTTCGGCGTCGAACGCCGCACCCCGCCCGCGCCGGGGTGCATCGAGATCCATGTCTTTCATCAGGTCGTATTCCATCCCGAGCTCCCGCATGCCGCTTTCGTTCAATTCCACCACCATCGCCTCGATCTGCACCTGTGTGGCCTGAATATCGATCTTGTCGTCGATCAGCCGGACCAGGTCGCCGTATTCCTGAACCTGATCCTCATGATAAATGATCCCGATCCGTTGCTGTGGTGCGCCGTCCCCAACCTGGTCCAACACACCGGCGCCGACGATTGAGATGTTCGCCGACTCCGGCAGACCAAGAACCAAGGGAAGATTGTCCTTGCTGACCGGGAACACGGGAGGACCGGCATCGTAACCGATCATTTCCAGAATCTCAATACAATCCCCTGCATCGATGTAATTGAGCTGGTGAAAAACGATATTCAGCTCATCGCGCCTGTAAAGCACCTCCTCCTCACCGAATGCAGGAGCAACAAAGAGCAATGCAAGCAACAGAAGAAACTCTGGTTTTCTCATGGATGTGTGCATGAACCTGGCCCTCCGATGACAGACTCCCGGAAACATTGTGATAAAATCCCCCAACGGATACCGGCATATCGTCCGCGCGCAGAATATCAGACATGCCCGCGCTCCGTGTTCCCCTCCCCCCCGCGGAAACCGCCTGAAGCAAACCGGCTTGCCTGCAGGCATGCGGAGCAGGTCAACACGCAAGCCCGGCGCGGCATGGTCTTGTCCCAAAAGACACATTAGACTATAACATACTCGCCGCGATGAAAGCAAAGGTTTGGCGCATGCTGCTTCAGACGACCACTGCCGGAGGAATGGCGCGGCCCGATACGGCAGAGATTTTCCCGGTTAAGACGCAAACGGAGAGGGACGTCCTTTCCCCGCAGATCGGCCCCGGTGAAGTCGCCCGGGCGGATCAAGCTCTTCCCGCACCCGGGAACGCTTTTAAAATTCGGGGGTCGGTTTTATCGCGCTTATTTCAGAATCTGAAACCCTGAATAAAGCTATTCATCATACTGTTGTTAACATCCTTTACCTTAACTATTTTCTTTGGTTTATGAAATATGCGGGGTAGTGTCAACTGGCACATCGATTCGGCCATGTGGCACATAATCGGCATTTAACGAGAGGTTAGTTCCTATCATGTCCGCCTCCGTTATTGGAGGGT
>PUMZ01000203.1 GCA_003551565.1 Candidatus Brocadiaceae bacterium | reverse complement strand
TGGCCCGCCAGGGGCGGCCCGGCCGTTAGCAACGGCATCGTTTATTATGCCTCCGGCGTTTTTCCCCTTATGGGGGTTTTCGTGCACGCAGTCGATGCCGAGACCGGCGAAACAGTCTGGACCAACAGCAGCAGCGGCGCCGCTTTCGTACGTCAGGTCCATCAGCGCGCGGGCGCTTTTGCCGGCATAGCTCCGCAGGGATATATTGCACTGGATAATGAGCGAATCTTTGCAGCCGGAGGACGTTCACGTCCTGCGGCCTACATGAAAGAAACGGGAGAATTCCTCTATTTCCATTTAAACCCGAGACCCGCCGGTAAAACCCATCCGGCGCAAGGCGGCCCTCTCTACGGGGGATACGATATCATAGCTTCTGACGATCATCTTTATGTTCATGGTGAAATGCACCGGAGCGGGGACGGCTCGCATGTCGGATGGCTGGGACGTCATGCGCTTGAAGTGCTCAACAGAGAAAAGGGGGTTGTTTATGGCACAGGTGATGGAAAAATTGTATGTTATAATGCAGCCGCTGTCAGCATCAGCGATGAAGAAGGCTATGAAGAGCAGCTTCTATGGGAGGCCAAAGCGCCTTCGGGCCTTGACCGGCTACATCTCCAGGCGGATAACCGTCTTTACGCTTCCGGTAAGGAGGGGCGGTTATTCGGCCTCGAACTGACCGGTAACGCGGAGCGTTTTCGCAAGGTCTGGGAGTCGTCCATCCAGGGGGAAGTATGGACCATGGCCGCCGGTGGCGGAAAGCTCCTTGTGATGAGCCGGGAGGGTGTGCTTCATGTCTTTGGCTCGGGAGAAGGCGGTGAAGCCGTGGTGCACGACCTGAAAACAGAGCCTGAGCCCGAGCTGCGTTCCCGCTGGGCGGATAAAGCTTCGGAGATACTTTCCCTTACGGGGGCCGGGGACGGTTATGCTCTCGTGGCAGGTATCGAAGACGGAGGGCTCGGGGAAGAGCTTATCCGACGCAGCAACATGCATGTCATCATGATCGATACCGATCCGGAGAGGACGGCCGCGGTGCGCCGCCGCCTCGACCGCCGGGGTCTTTATGGCAAGAGGGCGGGGGTCGTTACGGGGGGGCTCGAGGATGTCGGACTTCCTCCTTATTTTGCGGAGCTCGTCGTTTCTGAACGTCCCGGGGGCGGCGGTCATGCAAGGGGGGATGATTTTGCTGTCCGCCTTTTTTCCGTTCTCCGTCCCTATACCGGCACGGCCTGGCTCAAGCTCGACGAGGGAAGCGCCGAAAATATTCGCAGTAGTCTGGCCGGTTCCGAGGGGGCCGTTTGTGAGACGTACGGGGATTATTTAAGGATAAGCCGGCCCGGCCCGCTGCCCGGCGCCGGGTGGTGGACCCATCAGAACGCTGACGCGGCCAACACCGGCATATCGCCCGACACCAGCGTGCGTGCCCCGCTGGGGCTGCTGTGGTTCGGGGGACCATCGAATTGCAACGTGCTTCCGCGCCATGGCCGGGGGCCGGTGCCGCAGGTGAGCGGCGGGAGACTTTTCATACTCGGACCGGATACCCTGCAGGCGCGCGATGTGTATACCGGTCGAAAACTATGGATCAGGGAACTGCCCGGTATCGGCACTTACTACGACACAACGCGACATCAGCCCGGTGCTGACCACGTTGGATCCCCTTATGTGTCACTCCCGGACGCCGTTTATGTGACATACAAAGATCGAATTCTGGTTCTGGACCCGGACTCAGGAAAGAAAACCGCAGAGTTCACATCACCGGAAGTCGGTGATGGCTCGCGGCCCCAATGGGGGTTTATCAGCGTATGGGACGATATCATTGTTGCCGGGCTTGACCCTATTTTCTTCGACGAAAACCGGCCGGGCGGTCGGAACTGGAACGCGATTTCCAGTAGAAAAGCAGTGGCTCTCGAACGCAAAAGCGGGGATGTCCTATGGGCACGCGAAGCAGATTGGGGTTTCCGTCATAACGCTATAATCACTTCGCAGGAAAGGGTCTATCTTATCGATCGCTTGCCTGATGAGGCAAGAAGCGAGCTGGAACGGCGAGGGATAACCGAACCGGCTCCTTCACTGATCTGTGTTGATGTTCGAAGCGGAGAAGAGATATGGAAAACCAGCAGCGGAGTTTTCGGTACCTGGCTGGGGTTGTCCGAAAAACATGATGTACTCCTGCAGAGCGGCCGTCATGGTGTTGACCGCCGACAGTCTCTTCCCGGCGAACCCGAACGGATGGCGGGCCACAGGACCGATGATGGTTCCGTTCTCTGGGAAAGGGAAATGTCCTACCGAAACGCCCCCCTTATCACCGGTAGTAACATAATAGTGCACGGTCGCGCATTCTGCCTCCTGACCGGCGACGACATGGAACGTGAGCATCCTCTTACCGGCGAAGTGATCGACTGGCGATATCACCCCAGCCGGAATTGCGGACAGATTATCGGCGGTGAGAATATTATTACGTATCGCCGGGGAGCCGCTGCCTATTACGATACGGAATCTCATTCAGGCACGGGCAGCATGGGCGGTTTCCGAGCCGGATGCACACCCAACATCATACCGGCCGACGGTGTGTTGAGCGCCCCGGATTATACACGTACATGCATATGCCAGTACCAGCTTCAAACTTCGCTTGCGATGATACCTATGGCCGATGCGGAAGGCTGGACATTCAACAACCTGCCGCGGGGGTCCCAACCGGTTAAAAGCGGCGGAGTGAACTTCGGAGCGCCGGGAGACCGCCTTATCGATTCAAAACTCTGGCTGGCGTATCCTCAAGTCAATTACGAAGGCGGAACATCGTCTAAAGTTCCCCTGTACGACACGGGTTCGGTAGGTGCTACAGGTTCCGTTGTTCCTGTGACCATATCCCCGGAGCACCCGCAATGGGTACGTTTTCAAAAACATCCTTCTCTGGTAGAAAAAGGCCGCATACCGTGGACTTCCTCCTCCGGAATCGAGGGAGAGGTTACCATAGAGCTCGATCTGATTCCGGGCGGAGCCGACGATGACCTCGAATATACCGTACGTCTCGTTTTTCTCGAACCACGCCGCCTTGCGAAGGGGGAAAGGATTTTCAGCATATTTTTACAGGAGGAAAAAATGCTGGAAAATTTTGATGTACATGCCGACGCTGGAGGCCCCCGCCGGGAAGTCATTAAAGAATTCAGTCATGTAAAAATAAACAGTTCGTTAACGCTGAAACTCCGTCGGGAGGAAAACAGCATGCTGCCGCCGCTGATTTCCGGAATCGAATTTGAGAAAGAGAATTGACGATTGTCTGTGCGTTTTCTTAATCTGAAAAGTATATTGATTGGAAGATTAAAATCGAGTATCATAGCTGTAGCCAACGTGGTTCACAGAATATTTACTTTTGATTATTAATACATCCGCTAAGATGAAAGAGAGCCATTTCAGTAAAGGAAGTATGAATATGAGAGATATTTTATTATGCATGTTGCCGATTTTTGTTGCGGTCTGGTGTGTGTCGGCGGAGGAGGCAGGAGTTGATTCGGAGGGGCTGGATGCGGCGCCGGAGGGTAGTTTCACGATTGTTGTCATCCCCGACACACATGTAGGACGCGAAGATTTGGATGAGAAGTTCGATACCTCAATGCGCTGGATCGTGGATAATCTCGAATCGCAGCGCATTGTTTTCGTGAGTCACGTGGGGGATATCGTCAACCGGCGGCCGGGATACGGAGACTGTGAAAACCTCGAGCCCTGGAAACTTGCCCGTAAATACTTGGATCGACTGCATGGTCGCGTGCCATACGGCCTGGCCGTAGGGAATCATGACATGTCGGGCAGCAACTCCTTGCGATTCCAGGAATTCTTTCCCGCCTCCCATTTTGCGGATTTCGATTGGTATGGAGGTTATTTTCCCGGCGATCCCGACCGCCCCCATGCGTCAGGCAATAATGCGAACAGCTATCAGTTGTTTTCCGCAGAGGGTTACAAATTCATTTTCCTTCATCTGGAATGTAATGCGCCGGACAACGTGCTGGAGTGGGCCAATGAAGTGCTTGAGGCCCATGCAGATCGTCTGGCGCTGATCACCACACACATGGACCTGGGGCCGAAAGAAAGACCCCGTGCCACCGTTACCGAGGACGGCGAGCGCCGCTCCGCCTCCTGGCACTTTGTCAATGCCCCGAAAGGACGTATGAATTGGACAAAGAACCATGGCCGGCGGGGTAATTCACCCAAAGACAAGTGGGATAAGCTGTATCGGCATCATCCAAACCTCCGAATTATTTTTTCGGGGGACCAGAGTCGAACGGAGACAAAGCATAGAACTGACATCGGCGACGACGGCAACACTGTTCACGCACTGATGAGCGATTATCGAGGAGTCCTGCGACTCTATCGTTTTTTGCCGGCCGAACAGCAGCTTCAGGTCATTACCTATGACACAGCCAACGGAGAACTGGTGACCGGGACCAGGCTTGCGCCCGAAGTGGAAGACCATCAGTTTACACTACCCTTTAAATTTTAGTATAAGAATAAGGAGGAAAAGTCATGTTTTTATGCAAAGGTGTTTTTGGGCGTATTCAAAGCGGCCTGTTTTTATTGATGTTATTGATGTTGATTTTCCCCGTCTCCGAAACCCCGTCTTCCCCTTCGCAGCACGAAAACTTCTGGGTTGAAGATGGTGAAGCACGTGCGGTTATTGTTACCGGAGAGTCTCCGTATCCCGTGGCGATTTATGCGGCCCAAGAGTTGGCATGCCATCTGGAGCTTGCATCCGGTGTTAAACTGGACATAATTTCCGAGTCGTCCCTGGAAGACGATCATTCTGCACGCATTTTTGTCGGTCAGTCCGACGCCGCAAGGGGGGCGGGTATCCACCACGACGAACTGGCTTCGGAGCAGTGCGTGATTCGCTCGGTGGGTGGAGACCTTTATATCGTTGGAAACGACGGGCCGGGGCACCCGCTAAATTTTTCCAACCATCATTCCGGCACCCTCTGGGGAGTCTACGAGGTGCTTGAAAAAGTGCTTGACGCCCGATGGCTCTGGCCCGGCGAACTCGGCGTGCATGTCGAGCGAAGCGCTAATATTGCGCCGGGTGTTTGGGACGTGAAAGTACTACCATCCCTTGTCAGGCGCCATATCAGGCCGCAGATTAGCTGGCGGGGCGACGGCGACGGCATCGAGACTTTTGAATATTCACTTTACGGCAGGCTGCGTTCACCCCATTC
>PUMZ01000168.1 GCA_003551565.1 Candidatus Brocadiaceae bacterium | reverse complement strand
TGATTGAAAATGAACTGGTTATCGAACTGAAAAGTGTAGCAAAACTTGAGGGCATTCATGAAGCTCAGCTACTGACGTATATGAAATTGGCAAATATCAGAACGGGGCTTTTGATAAATTTCAACGTTACCAGATTGAAAAACGGCATAAAACGTTTTGTACTTTAGTTCACTGAAAAATCACCACGAAGGTCACGAAGAGCACGAAGAAAAGAAAAATAAATCTATTTCACCCTGTGCGGGGGATTGTGCAACAGGCCCTATAGTGCCTTTAAAGGGGGTTATAGGGCATTATAGGAAACGAAAAAGGAAGGGGAATATGGCCCGGAAAAGGCTTTTTTGGGCCATTCACTTGCGGGGGGGCATTTGTTAGAATATACGTTTGTTTGAAAGATCAAAATAGAATATCATAGTGACAGTGGCCAACGTGGTTCACTGAATAGTTACGATGCAATGGAGGTGAAGCTTAAGACTGAGCGTTGCTGAGACTTGCATAAAAGACTTGGAATGAGCTGCATGAGAGTGAGGGAAATGAGCCGCCTTGCCCATGCAGATGTCCAATCCAACGGTTGGGTTGGAAAATTATTGTGCGACAGGCTCAAAGGCTCTTAATTAAGATAGGAGTTTTAATTATGTTGAATTTCTCAAAACGTCATTTTAGCTTGTTTTTGCTGTTTATACTGGTTGGCCTTATCTCTTACGCGGGCAATGCTGATGATATTTTCGCCAATGACAACAGGCCGGGGCTCTGGCATGAAGACGAACGCTTCGCTGATTACGATCGTCCGGAAAACGTTGATGACATGGTGTCCGCGACCGAACGGACAATGGGGTATGTCGAGGCCATGCTGGGCCGGGGTACGGAGCGAATGGGAAAGGTCGTCTCCCTGCTGGGGCATGCAAACGCCTGGGGCTCCCTTGGGCCGCACGCTCCCGCCGGACCCGAAGCTCCGTCATTGCCGCGACCGGAGAAGACTGTGCGTCTTGAAATACCGGACGGCGCCGAAGGCGAGGGCACGGCGGATGATCCGTATGTGGATGTGATCAGCGGATACCTCGAACAGTTTCAGTTTGAACCGCATGACGTCGAAGGATATCGGGGCTATCCGGACAGAGAGGAAATCGCCGAGTATATGGCGCGATTAGACTACGAGCCGGTGACGATTATCGTTCCGCCCGGTCATTACATCGAATCCTTTGAGACTCGCTCAAGTCCCCTGACGCGGGTGAGCGATACAACGGCCGGGATCAATGTCCCGCCCGGCGTTTGGCTGGCGGCGGAAACAGCCGGTGAGACCGTAATTCGGCCACGTGTCAGTGATGATGAGCGAGGCAGTCTGATTCAGCTGCACCCGCGCGCCGGGTTGACCGGATTTGTTCTGGACGGCTCCGACATGCCGTTCGAAGTGGATAAAATGCAAGTCAGTGCGGTTAGCGCCCATCACGAAGCGGTGATCGCCGGCAATCATATCCGCCGATTCAATCGCAACGGAGTCTCGGCTGCGGGCAATCGGGGACGTGCAGGATCGTACGTCATCGTCCACGATAATATCATTGAATGGGTCGGGCGCAGCGGCATCAGCAGCCAGTCGCATTGGCTGATTCAGGACAACCAAATCCGGTACGCAGGTGTTCTGCGGTCTACCGGCGGCGGGGGAGACGACGGGATTATCCCGCGCTGGGGTGACGGCGGCCGTATCATCAACAATCTGGTCATCCTCAGCCGCCGTCCGCACGCCAGGCACGTGATCAGCGCCCAGAGTTCGCACAACCAGCTGGTGGCCGGCAATGTCTCGGTTGTGGAAACCAATGAGGAAGGAAGGGGAATGCGCAACAACATCCAGTTCTCCGACGGCGCACATCACAATTGGTTTGTGGGTAATCTCGCCATCTCCGCCGGGGGCGCCAGCGCCCCGGCCATTCAGTCGGTGGCAGCGAACGGCTACGGCAATGTCGCGGAATTCAACGCCTCCATTCACAATCCCCAGGGGTTCCGTATGAGGGGGCGGGAAGACCAGCCACTGTGCTGGATCCGCCATAATTATGCCGAATACCGAAGAAACGGCATCCACCGCAGTTCATACTACGAAGCCTACGACAACGAACTGATTAATGCACGGCATATCGATTCAGTTCCCGTCATCGATCCTGAGAAATTTGGTTTCTTTGGCGACGATTAAATCTCGCTCTAATTTCAACCATTAAGGAGTAATTATCTATGAAGCAAAGCATTGACAAAACGGCCTGTTGCCGCACCCGGGAAAAGTATTCGCAGAAGGCTGAGATTATAAAAAGTCATTGTAGTTTAGGGTTTCTTGTACTTCTTTTTAGCTTTATTTTCGGTTCGTCTTCCGCCGTCGCCTTGGAGAAGTTTTATCTTGCCGACGTGGGCGAACCGATGGCGGCTTTGGTGCTGCCCGATGATCCGGATGATTTGGAGAGAAAAGCCGCAGAGGAAATCATTGAACACTATCGACTGGTGACCGGCGGGAGCTTGCAGATTGTGAGAAGTGTGGAATCTGCACGCTCCGATCATCTTATGCCAATATGCATCGGCGGAGCCGCCGATCCGGCACTGGACGAGGCGAGTCTGGCCGCAAAAGATAACCCCTCCACCTTCACTTTGCGGATAACACCGGACCGGGTCGATATCCGCGGCCTGAGCCCCGAGGGTACCCTTTTCGGCGCCTATGAACTGCTCGAACAGCTCGGTTTCCGATGGTATATGCCCGGCGATCTGGGACGGGTAGTGCCCGACAGGGACGAGATCGAAGAGACTCTTGCCCTTGTACCCCAGGAGATCACCCAGGCGCCGGCGATGAACTACCGACGGCTGCAGCACATGGGCGGCGGCGCATGGCAGCAGCGGGTGCGCATGGGGGGGGAGCCCCGCTCAACCGGCAGTCACGGTATTCGCGGTGACGGCCGGGACAACTGGGGAACCGAAGGACGCGGGCAGATATGTGTCTCCGGCGATTATAACCCCGGCGCATTGGAAGGAACCATCGCATGGATTCGCGAAAATTACGAGTCAACAGATGAGAAAATATACATCGGTATGGGGCCTCGGGACGGATCATCACAGGCCTATTGCCTCTGCGAGGGCTGTAAAGAACTGGATCAGGGAGTCTATGACCCATTTTTTGGCGGCGAGTCGATGACTGACCGCTATATCTGGTTCTTCAACCAGGTGCTCGACGAGCTCGAAGAGGAGTATCCTAACCTGCACATCGCATGGTACGTGTACCAGCGCCACATGATGCCGCCGGTGACCGAGCCGAACCCGCGGATCGTGCAGGTGTTCGCCCCGATCTCGTTGGAGCGGCAGCATTCGATGGACAACCCGAAGGCGATGGATCGTCAGGTCATGCGGTGGCTTATTGACCGATGGTGGGAACATGAACCCAACGAGATGTACTATCGCGGCTATTTTAACTTCCTCGCGTGCGTCCAACTGCCCAAGACCATGCTCGACCGGGTGCGTAACGATATACCTGCCATGTATGAGCGTGGAATCAATGTGATGCGCGTGGAGGTGATTCGTCATGCGTGGGCAAGCGATCCGATCACGCTCTACGTCGCCGCCAGATTGATGTGGGATCCCCATACCGACGTCGACGCCCTGCTTGAGGAGTTCTACGGGAAGTTCTACGGCCCGGCGGAGGAGCCGATGCTGGCCTATCACGAGAAGCTCGAGGCAGCTTTCCGCGACACCCCCTATGCTACGGGATCGAGTTACGTTTACTTCCCCATCTTTTTAAACAGTTCGCTGCGGGATGAACTGCGCGGCTACCTCCAACAGGCGCGCTCTATGGTCAGGGACGGAACGCTCTATGCCGATCGCATCGAGATGCTTCAGCGCGGTTACGAGCGAAAGGACCTGTTCCTGGACATGATTGACGCGCGCAATGAATTTGATTTTGAGACCGCCTGGGAGAAGAAAGAATCTTTCAACGAGTTGAGTTCCCGGATGGTTGGCAACGAACTGGAGCGCTGGGGCTCGGGCATCCGCCGTGTGCACGCCGAGGTTCATGGCCGGGAGAATCCCGAGCGCGGCGGTGCTTATTTCAACCGTTTTTTCCTTCCGACGATCGAGTCGGGCTACGAACGGGCGGTCGAGGTTGGGGAAGTTGTAGCGGCCCTGCCGGACGAATGGCTTTTCCGCCAGGACACCGCCGGTATAGGTGAACAGTTGATGTTCCACCGTCCCGGCGAGCTGGGCGGGGTATGGAAGCCGATGAAGACTAAAAGTATGACCTGGGGCGACCAGGGGCTCTATCATTTCCGGGGTGAAAACGCCCGCGGCTGGTATCGGGTGAGCGTACAAATTCCCGAGGAATACGAAGGCCGTCCGGTCTACCTTTGGTTCGCCGGTGTCGATACCCGCGCGCGTGTCTGGATCAATGGCGAGTATGTTGGCACCAGTCAGGAGCCGAAAGAGGGGCTGCCGGGCGTGCCGGGAAGTTTCCGTACCTTTGATATGCCCGCAACGAATGCCGTACGCTTCGGCGAGGATAACTGGGTGGTCGTGGAAGTGACCAACGACCGGCTCGGCGAACTCGGCACCGGCGGCATCATGGGGCCGGTTATGTTCTGGAGTCCACACGATCCGGACTGGCAGCCGTGAAGCTGCGGAGTTGCTTGTTTCTGTTTGCTGGTGAACGGCCAAAGAATCATGCGAATGACAACAAACGTGAAAAGTGAAAAAACTGCCCGATTGCCATTAAAGTGTATATGCCTTTTTACCAACAACTAACAACCAGCAACTTTTTGCCAAGAAAGGTAGCGTGACTGTCCTAAACTGCATATTTCACGCGTTTTCAGTGGTGCATCTGTGGCAAATGTCAAACGCCGCTGTATTCGTATACTGCAAGTGCAGACTTTTGCCGCATTTGCGCCGCTGAGAACGCGCCCGCAGGGTAAACCGCCGTTTAAGGCCTCTCTGGTACACACTGTAAATCTTGAAAGTCTCCAAAATGATACTTAACACATTGATTTTCAATCTGTTATATTAAATGTTGTTGTTGGTTTATGAAATATGCAGGCTAAACCGAAGTGCCAGGCAGGCAGTCATTTCTTCCACGGAGACAAGCCCCGTGGAGGTTTGATCCCTTCGTTGAGATTCGTCACCCCACATGCCTTGTGCCCGTGGCCTGCATGACTGACTACCAGGTAAACACAACGCCAACAACAGGGAGACTCCACGG
>PUMZ01000272.1 GCA_003551565.1 Candidatus Brocadiaceae bacterium | reverse complement strand
TTTACTCACGACCATTGTTTTTTCCAACATGGTTGTGAACATCCTTTTTTTCAGCGTTTCTTATCTCCTGATACACACCCACAGGGATCTTTTCCCGCCTTTTGCTCCGCCCCTGCTGGGTGCCGGCAGCCTGCTTTTCGTGATTTTGTTCTGCGAAGTCATCCCAAAAAACCTGGCTGTTGCGTTCTCCGGACCATTCAGCGCCGCCTCGGCATACCCGATTTACGCCGTACAAAAAGCACTCTGGCCGGTGCTGGGCCCGCTGGAAAGACTGGTCTTTACTTTTTCCGGGGGTTTAATGCGTCTGCTGCCCGACCGCCCGCAGTTGGGTGAGGACGAACTGCAGATTCTGATAGAATTAAGCGAAAAGGAAGGGGTCGTCGAAGAAGATGTCGGAGAGATGATTGCCCAGGTGCTGGAGTTGTCCGATATCGCGGTCAGGGAGATACTCGTTCCAAGAGTGGATATGGCATGCTTCCCGATCGATTGGCCACCGGAGAAGATCAAAGAGCTTTACAACCGCAGCAAGCATACTCTCCTGCCGGTCTATGAAGAACGCATGGATAACATGCTGGGGGTGCTCCATGTCAGGGACTTCTTCTTCCGGGACAAAGATGTGCCGATCAAAAGCCTGATCCGCAAGATCCCCTTCATCCCCGAGACCGCATCGGCGGAAAGCGCTCTGCACCACATGCAGACACAGCAGAGCCGCATGGTTTTCGTCGTGGACGAGTATGGAGCGGTGGAGGGATTTGTGACGATCGAAGACATATTGGAGGAGATCGTCGGCACGATCCGGGACGAATACGATACGGCCGAACCACCTGCTGTCCTGAAACTGAGCGCTTCCAGATACCGACTGAGAGGGGACCTGAGCATCAGGGAATGGGAGGAGGTCTTTCCCATCGGAACCGACTTCAAACTTCCGGTCGATACGGTGGGCGGGCTGGTTATGACGCTTTTGGGAAAAATACCTGCCGTGGGCGACAGCGTAACATACAATAACCTGCGGTTCAAGGTGGAAAGCGTTCAGGGCCGGCGCATCAAATATATCCAATTGGATTTAATGTAATGCCTTTGGCAAGAAAGTGTTCTCCGGGCGACCGGCCATGCGGAACGAGCCGTATGGCCGGCGACCCTTCGGGGCGTGAGAGAGCCGGATAAAATGTTATACCTGATGATAATCCTGATCGCACTCTGTCTGAGTTTTATATTCAGCGGCTCCGAGATGGGGCTTTACTCTGTCAACCGGCTCCGTCTGCGTTCAAGGGCGGAGATCCACCGGCCCGGCGCAAGGATGCTGCGCGAGCTGGTGAGAAAACCGCAGCGGGCAATCAACACCATTTTGATCGGCAACAACCTCGCGCATTACGTTGCCACCGTCTGCTGCGCCGCTTTGCTTGCCGCCCGGGGAGTTACCCGCGGGACGGACCTGTACAGCACAATAATTCTTGCCCCGTTATTGGTTGTATTTACCGAAATTATGCCGAAAATGCTGTTTTTGGAACGCGCGGATATTCTGATGTACAAGATCGGCCCGTGGCTGAGGGTTGCTCAGGTTGTTTTCATGCCTTTTCTCCAACTTTTGAAGGGTGTTAATTCCCTTTTTTGCTTGCTTACCGGCAAAGCACAGTCGGAGCTTGAATACCATTTCACCCCGGAAAAACTCCGTTCCCTGCTGAGTCATGGAGCGGAAGCCGGACTGGTATCGCGTTACCAGCACGGGATGCTTGAGAACGTTTTGCGGGTCAAGAATATACCCCTGAGCCAGGCGTACATTCACCTCGACCAGGTGGTCATGGCCCCGGCAACCGCCTCCCGTGCCGGGATATTAAAGATTCTGCGTGGAAATGATTATTCAAGGATACCCGTTTACAGCGGAGGACGTGAAAATATCACCGGCCTGATCAACCTCATCGACATGTTCGAAGTGGAAACCGACGAAGATGTTGGGCATGCACTCCGGGAACCGGTCTATGTCAATACAGACGATTCGGTCTCGCATGCCCTTTACCGCCTGCAGAGGTCCGGACAGCAGATGGCGGTCGTACTCGACGCCGGGGGGGATGCGGCCGGCATCTGCACGGTCAAAGACCTGGTCGAGGAAATCGTCGGCGAATTATACGACTGGTAAAGACCCCGTTGACCGATCGGCCGGCATCGGCCGGGCGGCCGTTTGGCCTTCAGGAAAGCTCATGTTGAAATCTTTGGAGGGAAAGAACGATGCGTCCAAAAGAAATGGCAGCTCTTGCCATACTGGCGATGATAAGCGGCGCGATCATTGCTTTTTCCATATGGCACAACCCGCAGGACCCTGCCCCGGCCCCGGCCCCGCTCCGCGAATACGGGTATGCAGAGGATACGCCGCTGTTTCACATCGTTCAGGAAGGTGAAACCCTGGGCGAGATAAGCCAAAAGTATTTGGCGACACACCGGAGGTGGCCCGAAATACTGGAGGCCAATAAAAATCTTCTCAGCTCGCCGGAAGAGTTAAAACCGGATATGGTGCTGTTGATACCGCGCCGGGCGCAGGAAGATGCAAACGAGGCACCATAGCCCGCATATTTCATAAACCAAAGACAAAAACTTTTTTTCATCTGGTTTTTACAGTTATCAAATTTTTGAGTAAATAGTTAAGGTTTTTTGCTAAGCTTTTTTCCTAAAAAAGCGTCTTCACTTCGCGTATACAAATACAGCCTGTCTTGGTTTATGGAACGTTCGGGCCGGGACATACAGCATACCAGCACCGTTACAACAGAAGGAAACCTCGTGCTAACAGGAGAAAAAAATGACCGAAAAAACAGTATCCGGCATACTCGAACGGATGACCATTGAAGAGGTGACTGAACTGGCCCCCAACGTCTGTGTTATACCGATCGGTTCGACCGAACCACACGGTCCGGCCCTTCCCTACGGTTCGGATAGTTTCGGCGTGGAGGCGGTATGCTACGGCGGCACGGAAAAAGCCAACAAACTCGGGGGCGGTGTGCTCTGTCTGCCGACATCGAGGATCGCCTTGAACAACAACTTTCGCCGTTTCCCCTATGCATGCCGCATAAGCGTACCCGTATTCATGAGGGTTCTGAAAGACCTCGTGAATATGTGCCACGACCAGGGCGCCGACAGGGTGGTCATTGTGAACGGACATGGCGGCAATACCGACGTCATACGGGCGGTGATGCGGGACCTTGCCGGGAACGATACGCCCTTCGTGTGTATGCTGAACGTGACCTCGTGCGCTTCTCCCGAGCTGAACGAAATGTGGGATCATCGGAGCGATCACGCCGGTGAGGAGGAGACGTCGCGCAACCTTTATCTGAACCCGGAGCTGGTCAAAAACGAGAAAATCACGGCCAATCCCATGAACCACCCCAAACTCAGGATTTTTTCCGAAATGAACGCCGAATTCGTCAGGCCCTGGCACCTTTACGTGCCCGCCTCGGCCGGAGGAGACGCAACAAAAAGTTCCGCGGAAAAAGGGGAAATTTTTGTCAAGTCATGCATCGAGCGGCTCGGCTACTTTCTTTCGGAACTTTCGAAGGCCGATGACAACGGGACCTTTCCCTACTGAACCGCAAAGCGGTTTCAACGGCGTGATCTTCTAATCATCGGTAAGAAAGCTCAATGCGCGGGAGCCAACACCGTCTACTGAGTCCACTGTGACTATAACCCAGCCTGCGCCGGAATCGAGGGTATCCACAGCATAGTCCAATCCGGGGCCGGTGAAACCGCGGACAATTCTGCCGCCGGTTTTCCGGCCGTGATTCTCGTTGTCTATCAGCAGCGTGTTCGCCTGGCGGGCGTTGCTGTTCATATCGTTCCACGAGAACCTATCAAATCCTCTCCCCCATCCATTATAGCCGGCGTTAACCAGCAGCGCTTCCCCGAACCCGCTTATCGCCAGCGCATTCACTTCCTTATGCGAGTGGCCCTCGGAGCTGCTGATATTCCACAGCGCACCGTAGAGAGCGTCGGTAGTGTTTGAATCCTCCAGGAAGAACGCGCCGCCGTCGGGGAAAATGCGGCTGGGGGCCAGCTCCGGTTCCACATCTTTCCAGTTCTCATCGACCAGGACATACCCGGTCAGGCCGGAAGGCGCCTCGGCTGCTTTGTCCCCGGCGTGGTTCTCGATTTGGAATGCAGCGTATCGGGCTGCTTTTTTCGAAAAACGCCCGGCGCGGTAGTACCCTGTTACCATAGAGGGGTCTCCGGATCCCCGTAACGAATCGCTCGGAGCCGAATCACCGAAGGGAACCTGGTGGCCGGAAGGATCCACCGCGTAACCATACAGCCATTCATAAAAATTGCCCAGGCGGTTCTCATCGTAAAGGTCTGCGTAATCGCCGCCCTCATGCACCAGAAGATCGATAGCGATGTTCTTCACCTGGCGGTCGGTATAGTTGTAACGGGCACTGGCATAGCCCGTACCCGCATTATATACCCCGTCCCCGGATATTCCGGACATCAAGGCATCATATACGTCTTCAGCTATCCAGTCGAACTGCTCGTCACGGTATTTACCGAAGGCCAGTTTCAGCGTATCGCGCGCCGGCTCCCAGAGATAGGGGTTGGCCTCATTGATGATCTCCTGGATCTGTACCTCCCACCTTGAGAGCTTATCACTGTCCAGGTCTTCATGTGCAGCATCCATCGCCAGCACCGCCTCCAGGCCGATGTTCGCTGTGTATACAGTACCGGCATGCCCGGTATCAGCAGCATTTGCCATCTCCTCCAGCCCGAAATCAAGCAACTGTTCCAGATGATCCGTGTAATGGTCCCGATTGTCCTCATCCAGAAGGTAAGCCAGGGTATGAGCACTCAACTCATCTCGGAAATCCAGAAACCTCCCGCCCATATCGCCAATCGTATCAAGAGTCTCGGTCCCATCAATGGCGCGTTGCTTTGTTACCGACCATGGTTCCCGGCTGCCCAGATCGCGGAAGTAACCCACATCCTCTCTCACGCGTTCTCGGTGGTGCAGATGCTGCAGAAAGCAAACGCCGCCTGCCTCTGCGTGCGCACCTGTCTGCGTCGCGGAAGCGACAGGCAGGCGCAGACAGGCAGTATTCGTATACGCGAAGTGAAGACGCTTTTTTAGGAAAAAAAGCTTAGCAAAAAACCTTAACTATTGACTCAAAAATCTGATAACAGTAAAAACCAGATGAAAATAAAGTTTTTGTCCCACTTTTTTCGAAAAAGTGGGTGCCGCTGAGGACGCGCC
>PUMZ01000083.1 GCA_003551565.1 Candidatus Brocadiaceae bacterium | reverse complement strand
CGCAGAACCCTGTCGAGGAGCGACACCGCAAGCTCATCACTGCGTTCAACAAGCACATCAGGGAACACATTAAGGTCGCTCAGTCTTCTCAGACTCCGGGTAACGGCAAGGAAAAGCTCTTCATCCTCGGTATCCAGATTTTCGATCAGCGCGGTCAGGGCTTCTTCTCCCGCCACTACACGCAGCGCCCAGGCGGCATAAGCCCGTTCTTGCCGGCCTTCAACGGTTATAAGTGTATCAAGCAATGCCGTTGCATCCGGCGCTCCGAGAGAAACCACAAACTCGACCATCTCCTCTGTCAAAGAACCGGCCATGATAAGTTCACGCATCCTGTCATCATATTCAGCCATCCAATCGGCATCCGCCTCGGAGTGGGCAGTCTTCGCGAGTTCGCGGACCCGGTTACCGGGGAAAGCGGAGTCATAGAGACGCACATCATCAATGCGACCGGTAAAGAAATGCTCACCCATCTGAGCAAACTCCAACTGCACTCCCCCATCTTCAAGCTCCCAGCGGAACTGTTCATCATGGGCGGCCAGAACACCGTTCAGGTAGAGGGATGCTCCATCGGGATCGACGGCCAGAGCAACATGCTTCCACCCCTCCGGAGTGTAAGATACCCGCTCGGCACCCAACTCAATGAGACTTCTTTCTTCAGGCGGAATAAAATAGACTGATCGAAAAATACCGGCGGCGCCTTCGCTGGAATGGGTCCGAACCACCAACAGATTATCTTCTCCGCTGCGCAGATGTTCGGGCTTGACAGTGACGGTAAACGGCTTATCCCAGATGGCACCGGTATCCTGCCCGGTGGATTCAACGGTCTGTTCGCCCACGTACTCGCCGTTAACATACACCCAGGCCTGTTCGTCAACGGCTTCGAAATGGAGTTCATGTTCCATGTCGGCAAACGCTTCCGGCACGTAAAAACTGGTTTTATACCAACCATACCCCATATAGCGATCCACATGGGTGTCACGCCAGAAGGCGGGCACCCGTATCTCCTTCCATTCATCCCCGTTCCGCCCGTCGGTCCATTCGGCCTCCAACCCCGAGTTATCGGGGTCTTTCCGGAAATACCACGGTTCATGAAGCCCGAGCATCTGCGGCCTCATAACAAGGTGCTCGTGCAAAACAAATCGGTCGGAGATATCTTCGGAGGACCTCTCATCATTCAGCCAGAAAGATAGGGTCCAGCTTTCGGGAAGGTTCAGCGGTTTCAGCGACCGGACGGAACCACCTTCTTCCAGCCGCACCGAACCGGATTTTTCACCTTTTATGCCGTCATCAACGCGTTCGGGGTCCGGACGCAGGTAATGAGAAGAGCACCGTAGCAACTGACCGTCATGTCCGTGTGCGGAGGCGTCTTCCTCGCTCAATCCACCCTCCGGACCGAACCGCCAGTGCAGAAGCAGTTCGCCGGCGGAAAGATGGGGTACAAGAATCATCAACATCAAGGCGAGGACAGGAACTATATAATTGGATAATTTTCTAATTTTCAGTCTCATATATTACCTCATATATTTTCTCATTTTTTTCGGCTCAGTGTCTTAGTTATTTTACTGGTTCTACATCAATTTTGCGGATGTTGAGATTGAGCAAACGAACCGCAATCACTTATGATAAAAGGAGATATCATTTGCTGGTTATTAGGGGTTCTTTTTTTAGAAGCAGCCATCGACAAAAGAACACTTTTCCGTCCTGTCCGGGTTATGCAAAAGACTCTGATATTGCATTGATTCAGGGGGGCGGGGTTCAGTCGGCCACACTCCCTAAGCTGCAGCCTGTCGTTTTGCCCTCTGCTCTCCGCCCCTGAATGTTCGGCCAAATTATCAGAGTCAAGATTTACGGCGTCCAGTCCGCATCATGCGGTGACCAGAACATCACCGGGGATATGATTCCGCCGGTGCCGAGTTCCGCAAGGCGATCATTGGTTACCTTGACCGCCACGGTGTTCTCTTCTCCGAAACGAACGGCCTCGGTCGCCAGAAAATCGAAGGGGCGGAACGTGCCGGCCTCACCAGGAAGTCCGTGCAAGGGCTCGCGATTCGTCCCCATCAGTTCACCGTTGACCCAGACCTTGGCAAAGTTATCTACTCCTCCGAACCACAAATAGATTTCGCGTCCCTCGAATTCTTCGGGTATGGTTACATGTGTACGATACCACGCATCACCTTTGTAGTAATGGAGGCCCTGATCCGACCAGCTCCGGGACGTGGTTTTGAGCGGCTGCCAGTTTCCACCGATTTCGCCGTCGCGGTAGTAGCCGGCAATTTCGCCGATCTCGGCCGGGTCGATCAGGAAATCCAATTCATCGGGGAGGCCCTTTACCAGATCGCCCTCTTCCACTGTGCGTCGGTGGCCAGAGACGACCGCCGAGCGGAAGAAACGGTCGAAATAACCGCCTCTGTCGGGATGCTCCATGTAATTGACCAGAGCCAGGCGCTGACGCTGATCACTTATATCCTCACCTTCCAGAATATAATCGCCCAGTATCTCGGTTATGGCATAGTAATCCTGCCTGAGCTGCTCGGCGGCCTCAAAGTCGTGATTGTTGCGCGCTTCGATCATATCCAGGAAAATATCCATGCGCTCGTAACCTTTCAGCAGTGACCATACACGCTCGCCGTACAGGCAGTCGTCTTCCCGCGGTGCCAATTCTGCAGCTTCCTCGAGGTAGCTGCGAAGGATATCGCGGCGCTCATGATCGAAGATCGGGAAATAAATATAACTGCAACCGGTAAAATACGGCGTATCGCGGAATGCGGACTCCAGACCTTCCAGGTATGCCCGCATCGGTTCTTCCGCCGGGCCGTAGAACTTCTCGTAGAACTCATCAAGAAGTCCGTCCACATCGGTGTCTATATCCCACAGTACACGGGCGGCCACGTAGGGAGTAATCGGAGAGGATGCCCAGGACTGGCGGATTATCTCTACGCGGAAACGATCGAGGCCTTTGGCATGCAATTCGGGTATTTCGTTTCTCACCCTGTCGATCTGGCTCCAGGGAAACTGCGGGCATGCCAGCGCATTGTAGTAGCCGCGATAGGTCATGCCTTTTGGTTCGAACTCCGCCCAGCCGTCAATTATGTCGCGGAAGATATGCCGGTCAGGGCTCATAGGGTTATCCATTCCGCGGTTGCGATCGATATCGATCGGCGCGAAAGTCGCAATGATGCGCGGGTTGGGTTCATGGTACTGGGGCGGCTGGAAATGCTGGGCATACACGTACCATCCGATCATCACATCCGGATAATCATCCCCGAGTTCTTCGAGCACACGGTTGAAAAACCATATATAGCGGTCTGTCATCGACGGGGCGCCGCGGAGCGGGTCCCAGGAATCGCCGTCCAGTTCACGGCAGCCTTCGCACTGACAATAACCGCCTCCATCGCGGGGCCCCATACTGAAACTCCTCTGATCCGGATTGTCTTCAAGTCTTTGACGCAGAGCTTCGACGACAGCTTCAACAGCCCCGGGGGCATAGTGCCCCGAAATACAGACCTGACTCCCGGTGCCGCGCGGCGGATTACCCGGCATACCGTGACGCCCGCTGGGAAGACCGGACGCCCCCCCCAGACGCTGACGTGCATACCAGCCGGTGTTGCGGTCGGTCCACCCCGAAAAGGTTCTGGAACTGACCGAAGGCACTTGAACAATTGACTGATGGGGCAGCGTTATAGTATCGGATCCGGGGGCAACCAACCCAAACTCGCCGGGCATGTACCACCTCACACCGAGCTGTTCAAGTAACTCGTATATACCGATAACCGTCCCCGCACCGTCATAACCGCGGATATCTATAGCTTCGCCGGTCACGCGCAGGGCAAAAGAGGAAGGAACGGCATCCTCAGCCTCAAGATCATCATCAAGCCCCTCATCGGCCAGCACTCCGAGCCGTATAGGCAGCAGACCGCCGGGTACCTCGTCAATATCGTTCACAACCGTCAATTCGGCGCCGGTTATCAGCTCAATGTGTCGCACCAATTCTTCAACGCCGTCAATACCAAAACGCTGGAGAGGGCTCTGGTCCTCGGATGCCACTACAACCACACGCGGCTCACCGTTTTCAACAAGAGTAACCTCCTCGCCATAGACCCGTCCCTCCATCAGAACACTCAACGTACACACTGACATTACAAACAAAAACACTAACTTTCTCTTCCACTGTCTCATACAACACCTCCGTTTAAGTAATTAACTTTTGGTATCCAGTAACATTAAACCACGTTGTTCACTGTTATCATGATACTCAATACAGACATTTAACAAGCTGATATTCGCCCGTTTACTTATCTTCAGCAATCAATTCAATACCGCTTATGAGGGGGGGAAAATCAGAATTTTCCGTCCTTCGCAACCCGATCTCAAGAGAATTGTCAGACACCCCGACGGAAAACTCCCTGATATCACCGCGCAGTGTACCCCCTGTCCGCCCAACTATATCATAACCGCCCAACAGTTCCTCTCCATCAATAGAAATGTCAAAGACACGCTGCCCCTCCCCCACATTGCTGACAAGTTCGGCGAAGTACAGGCGAACGGTATAAAGTCCATCGGGGATATCTTCAATCCGCAGCGTCTCGTCCTCTTCAACTTCACGCGCGGATGCGGCGACCCAATCAAGGCCACCGCCGTTATCAACAATGGCTGAGGCATGTCGGCGGATCGTGCCAGGTTCATCATACCACACACGTCCGGATCCTTCAACATCCACGCGCCGTCCCGGCGCCCCATAATTCCTTCCATGATTTGCGGGGTCCGGACGTGAACCATCGTAGCGTGTCCAGAACTCGATATTGGAATCGCCGGGCATCGGAATCATGGCCAAAGAGGTCTGATGCGGATAACTGCACGTGCATGTGCGGGTATAGTCAAGAGCATTGAGAACACCGTCGGCGGCAATCATATTCGCAGTGCAGCCACTGCGGAAACCGCTGAAGGTTCCCGTACCGGTGTCATGTTCCAGGTCAAAGTATCCGGCATAGCCCGTACGAAAAAGCAAAAGGTTCTGACTTGCATTCATCGTATTGCATCCATATCGACGACTGTAACGCCATCTGTCCCGCGAACCCGTATGGGGCTGTTCCCGCATTCGAAACTCTCCAGTCAGCAGAGAGCGTGCCGGACCGGATCGTGGGCGACCCGGAATAAGCATATCATCGCGGACAGCGGCGGGTAATATAAAATCACCCGCATCCCAGATCACCTCGCCATCGGCCCCCCTTCGGGCCATGATCTG
>PUMZ01000268.1 GCA_003551565.1 Candidatus Brocadiaceae bacterium | reverse complement strand
TGCAGAAAGCAAACGCCGCCTGCCTGTGCGTGCGCACGCAGACAGGCTGTATTCGTATACGCGAAGTGCAGCTTTTTGCAGCAGATGCGCCGCTGAGGACGCGCCCGAAGGGCCTGCCTGCTGCAGGCAGGTCAACCGCCGTTCTGTCCGGCGCCGATACACACTGCAGAATCTGAAACCTTGAAGAAAGCGCCCCATCATACTGTTGTTAAATCCTTTATATTAATTATTGTTTTTGGTTGATGAAATATGCGGGTCAGCGCAGGGCCAGCCCATCCCGCCTGCCGAACGGATCGAGAAAGCTCGGCGAGAACCTGACAAAAAACCCTCTGTCGCCATCACCCCGTCCGTCGTAGAAAAACTCCATCTGCAGCAGCCACTTGTGGAACCACCTTGACAATATCACGTCCGTCCGGAGGTTGCGGCCCCTTCCTGTGCCGTCCCTGTCGAACTCGTACCGTTCGTACAGTGCCAAAGAGTAACGATCGCTCAACTCCACGTCAAGGCTGCCTGTAACACTCGAAGTGCGATCCTCGATCCAGTTGTACCTGAGCGAGGTGCCGAGCCGGGGTGCGGGGTCCCATTGCATGGCAAGGTTGAAGACATTCAGCCCGTCGTCCAAACTGAAGCGGTTATCTTCCGAAGCCAGCGTTAATCGCCGGGTCAGTTTCCAATCGAGATCAGCTTCAACGTAGTTATCGTCCTCGCCGGCAACACCGACCGAATCCTCGGAGCGAAAGACCGTCGTCACATCGATCTTCACCCAATCGAGACTGCGTCCGTCCCGTTTTGTCTGAAGCCGCTGCCGCAGCCCGATCCGCATCACCCGTGTGTCATCGATGGCATCGATCCAGTCATCACGCGCCCTCGGACCGCGTCCATAGCGCGGCCAGGGGTCTTCACCCCGCATCTGTATGAATTCCCCGGAACCGGTATCAACTTCCAATCTTTCCGCTTCCAGGTAGGGGGTCACAATATGTCTGAGGCGGCTGAGTTCCGGCTTCTCTTTTCTGACGTTGTACATACGGCTGAAGTCGGCGGCCGCCCTGAATCCACCCCCGCCGCCGAACCGTGTCGCACTGCCCCGGAAGCTGCCCTCCCTTTCGGCCCCCTTGCTTGCATGGGTTCCGAGCAGACGCAGGTAAGGGTCGATCTTGAGGAAACCTATCCTCATCGGCATAGAAAGCCTGTGGTCGGTATGGAGGCGGGTGATTTGCGGGGGATCCACACGATCCAGATCATCACGGAACGATTCCTCTTCGCTGAGTTTGTACTCGTACAGTCCCCCGTCGAACATTGAATCGTAGGAAAAAGGGCCCAGCGGAGCATCGAGCACGTGCAGTTCGAGTCCCGGGACGGCTTCCCGCTGGGTCATAAAATCATTGACCCGCGTTTTGACCTGAAGCCCGCCCCAGAGGTGCTGCGAGGTGTGCCGTGTGAAAAACTGGGTCTCCGGAGCTTTTTCCGAAGCAAAATCACTCCGGAAATATTCCCTCAGGAAGGCATGATCGGAGAGGTGGTAATACTCCAGGTCCGTTCTCCAGCGCGGCGACCAGTCGACCCTGTGCTGAAATTGCAGGCGCCCCCGGTCCGAGCGGGGCACCGGCCTGCCCAGGCTGTCCTGTTCGGCTCGGTCGCGGATATAGTAGGACTCCAGCGACCCCCTCTGATCGATCCCCTCCCGGTCGCCGAACGAATAGTCCATACCGGTTCCCAGTCCGATCCCCCGTCGGGAGAAGTAATCGATCGAGACGGTCCAGTCGTCCATCCAGTCGGGATCGATCCCAAGATCGCGGGGACCCCAGTCCGTCTCAAGCGTGACTCCGAAACTGCTGCTACCCGCCGAAACGCTCCGCAGCAGATAGGTCTGGTCGTCAAGATTCAAGCCCACATACGGCACCCAGAACAGTGACCTCTGTCGTTCCCCGGCGACAAAGCTGACGTTCCAGGCGCCGGCAAAAAGGCGGGAGGGCTGCTGGATGAACTGCATCCTTCCCGCCTGAAATTCATAATGGGGGATACCGTGCGGGCAGTTCGTCGTGCCGGCGTCGAGCAGCAGCAGATTCTCGCGGTCGAGGATATACGCTTTGCGGCCGCGAACAACATAAATTTCATCCCGCTGCTCGTCCCGCATGCGCAGCTCCGGATTGAGAACAAGCCCCCGCTCATCGGACGGATTGATGTAAAGACGGTCCGCACGGAAGACCTCCAGCCCATCACGCTCCAGCACATGACGCTCCCCCCCCACCGTACGCAGAATGACATCGCCCCGTGCGTATAATTCATACTCCATGTTGTCGGTATCCACCCACAAAACGGCCACATCCGCGCTGACTTCAACATTGCCGTAGGTCCCGTGGACATTGCCCCTGTACACGCCGACCGTTTTGCCCTCCTCTTCACCGGGCAATATGTCGAACGTCTGAGCGCTCAGCATAAAGAACGGATGCTCGGCGGGCTCCCGGGATTCCAGCCTGATATCCGGCAGGGACTCCAGTTTGTATGACGCTTCTGCACCAAAACGTCCCACGACCCCCGAGGCGCGTTCGTAGAACCGCCGGGCTTCAATATCCCCGATCCTGTAACTGGAACATTCCCATGCCACTCCCTGGAGGGTCCGGAGGGACAGGTGCATGGCGGAGGCTTGCATTGTCTTCCCATCCATTGCCATGAACACCGGGGCATCGGCCGCTTCACCGTCGCGGCCGGCGCCTTCTGCGTAGATGCGCACGTTCACTGATCGTCCGTCTCCCTCCTCCACCCATACTACGGCCCGGTCAGCGACGATCCGGAAGTTGCCCTGGCGGATATCGGCAACGTCGGATATGACAAACACTTTTTCCCGCTCGCCCTCCCATATTCCGACCTCGCCGTGGCTGTCCATCAGGATCGGATGCGCGCGGAAACGCAGCATTTTCTCCTCCTGCAATTCGCTGCGGCCGGCGGCGGCCGGCGCGGAAAACAGCAGAAAACAGACCGGCAACAGGAAGAAAACTATCAACCCGGCGCCCTTGCATCCGGGCGCCGGAATGTGGATTGTCCGTTTTCTCTTTTTCGCCATGTCACCTGTCCAAAATCTCGTCCGCCGATTTGCCGTCCAGGCTCTGAATGATCTCGACCAGCAATTGCAGCATCGCGTCGTAATCGTCGGCATGTATGATGCCGGCGTGGCTGTGGATATACCGGGTGGGTATGCCGAAGACCACACTTGCCACGCCTTTCGAATGCAGCTGAATGGCCCTGGCATCGGTGGCGCCGCCTTCAATGAGGCCGACCTGGTGGGGCAAATCCAGCTCCTCGGCAAGATCCAACACATAATCCCTGAATTTACGGTGCGATATGGTGCCGGCGTCGGTCATGTAAAGTACAGGCCCTTTGCCGAGTGCGATTTCGGGCTCGTCTTCCACACCCGGCACATCGGTTGCAAGCCCCACATCCAGCGCGATGCAAAAATCGGGATCAACCATGTCGGCGCTGGTCTCCGCGCCGCGGGTGCCGACCTCTTCCTGCACCGTTCCCACCGCGTAAACGGTGTTGGGATGGCGGATATTCTGCAGTTCCTTCATCAGTTCGATGATCAGCGCACAGCCCACCCGGTCGTCCCAGGCCTTACCGACAAGGTATTTTTCGTTTTCCAGATGCGTGAACCGCTGCCGGGGAACGATGGGGTCGCCAACGCGCACACCCATTTTCCGGGCCTCTTCCTTGTCCTCCGCGCCGATGTCAACGAACATCGTTTTACGCTTGATGATTTTCTCCCGCTTCTCCTTCGGCATCAGATGCGGCGGCTGGCATCCGATCAGCCCCGGCAGGTCGCCGCCGCGGGTCTGCACCGTCACTTCATGGGCGAGCAAAACCTGGTCGAGCCATCCGCCGATCGGAGCGAAACGCAGGCACCCGCTCTTATCGATATCCTTGACCAAAAAACCGATCTCGTCCATATGCGCGGGTATCATGATGCGCGGCCCCTCCGCCGTGCCCGGCTTTTGGCAAATCAGGCTCCCCAGATTGTCCTGACTGAACCCGGCAAGACCCTCCATCTGCGAACGCATATAGTCTTTGATTTCGTGCTCAAAACCCGATATGCCCTGCATCATGCTCAGTTCTCTGAGAATTTCCAGCGATTCCTGTTTCATCCCGCCGTGCTCCTTTGCGTTGAATTGATGCGTGCTGAAGCGTATCCTCCCACATTTGTATTGCTGCGCTTCATTATGGTATTTTAAGGGCGGAAAATCAAACAAAGAGGAAAATTTGTGAACAACGCCGCTACAAATGAACCGCGTTCGCGGAAAGGAAAACCCGCATGGAGGCGCTCTTTGCTCAACATAGCTGCCGTTCTTCTGCTGGTCTATCTCCTCTACCTGCTGGTCGGCTACGCCATACAGCGCCGCGTTGTCTTTCCGCGCCACCTGACCCGGCATAATCCGGACACCGCACAATGGTACCCCGACCTGGAAGTATGGCATATCAGCACCGAAAGCGGCAGGTCGGCAGCCTGGTTCCTGCCCGCCTACGGCATCCCGGACGGAGAGCGTGCCCCGGCAGTCGTTTTTGCCTACGGCAATGCGGAATTGATGGCGGACTGGGCGCCTTTGCTCGGCCCATACAGGGAAGCCGGCATCCACGTGCTTGTGCCCGAGTACAGGGGCTACGGGTTCAGCGACGGAACCCCTTCACAACAGGCCATCGTGAGGGATTTTGCAGCGTTTTATGACCGCCTCACAGAACATGGGACCGTCGACGCCGGGCGCATCATTTTCCACGGACGTTCCCTGGGCGGCGGAGTGGTGTGCGCCCTGAGCCTCAAGCGCAGTCCGGCCGCACTGGTGCTCAGTTCGACCTTTACAAGCGCGGCGGATATGGCAAGGCGCTTTCTGTTCCCTCCGTTCCTCATGAAAGACCGCTTCGACAACCTGAAAGCCCTGGGGAAATACGATGGCCCGGTGCTGCTGCTGCACGGGCGCGACGACCGCCTGATACCGCCGCGCCATGCCGCGAAGCTCAAGGACCATGCCTCCGATGCCGAATTGACGATGCTCCCCGGCGACCACAACGATATGGACGCATACCGGTTCGACGGCGAGGCCTGGGATCATATTCTGGATTTTCTCTCCCGAAGGTGCGGGATCCAGACCCGCCCGTGACAAGGCACAGCGCGCTCTTATTTCAGTCCCACGGCCGCATCAGCCGGCATAACTGTGCAAACCCGCAAAAACGTCCCCCAGGTTGACCCACAGCAGAGTGCACAGTATCACCGCACAGCC
>PUMZ01000189.1 GCA_003551565.1 Candidatus Brocadiaceae bacterium | reverse complement strand
CCCCTGCTGCGAGATGCGTGGCGAATCGGTGGTTATCGGCTTTCCGGTGGGCATGTGCTGGGACGCCGGCTCGTTGCAAGCAGCGAGTTTGAGGAGGAAAACCCCTACTGGTTCGGCCCGGGGCAGGTTTGCCTCACTCATCCCGGTGTGCGAGACCAACTGGTTAAGGAACTTAGGCAGCGACTGAATGAATCTTCCTATGAGTTTGTTTCGCTGGGGATAGGCGCCCGTGATAATGCCGAATTCTGCCAGTGTGAGGATTGCCGGGCCGTCGGAAACATAAGCGCCAGGTATATGAAATTTGCCAACAGCATTGCGAAGAAACTTCGCGAAACACATGAAGGCCGTTTCAATCTCAATTTTCTGGCCTATTGGCGCATGCATTCCCCGCCCAATCCCATGGTAGTGGGTGAGCCGGAGGTGATAGTGCGCATAGTCAATGAAGGTGATAGTACGAAGCCCGTTTATGCGCCTGTGCCGCCC
This sequence comes from Candidatus Brocadiaceae bacterium, assembly GCA_003551565.1. Taxonomy (GTDB): domain Bacteria; phylum Planctomycetota; class Brocadiia; order SM23-32; family SM23-32; genus PUMZ01. The sequence goes on along the minus strand of PUMZ01000189.1, from coordinate 4,784 downwards.
GAGCATCGCGTGAGGGGGCGGAATAACTTTCGGGAACAAAGGGCGATATCAGGTTGGCTAAAGACGGGATCGCTGCAGGGTGTCTACGACTGGTGGATTCCTGGCTGCAGTAATGAGGATTGGAGACACATGCCCTGGTATTCTGGTGAAACGGCAATGAAGAATCTGCGCTTTTGGAAAGAGCGTGGTCTTAACTACCTTTCATACGAAACAGGATACGAACACGGGGACGGTTTTCCCCTGCGCTGGCCGCTTTACTACATTGGCGCCCGCGGTTCCTGGGACTCGTCGCTCAGCGCCGATGAAATTATGAAGGAGGCTTGCTCCAAGCTGTTCGGCGAGCAGCGGGAGGAAATATCATGGGATGAAGAGAATAAGACGTTAGATGCTTTTGAGTTTCTTAATACTCCTGCCGAGCACATGTTCTGGTTCTACCGCACTCTGGAAATGGCTATGCTCCATACGCCGCATCCCTGCGGCAACTGGCACCTGCCGAGTCCGGAGCTGGTTTACACACCGGATATCGAATCAAGAGCTACGGATCACATTGAATCGGCTCTTGAAATGGCCGACCGCGCCGAAGTGAAGGAACGGATTTCGAGTGAACTGCGCATGTGGAACGAAGCCCGGGCTACGATTTCGGAGCTGCGAGCTGAGGAGGAAGATGGAGAGGTATTCGAAGTGCATGTAGAGGATGAGGTGCTTAACTGGTCGGAGCCTGAGATTGGCGAATCAGCTTTGAGGGATATCGCGGGGTTTGATGCAGAGGCGGTGATAGAGGTGGTTGAAGTTGACGGGCAGACTCGTGAGGTTCAGCCGGGAGAGGAGTTTGATTTGCGCACGGGAATCAGGTTCCGTTTGACCGGCAATTAAATGAGGAGGCGTTTTTTTTAGAATGCTAAAATCAGTGCTATTTTGATTAACTAACGGAGAAATTTATGATTGATCGGAATCTTAAAAGAGAGAATGTTGAAATATGTTTTTTCCCTGCACGTTTTTCGAGTCTGATTTTGGTTTTAGCTGCTGCTGCAGTGTGGTTGGGGATGTTAAGCCCGGCCCATGCCAATAATTCCGAACAGGAGGTTATATGGTTCGACGGTTCGCGCGGCCCGGAGCCGGAGGGAAGGCTCCTGAGCGATAACGAGTTCTACTGGGGCGATGTCGTGCGCACGGGCGTTGAATACCATTATAAGACGGAACCGGATTCACCGGCCGATAACCCGCTGATCGACCGGCGCGAGGGAAAACCCGGCCGTCGTCTGCAGAACGGTGTGCGTGAGAGCCACTCTACCCGCAGACATCCTGTAGGTATCCGCAACGAGCCACTGGCCGTTGTGTTCGATTTCAAGGACGCATTCGAGTTTACCGACGTCAGCGTCAGTACGCCGACGGGTTCGGCAGATATAGATATCAGTGTCAGAGAATATCCTGAATCTTCCTGGACGAACGTTTACCAACAATCTCTGAAGGATTCCGGTGAGGGCCCGCTGCATCGCATCGTGCTGGAAGAGCGCCCGCGGGGCACTCAGATGCGGATCAGCATCGAGGCCGAGGGGGAGCTCACGCGTTCGGACGGCATCTGGATATGGGGCGAGCCGCTTGATGATGAGGAGTTTGAAGAGACGATAAGGCCGATTGCCGAAACTCACCAGCCGGTGGGATACACCTTCCAATCCATACAGGGCATAGGACGCAGTGCTTTTTCAGATACGCAGTTCTGGCAATGGCTGGACAGCATGGGGTGGAAGGAGATAGAACCTGAAGTCCCCGCCGTCTGGTCGCAGGTTTCAACATGGGGCGAGATAAGCAACAGGTCCATTCTGCCCAACGCTGATGCCCGAATCGAGACTTTTGAACTGCTGATGTCACGCAATGAGACCGAAGCAGCCGCAGCTGCACTGACAAATACTTCCCGGCGTGAGCCTTTCGAAGCCGTTGTGGAATTGAGCGGGTTTCGGTGTACCGACACAGGGGAAGAAGCTGCTGGTGTAAACGGTGAACTTCGCGTTTTGGGAGCAACAAACACGAGGTTTTACGGAACTGTCCTGGTGCCGATGTTTTCTTCTGATAACATGCTCGGCCGCAGCCTGATGAGCCGTTATCTGACCAACGCCGGGACGATAGTTGAGTTTCCGCGGCTGCGCCTCCCCCCTGCGGGCTCGGCCGTGATGTGGCTTTCGGTTACGACTGAAGATGCGAGCCCCGGAATTTACGAGGCCCAGATTCATCTTGATGAAGGTCCCGCACAAGCCGTGCGGGTCGAGGTGGTTGACGTAACGCTTCCAAACCCTTTTGTCTTTGTCTGGAGTTGCAGCGAGAGAACGCACATGCACCCATATGAATACCCGGACCGCGTCCAGCGGGACGTTGAGTATAAGCAGGGGCTCGGAATTACCGTTTGGTATTTCAGGCGGGGAACGCACTGGCGGAACGATGTTGCACGCCAGGCTTTGCAGACCGGGGCCCATACTATGCTCAGCATAACGCACGGTTCGGTGGGGGGAGCCAGCCGGGGGAGGCTTCAAAGTATTGAGGACCTGAGCGAAAGTGACAGACAGGATATTGCGGAAAGAGTTGAGGCAATAGTGGAGCGTGCGGAGGAATTTGGGCTGGATTATGAGGACTGGTACATGCGCCTCTGGGACGAACCTGGAATGGGTAATGCCCACAGTTTCGGTGTGCTGGCGCGCTATATCAAAGAACATGTTAATCCCGATGTTCAGATTTCCATGAACCCGTGTTTCTGGGCCGGGGGCCGCGTCAAGAGACTTGAATACCAAAAAGAAATTTATGAGGCTCTCGTCGATTGGTATAATGATTATATCGACATCTCGATTCCGCTGGTGCTTATGCTTGGAGAGGACTCACCGCTTATGGACCTGTTTGTAGCGGACCGGCCCGTAAATGCTTCTTACTCGGTGTCAACGCACCATGCAAGAAGCGAATGTCCCGATCGTATTGGTTTTTATCGTAAGAAACCCTGGCAGGCGTTCAGTCACGGAATGAATGGCTGGGGGTTCTACTCCTGGCACCGCCCGCGCGGCAACCCCTGGAACGACCACGCCGCCCCGCCGGATTATCAGATGGTTTATCCAGGCCCGCGAGGTGCGATCCCTACGCGCGCCTCGGAGGCGCTACGCCAAGGCTGGGAGGAATATCGCCTGCTGACATTGCTGAGAGAACAAGGGCGTGACAAATTGGTGGAAGAGCTAATTGCAGCATACAGAGACGGCGAAGATATGGACGTGCTTCGTGAACGAGCGCTCAGGGCGGCGGCACCTATGCAGCAAAGAAATTAATTCGCAAAAAAACGCTGTGTATGAGCCTGTTGCACAACCCCCTGGATATTTTTTTGTCAATGTACTAAAAGCCAGAAATTGGAGGTTTGGAATAATGAAATGTTTAAAAGGTGTTGTATGCAGGTGGCATATGTTATCGGTTTGCTCTATCTTTTTTGCCGTGGTGATACTTCTCGCTGCAATCGCTCCTGCGGAAGTGAGAGGAGGTGAAAACGGCGAAAATGCCGCTGATGTGGTGCTTGCCGGGGGCGGGGAGTCTTTTCACCCGGTGGTGGTTGCTGAGGAAGCATCGTCGGATATCGAGGAGCTTGCACGGGAGCTTGCGGATTATCTTGAGAGGATCAGCGGAGCAGCTTTTTCTGTCGAACGCGGCGACGGCAGTTCGGGCATTGCCGTCGGCGGTTATGCCGATTTCCCTGAGTTGGGATTGGGGGACATATTTGATTCCGACGACCCGATGAGACGTGACGAATATCTTGTCCGCAGCCATGATGAAGGCCTTTATTTGATCGGAGCAACTGACCTGGCGGCACAGCACGCGGTGTGGGACCTGCTGTATCAGTTCGGATACCGGTATTTTTTCCCGACGCAGACGTGGGAAATCGTGCCGGAGCTTGATACACTCAGTGTGGCCGAGGATCGATACGAGCGGCCTGATTATATAAACAGAAGCGGCCCACGAGGTGCTTCCAGAATGTCGCGTCAGCCGTGGGCGCAGGAGGGATGGCGAAAGTGGCAGGCAAGAAACCGTACCAGCTCGGGCTTTACCCTGCATACCGGGCACGTCTATGACCGTGTCATCAGGGCCAACAGAGAAGCGTTCGATGAGAATCCGGAATACTGGGGCCTGGTTGACGGCGAGCGCACTTCCCGTGCTCAGCCCAATGTGGCGCATCCTGACGTTCAACAGATGTTTATTGACTACTCGCTGAATACGTTGCGAAACAGCCCGGAACGGGATTCGGTTCCGATGGATCCCCGCGACCAAAATCCATGGTCTGAAAGCGAAGAGAGCCGCAGCATCGGACGCCCCAGCGAACAAGCCATTTTTATTGCCAACAAAGTGGCCGAGGCCGTTACCGAGGAGTTCGGCGAGGATAAATATGTCGGTATCTACGGCTACGGCCACCACTCACCGCCGCCCCGTATCGATGTGCATCCCAATATTATCGTGAGCCTGGCTACCGGCTACATCCGTGAGGGATATACATTCGATGAAATGCTTGACGGGTGGAGCGAGCGTGCCAATATGCTCGGTATTCGTGACTATTATTCGCTGACAGTCTGGAGGGGGTACCTTCCAGGCCGGGGAAATGTTACGAGTTTGAGCTATGTCAGAGACAAACTACCGGAATATTACGAAAGGGGGGCGCGCTTCATGAACGCTGAGTCCGACAATTCGTGGGGCGGCAGCGGCTTGGGGTATTACCTCTCCTCGCGTATCCTTTGGGATGTGAGTGAAGCCGAAAGAATCGATGACCTGGT
>PUMZ01000013.1 GCA_003551565.1 Candidatus Brocadiaceae bacterium | reverse complement strand
CATGACGGCATCAGCCAGGGGACAAGCAATGAATTGGATCTGGCAAGGAAAATGGGAATCCCCTTCACATATTATGTCCTGGAAGACGACAAGTTGGTCCAGAGCGACATCGAGACATTAGACAGCAAGGATATAACCGTTGACCTTTTGCATGATCAGTTTGAACCCAGTCTGAGCGAGAGTGTGAGAAAAAGTCCTGAATATCAGAAATTCAGAAAAGCAGTTCTTGGGCGGGATCAATCCGCGTGCGGGTTTTGCGGTGCCAAAGAAAACCTGGTGGTTCATCACCTGGTGCCTTTTTCAAGCAACAGCGCATTGGCTATGGATCCATCAAACGGCTTAACTCTTTGCGATAACTGCCACGGGAGTGTTCATGGAAAGCGTCGATACAAAAAAGCCAGGTAAAGAGGTTATTGGTCAGATTGCAGGATATATGCGGGTCGGAGCGGATTTCTTTCTGGCCGCGGCTGCCTGCGGGATCCCTGAACGCCAGGCTATGGAATGGAAAGAAAAAGCCCTGCAGGCTGCTGAAAATGATGCCGGGGACATATATCACGAGCTTTTTGAAGCAGTTCGTTCTGCCCAGGCCCATGCGGAGGTTATCGCCCTGCAGCGTTTGTCTGCCGAGGGGGGCGCTGCAGGGGCCAAATGGTTGCTGGAAAAGATGAACCCAGGGAAGTATGGCAAACAACAGCCTGGGAAGTCTTCCGGCAATCGGAAGAAAGAAGCCCAGGGCGGAGGCGTCAGCCAAGGTGACGTTCTGCAGCTGGACAATGCAGGTGACCTGGGCGTCCTTCCCTGGGAAACTCTCGATGACACAGAAAGTCCGGAGGTATAAGCATTGCAGCCCAAACTGGAAAAACTGCTGCAAGTTGTCTCGGAAAATGAAAAGGCGGAACTGACCGTTCTGAATAATGCGGTGGTATCCAATATCCGGGCATACCATGCAGAGCCGACGGCTGCAAACAAGCGTAACTGGGATGCCGCCCAGGAGGGGTTCGACAGCCGGGTGAACCAGCTATCGGAAAAATATTTTGAAGGCGGTGGTGAAACATCGAAGCTCGAAAATATCCCCGCAGTTGTTAAATACCTGTCAGACGCAGGTTGGAAAATCTCCAAGTCCGCGGCATACAAGCACAAAAAGGAAGGAAAGCTTCGGCCTGGCCATGATGGAGGCTTTTCCATTCGGGCGGTGGACAAATATGCCATGCAGTGGCTGGAGAAAAAAGACGGCTCCGGTAATCTCGATGACCTTCAGGAGGCGACCGCCAAGGCGCAGCTGGAAAAGCTTCAGGCGCAGGCCCGGCACTGGGATACGAAAACCAAGATTGAGCTTGGGGAGTATGTTCACCGTGATCACTGGGAAAAGGAGCTTTCCGCGAGGGCCAGGATTTTTAAAAGCGACATGGAAAATTTCATCCGTGCCCAGGCGGGTGAGATCATCCGGATTGTGGAAGGGGATCCGGAAAAAACGCCGGACCTGATCGATTATTACCTGAAGCACCTGGAATCATGGCTGGACCGGTATTCCAAACCGAAAACCTGGAAAACGCAGGCAGAAAGAGAGGCATGATGCAAGAAGCTTTGGGCATTCGGAAAGATTCCCGGGAAATGGATTGCACCTTTACCTTTATGCCGGCTGAACGGCGGGTATTCAGGGCAAAGGAAAACATCACGGTCAGCCAGCATGCTGACGCGCATCGGCAGGTAACCCGCGGGCCCTGGAAGGGCCAGTGGAATACGGTGAATACCGAGTATGCCCGTTTTCCAATGGACCTCTGGAATCAGCCGTGGGTCCGGAAAATCTTTCTGTGCTGGGCACCGCAGACGGCAAAAACCCAGGTGGCATTGAACTGCCTGCATTATGCCATCGACCAGGATCCGGATACGGCCTTTTACGTCATGTCAACCGAATGGACCACCAAGCGGATCAAGCAAAAGCAGATCGATCCGATGATTGAAACGAGTCCGAAGGTGGCTGATCTGGTGGTTGACAACACGAACTATGCTGTCGGCTTCAAAAACGGAATGGACCTGATGCTGGCATGGGCCACCAGTGTGGCAGCCCTGGCGTCTGAGTCCGCCCGGTACATGTTTTTCGACGAGGTGGACAAGTATGATCCGCCCATCAATCTGGACCTGGGAGACATCCGGACCAACGCCTATCCCCATACAAAGAAGCTGCTGTATTACACCACCCCGGAGGATGAAACCCGGCCGATTACGCGGTTGATCCGGGAAGAGGCGGATATCTTGTACCGGTATCAGTCGAAATGCCCCATGTGCGGAGCGTACCAGTTCATGGAATTCGATCGTATCCGGTGGCCGCAGGAAATCCGCGATCCGAAAAAGGTCAGCCGGGGGAAGCTTGCCCGGTATGTTTGCAGTGAATGCGAAGTGGGCTGGACCGATGAACATCGGGATATGGCGGTACGTCGTGGATGTTGGGCGCCTTTTAACGGCTCGGGCATATTCGGGACGTTTTCCGAAGCGCCGGCGCGGCCGTCAGCCGTTGCCCTTCACCTGCCGTCCTGGTATTCGCCGTTTATTTCTCTTTCCGAGGTCGCCGCGGCGTTTTTGCGCGGGCTGAAGGACCCCGACAAGCTCCGGATATTCCAGACGCAGCACAAGGCTGAACCCTGGGTTTATAAGGTCAAGACCACCACCACGGACAAGGTTTTAAAGGCCCGGCTTCCTGAGATTCAACCGCAGATCGTGCCGTTTCGTGCCGTAGCGCTTACCTGCGGCATCGATGTTCAGAAGTACGGGTTTTGGTTTCTGGTGAGGGCCTGGGCCAGGGATTACACATCCTGGATGATTCATTACGGTTGGCTGTCTTACTGGTCGGAGGTGGAAGATCTTCTTTTTTCCAGGGAGTATCCCCGGGTGGACGGCGGACCCAGCCTGCGGATCTGGCGCGGCGGGATCGACACCGGCGGCGGAAAATACGAGGAAGAAATCTCGTCGGCCGAACAGGTATACCTATGGCTGCTGGAAAACCGGATCGGAAGGGGCTGCCAGGTGTGGGGCACGAAGGGATCGTCCAAATCTCTGGCCGGCAAAATTTCCGTTGGAAAGTCCCTGCAGCATGCACCGTCCGGGCGGGCGCTGCCGGGCGGTTTGCAAGTCATCAACCTGGATACCGACAAACTCAAGGATACCGTGCATTTCCGGCTGGAAAAGGCCATGGCCGGCGCGGAGGAAATGGCCCAGATGGCGGCCTACCTGCATGCCGATACAAAAGCCGACTATGCCAGACAGATCATGGCGGAAACCAAAAAGCAGGATAAGAAGGGCCGCGAAACCTGGATCCAGGAGCACAGGGAAAATCACCTGCTGGACTGCGAAGTCATCGCCCATGCCCTGGCGGATCCGGAGTGGCCGGGCGGCGGGGTCCATCTGCTGTCCGAGCCGGTGGCCGAAGAAATTCCGGTCAGGCAGCCGGCTGCTGCGGATCCGCGGGACCGGGCCGCGGCGATCCGGGAACGAATCCGAAACAACAGACGATAAGGAGGATCCATGACCACACAACGACATTCTTTTGTATACCGCAGAAACCGGCCCGACCTGAAAAGCCCGGAGCATTCCAGGGGTGATCGGCTTCTGAATATCGACCAGGTGCGCCGCCGGCTTAACTGCAGCAAGTCTCATGTGTATAACCTGATTTCCAGCGGTGAACTGCCGGCCGTTACCCTGGGAGAATCCAAGGGTAAGCGGGTGTATGAGGCGGACATCGATCAGTATCTGAACGACAGGGCGGAAAAGGAGTTCTCATAATGGAAAGAATGTGGCGTGTATTTATTGACAGCGTATCGGTTTTGTGGCTGGGCGTTTTTGCTTATACCATGGCGGCCGGTGATACGGCCATGTGGGTGATGGTTATCTCCTGCGTGATTGCCGGCATCTATGTCATTGATCTGATATTGATCGCCCGTAAATGCTCTGGCGTGTGGGATTTTATTAAGCGTGCCTGGCTGGACCTGCTAATGCTGATTCCTTTTTTCCGTATCTTCCGTGTCTGCCGGTTGTTTCGGTTAGTTCGTGCAAGTCGCGTGTTTTCGGGGTTCCGTAGGATTATACTCATGGAGCGGGCTATGGAAGGGATGGATACGTTTTATCGGGCCAGGGGACTGCTGTCCGGGCGGCTTCAGTTTTTGCGGATGTTGTGGTAAGCAGGATGAGTGTTATGGATATTATCGAACGCATTGAAGTAAAGATTCGAACCATAAGCTAATAAGGCTAAAGATGTCCAAAATGATCCATCCGGGCCAAATATATGAGAAAGACGGCGTGCGCGTGGATGTTCACGCCGTGCGGGATGGCGAAGTGTTTTACCAGCTTTGGCCGGCAGGAGTTGTGGAGCAAATGGTATGGGAGCGTCTTTACCGAAGGACTTTGGAGGACTTCGCCCTGCAGGCCGGCGTGGCCACCCATCGATATGTTTGGGGAAACAACGAAAAGCGCGCTTCGATGAAGGGCCGGGTCTGCCGGATCCTGGCCAGCGGCCGGATGAGTTCCGTCCTGGTCGAATTCGAAAATGGACAAAAAGAAATTATATCCAGAAGATCCCTGCGGAAAGTGACACCATGAAACAGCTCACGCTAAACGACCTGTTCGCAGATCGAAAAGCGGAAGAGCCCTGCCGCCATCAGGAGGTTTGCGTCACCAGGCGATACGTCCCGACCGGCCTGGCCTGCATGCAGTGCGGATTGCTTCTGTATCAGTACATTCCGCAGCCGCCGGATGAAAGGGGCCGAATGTCGGCGGATTGGGAATGGCATCATATCGACGGAAGGGCATGGACGACGCAGGATTGATAAACAACCTGATTAAGAATTGATTGACACAATAGCCCCATCACATCAAAATTGTTGTGATGGGGTTTTTACGATTAGATTCTCACCGCAAAATAATGTATTGATGTTAAATGTTTTTTTCAGTACCGTATAAGCCTCTGTTTATAGATGACTATTCAGAACTTAAAAAAACAAGAAGAGCTACTTCATGACAAAAGAATATATCATCTATGCTGATGAGTCGGATCAAAAAGGTGAGTATTATTCAAATTTTTTTGGTGGGGTGCTGGTTCGGGCGGAAGATTTTGAATATATAAACAGAGAAATCGCAAAAATTAAGGATGAACAAAACTTATTCGGTGAAATCAAATGGTACAAGGTTACTGCTCAATATCTTAAAAAATATCAAGCGATAATAGATCGTTTTTTTGAGTTTGTTAAGGAGGACCGCGTCAAAGTACGGATAATGTTCACGCAAAACCTG
>PUMZ01000241.1 GCA_003551565.1 Candidatus Brocadiaceae bacterium | reverse complement strand
TGGTTAAAACCAGGGGCTACCTAACCTCGCCCCGCTGGGGCGAAAACAGAGGCCTTGCCCCGAATGGGGCAAAGTACGGTAGCCTCGGGTTTCAAACCCGAGGTGATGATTCACACGTATTTTTGCGCCCTGAAAGGGCGCGGTAGATCGTTGTGTATTGACTATGGTGCGCTTTTCGGCCACGCCCCAAGTGGAATGAATCACCAGGGTCAAAACTTTCACTTATCAGAACTTATTACCTCGAACCGTTTCGTGTGGATCAGTGCTGTAAGATTCGGTACTTTCATCTAAACTTGCAGTAGGGGAGTAAGATGAACGGTTGTTACTATTATTAAAATCTTTGCGTTCTATTTTTTCTTTGCATTTGATACAAAGAGTAGCAAAAGGGCGTGCTTCTAATCTTTTCTTTGAGATGAAACTGCTGCATTCAGAGCATATACCGTATTGTCCCTGTCTGAGCCTATGCAGTGCTTCTTCTATTTCGTCGATTTTGATGGAATCAGACTCCACAATTCTTGCAGCCAATTCATCCAGTTCACTATCTGAAACGGTATCCATGAACTCGGCCGATTTGTTGAAAGAAACAGATTGTATCTTATTCAAACGCTCACGTAAAGTCTCTAATAAACTTTTCTCTAACGAAGTAAGTTCTCGCTCCAGTATAGCGTTATATTTATTTTGTTTTTTAATCATTGTTTTCACCTCTTAAAATAGTGCTTAACCATTAATTACCAACTACTCTGATATACTTAGTAGTAAGTTGGTTTTTCTTGTTCAATGAATTTTTCGAATGAAAGGGATATCCTGGATTACGCCGCAATTGCCAATTCAGAGTCTGAGCGTAAGTCGCAGAGAGTTAATATTTTGTATTTCATCGGAAGCCGTGTTATAATCAGCTCTGCAAGCCCTTGAAAACAAAAGAGCATTGTTTTGGCGATAATGAGCACTCATTGTGCGTAAAAAGCCTGAAATCTGTGGTGCAGCGCTGTTTTTGATGGCGACAGGACTGATTTTCATTTTGCACGGCGAACTGCCGCCGATCCACTGGGCGCTGCGCGGCAAGAGACTGGGCTACCATATGAGCCAAAGCGTGGTGACTTCGGTGCCGGACGACGAGGTGCGCATCGATATGCAGCTGCAGGACACGCAGATAACGGTGGTCGTCTGCAGCCCCTACAACGATCCCCTGATGCTGGACGGACTGAGAGTGAGGCTCCGTGGCCTTGAGGACACCAACACCGAGGGCATTGACCGGATACGTATGGTGGAATATCATGCCGATGAAAACCGTGCCGTAGTGGTCTTTGACAGGATATTGCCCGGCAGGTATCTGGCCACGGTGTACGACAGAGTTCAGGTGGCAGGAATTTCAAGAAAGAGATGAAGAAGGCGAAATAGTTTACTACTGGGACTACGGGCAGGTATATCATGGCTCGGGTCTGACAGCCTATTTCAAGTTCTGCATAGAATTCAGCCATATGCCCGGCAAATTCTTTCTGCTTCGTTCAACCCGCCCATGGGTTGACAACAATATCGCCGCTTTAGGGGAACCATACACGATATGGGTTTATGATGTTGAAGAATCAAAAAGGTGGTATTATGCCGAGCGTTCGGGGGAGGACACCGAAGTATACCTGAACATAGGCGGCCCTCATGGCTCTCCGTCGGCAACCCTCCCAACAGACTACAGCATGGGGATCGTCGCACGGGATATCCACAATCGCCATGAGTTGCTGGGCGATATTCAGGTGGCCTTTGCCGACGGGCCGACGGTCATTACCTCCGCAGAGGGACCGGTCGCTTCCACCGGAACAGCCCACCTGAATTTTGAAGCGACACATCCTAACTGGCGCTTTGGGACGTGGGTGAAAGAATGGTTATATCAAGAGGGAACCCCGTCCCTCTTTCTCACCTTTTACATGGAAAGCGGCACATCCGTCCAGGGTGAAATTGTCAATGCTGAGACGGGAGTCCCCGTTCCGGACGCCGCCGCCGTAATCTTCTACAGGAACGGCCCGAATATTCCTCTCGTGTCCAATCAAGATGGAACATTTAATTCTGTTTTCGTTCTGAATCACGAACCATATCTTCTCGATATCCGGGCCGACGGTTTTATACCATACCGAACGCTTTTAATGCCCGAAAACGCCGTCGTGAATCCGGAGGACCCCAGAACAAGAGTATTCAACCTGACAGGCGGCAACGCCGTTCAACTGGTCCCTCTCGAACGTCCGCTTATCGCCCCGGAAAGCCTGGCGATGAACCGGCCCGGCGGTTTCCTGCCCGGCATCTCGCGGGCCGGCAACCAGTCGGTGTTCGAGGCCTTTTCGGCCGAAGGGCCGCTGACGATGACCTGGAATCTTGATGTGACTCCGGGACAGGATGAATACACCGTTGTCATGCCACAATTCGACGGCGATCAGACGGTCAGCTTTGAAGACAAGCTGTCGGAAGTCTGGCTGGTGGACATGAGGAGTTTTCCCGAGGGAGTCTAAAGCGCCGAGTATGAGCCGCTTGCGCTGGCCGAGGATCCGGAGCCCTACGAGGTGCATGCCTTCCTGAACAACGTTCGCTCCGGCCGTGACAACATCTTTCACCGTCGCGTGACGGATTTTTCCGGTCACGGCCCGCTGACGGCAACCGGCGAGGTCAGGCTGTGGCAGCTCCCTCCAGACCAGTTTCGCCCGGCCTTCATCGCCGTCACGAAGCTCGGCGCGGTGAGCGTTCATCAACTGGAATACAGCGGCGACTGGGAGGGAGCGGAGCTGACGGGCCTTCGCCTTCCGCCGTGGCCGGCGATGGTTCCCCCGTGGCGGCGTGGGTGGACGGCGACGGCCGAATCATGGCGCTGATGAGCTGGGACGGTGAAGAAGAGCCGGCACTTGTCAGGGAGTCTTCAGGAGGCGTTCTTGCGCTCTTCGCCGCTGACGCAGCACTCGCTCTTGCCTACGGCGGCGAGGATGGCGGGATCGGTCTGATGCTTTATGATGCACCGACGGAGAGCTGGAATGATATCGGGATTGTGCTCGCCGATGTGCATCCGCGCACGCTCTCGGCACTGAGCGCGGTGCTGGAGGCCGCCACCCATCTGCTCAACTACGGAGCGGGGCATGGGGGCGCAGTGTCCGGCGAGACCGTGCAGGAGGTGGAACACGGCGGCGACGCCACGGCCGTGGAGGCCGTTGCCGAGGCGGGTTACGTGTTTGCGGGCTGGAGCGACGGACGCACCGACGCCGCGCGCCGGGATACCGAGGTGGCAGGAGCCATAACGGTCAAGGCCCTATTTAAAACCTACCTGCAGTCGCTGATCGACGGCGCCCAGGCGGATGAGGTGATCGAGGTGGGTGCTGCCGATTTGGGTGAAGCCTACGCGGCGGGCATGCCCGTAGTGATCGACAAGGAGGGGTTTGTCCTGAGGTCGGCGGCGGGGCCTGAGATGACGTTAGTTGACGCCGAAGGCGGCGATGTCGCCTTCATCATCGAGGCAAGCGACGTTTCGCTGGAGGGTTTCTGGATAGGGAACTTTGCAGCGGTCGGCGTGCATATACTCGGTAATAATGCCCGGGTGGTCGATATGGTCATAGACGGCTACGATTCTGCGGAATCGGTGGGTATTGTGGTTGACTCCGCCTTGGGGGCGCAGATCGGCGGCTGCCGTATCGAGGACTGCGCTGTGGGCATCCGGGTTGACGGCGCCTCGGATCGCACGCTCGTGTCCAACAGCGTATTGACGCGCAATGAGGTTGCCCTGAAGAACAGGCGCTGGGGAGGAACTCTCCCAGTTGATGCGCGTATCATACACAGCAGCATAGATGGCAACACATGGGGCGTTCAGTGGCAGATTGATGAGGGGGAGGAGGCTCAGGTGCTGCGTGCCGTGCATAACTGGTGGGGCGATCCGCTGGGCCCGAGCGGAGAAGGCCCCGGAGAGGGCGACGGTGTGTCGGAGAATGTGGATTGGGCTGATCAGCTCGGACACGAACCGGCGGGCGTGAGCCGTGGGATTTTGGCAGGCGACGGTGAGCGCGGCGTGGATGTGCGTGCAGGGGCGGCCGTGAGCCCGAGCGGCGGAATGGTGTTCGCCACCTCTTTGAGCATGGCTCCGGGCGGGCTGCCCGCACCCGCCGAGAGCTCTTCGTACTGGCAGCTTCTGGTGCTGGAAGATGACGGCATAACGGAAATAATATATGAACTGGGCTACATTGCGCCCACAGAAGATGTGCTTTACTGGTATGATAAGGCAGGCGGCCGGTGGCTGGCGTGTTCAGAAGAGATCGTGCAGTGGGATCCGCCGGATGCCCCGAATCCTTTTGCGGATGCGGGCTATGACGGATACGTGAGGATTACCGTTGACACCGATGAAGCCACCAGGCCGTATTATCCGGGTGATTTCAGCAGCGTTGTGTTTGCGCTTCTGCGTGAAGAGGGTGAGGAAGATGTGGACGATAAAGACGATGGAATCGACGAAGACGATCAGGATGATGAAACGGATGCGGATGACAGAGACGATGGGGAAAAAGCTGATGCCGGCCGCAAGAAAAGCAGCAGCAGCGAGTGGTATGAATGCTTCATCGCCACAGCTGCCTACGGCACGCCGATGGCCACTGAGATAAACGCGTTGCGCACTTTCAGTGACCAAGTGCTGCTCAAGTCAGAATCCGGTGAGAAAGCTGTAGAAGCTTATTATCGTCTTAGCCCGCCTGTAGCCGGCTTTATGAGGCAAAGAGGCACTGCCCAAGCGATTGTCAGGCAGGTGCTCAGGCCGGTTGTGGAGTTCAGTAAGCGTATTGTCGTTGGGGAAATGGAGACAGATAAACCACTGGAAACCCAATGAATCCTACGAAGTTTTCAGGCTTTCTTGCATTGATGAGAACTGAAATTGTCATAAAACTGCTCAACAATACTATCAAATATAGCGTCCAACTCTTCAGGATGTTTCTCCACATTTTGCAAAAATCGGGTATAGTTCCAGAGATCTGCCACCGCATCTTGAGCCTGTTTGAGCGAATCAAAACCACACAGCCACCGCAGCCTGTCATTGCGAAGAAGCTCACGCCGCAGGACTTCGATCGAATCATGTTGAAAAACATAGCTGGCTATGATAGAATTCCACATAGCGCGAATCGGATAATCGTTGCGCCCGTTTCCGCTTTCAGCCTCCAGTTTCTGCATCAAAGGCTCGTCTGGAAGCGCTTTAAGAACAAGTCGAAGGCGCTCGAGGTCGCCAAGATTTTCAACGTCTTTCCAACTGAAAAGCTGCTGTTGATGAATGATAGCCATTTGAGCGGTTCT
>PUMZ01000371.1 GCA_003551565.1 Candidatus Brocadiaceae bacterium | reverse complement strand
CTCAGTCTTTGATTTCGACCGGGCCTTCATGCCCGTTGCCGCAAACGGCATAGTCTACCAGGCAAGCTCCGCAGACGATACCGTATATGCCCTGGACGCGTCTGACGGCGCCATACTCTGGACATATACTACCGGCGCTCCTGTGCGCCTGGCGCCGCATATTGCACACGGGCGATGCTACTTTTCAAGCGATGACGGAATGGTTTACAGTCTGGATGCAGAGACCGGAGAGGAAATCTGGACCTTCCATGCGGCCTTTACCGATCGTATGTTGATAGGTAACGACCGCCTCATATCGCGCCGGCCCTCGCGCAGCGGTGTGCTGGTCGAAGACGATACGGTCTATGTGACAGCCGGTATGTGGCCCACCGAAGGCGTAGCGGTTTATGCACTGGATGCGGAAACCGGAGATGTTAAGTGGCTTAACGATACGATGAACGCGCTCTACCTTCCTTACCCGCACGACGGAGTATCACTCGGTGGTCCGACCTCGCAGGGCTACCTGCTCAGCGACGGCGAGGCGCTTGCAATGCCTACCGGAGAAAGCTCGCCCGCTATTTTAGATGCCGGCACCGGCGAGCTTATTCATTGGGACGCCCGCGGTGCCGGTTCGACCTGGGCTATGCTGATCGACGGTTTTGTAGCGACCGCTGCCAGGGGCTGGCAGCCCAACCTCCCGCCGCGGCTCGGCGAGATGGAGATACTGCGCTCGGACGGGCTGGACTTTTACAGTATGAGAGGCGGGCGTGGCAATTACGGGAAATGGGATGGATACGACGGGCTGCCGGGCGGCCCGCGTGCAGGTGCAGGGCGCTTGCGCGGCCAGATATCACCAATAGGCGGACGCAGCCGCGCTGTTTACAGCGGCGACCGCCTCTATACATACGGGATGGGCGAGCTCGGAGCGGTGGACAGCTCGGGCGATAGTCTTGAACTCCTCTGGAGGGTCGACCACGAGCTCGTATACAGCATGGCCCTTACCAGCGGGGCACTTATAGCCGGCTCCGACGGCTTCGTTTCAGCACTTGACGTGCAAACCGGAGAAGAAATATGGCGCGGGGGCGTTGACGGGCGCGTGCATGGGCTGGCCGTTGCCGGCGGGACTCTTTATGCCTCTACTGACAGGGGCGTTCTGTATGCCTTTGCGCCGGGACATGAACTTCAGCCCGCCGAGCGCCACACCGCGCGGCGGCCCGAGCCGATTGAAGGCTTTGCACTTGTGGCCGGCGGAAATGATACGGCCGAGGCCGAAGCCCTGGCCGACGGACGGAACCTGCAGGTGGTGGCGCTGCTTCCCGATGAGCAGTCCGTGCGCCAGGCGCGCGAGAGGCTCGTGCACGGCGAGGAGTATTATTACGGACACGATATCATCGTGCATAAAGCCCCACAGGACGGGACGCTTCCCTATGCAGACTACTTTGCCAGCGAGGTGCTGGTGGTAGGCGGTGGCGGAAATGTCCGGCCTTCAGAGCTTTACCGCGTTCTGCGCCCGCTGGAGGGTCGCTTGAGCTTCACGGATATGGATCAGCAGCCTATAGAAGAGTTTGTGAGCGATGCGGGCATACCGGATGAAGAATACGAGGACGGGCTTGTCAGCCGCGGGCGGCTCGATGATGTGTTCGATTGGAATAGCGAGGGGGTGGTTGATGAACATGTATCCTGGCCTCTGGAGCTTCACTGGTTCGGCACTCCCGGCAGGATGCGTACGATGTCCCGGCATAGGGGCGGCCCATCGCCGGTTCCGGCAGGCGCCCGCGTATTTGCACCGCGCGACGGATTTTTAGCAGCTCTGGACGCCTATTCCGGCAGGGAGCTTTGGGGTTACTACGCGCCCGGCTACAGACATATTGCCGGCGATGACGATTATGCCTATGTCGGCATCGGCGGACGCGTAATTCAGTTGGATGCGCACAGCGGCGCGGTTGAGCGGATTTACGGCGACGCACCCGACCCACAGGTGTACTCACTGGAAGAAAGGCAGGAATTCAGCAGCGAGTCCGACGACCAAAACTACAGCGGTACGATCGCGGTGAGTAACTCTGGCTCGGCGATAGAGGTGGAGCTTGAGGCAAGCAGCCCCACTCCCGCCGACAGGGACGGATGGGTTATGTGGTTTGATTTTCGCCCGCCCGAGCAGCGCCTGCGCCCGATCGGGACCGGTAGGTTCCCCATAATAGTTGATACCAAACGGGGCGCCCTGCGCCGTTTTGAAGGGTTTAACGCCAAGTCGATCCCTGTTGTCGACCTGAGCCGCAGCGAAAACGGTTATCTGCTCAGCATACCTTTCGATGCGATAGAACAGCTGACCGGCAGCGTCCCCGATTCATTCGATATGTCGGCAGAGATACAGCTGCACGCTCAGGACAGCTATCAGGGCCGCCGTTTAAACGGCGCACCGCTCTCAAACCGTCGGGACCTGTGGCGCGCCGGGAACGCGACGTTCGTCCTTAGCGGTGAGGCTCAAAGCTCCCACTCGCCCTTGACAATGGTGGATAGGGCCGATTCAGGCGATATACCGTCCCATGCCAGTGACTGGGGACGTTGGCCGCTGCATCAGTACCACGACGGCAACAGACCGCGGCTCCCTGTCGTTCCTGAAGGGCGCGAGGAGCTTGCAGTTCGCGAAAATCCCATCACCGGTGAGGAAGGCGATCTGTTCTACCTGCGCGGCTACGGCTGCAGCGGTACAGTAGCCTCCGCGACGATGAATATGTTCCGATCCGGCACGGTGGGCCTTTATGACCTGGAAGATGACAGCGGGATGCGCAACCTGCCGGGCACCCGCGCGGGCTGCCGCCTCACACTGTCTCCCGCGCTGGGAGTGTTAACTTCAGTTGAGGGGACCGGCGACTGCTTTTGTGCCTATAATTTTCCCACAAGTCTCGGGATGATACCGGCTCGCAGCCGCAGCAATGAGGACTGGGCTGTGTTTAAAGACCAGGCCCGTGCAGATAATGTTCGCCGGCTCGGGCTGAACCTCGGTGCGCCCGGAGAAAGGCGCGATGAGGGTGGCCTGCTCTGGTTCGGATATCCAAAAGACCGGACCAAGTACGTAACGGGCGGATCGTTCGGCCCGTTTCCGCACGGCATTACTCTGCCGGTTGAACTGGACGTAACCTCGGGAGGCGGCCCTTACCGTGTCAATGCCGACCGCGTGGAGATAGCAAACACCAACCGGCCCTGGATTAAAGCCTCTGGTATTGAAGGGGTGAGGAGCCTTGCGGTGAGTTTAGTTTACTACGACCACCTGACTACCGCGGTGGCCCGCTCGGTGGATGTCGCGCCGGCTATAGACGGCGACCTGGATGAAGAGGCGTGGACGGGGCCTGCGATGCCCATCGACGCCGACAACCCCGGCGGTATAGAGCACGCGGACGAGGGGCGGGTAAGGGTCAGGTACGACAGCGAAAACATGTATCTGGCCTTCACTAAAAGGGCCCTTGTGGACCGCCGCGGAACGCCGCAGCCTTTCGACTCCGACACTCGGTTCAATGTGCTGTTTAAAAATGCCAGCCATCCCGCCTATGCGCAGTTCAGCGTTGATATGGAGGGCGAGACAAAGAGCGCATCGGTGAGCAGTGCCCTGGAACTGCCGCATCTTGCCGATTTCACGCCGGACTCCGACTGGGGCGAGCAGCAGGGCGCCAGGGTCGTTCTGGGTGAAGAGCACGGTTCCATGCGCCTTGCCTGGACCGACCAGGGACTTGCCGTGATGATGGAGGTTCCGAAGGAGCCTGCTGAAGGGTTCGCCCAGGGACTGCGTGCGCAGTTCGCCAATATCGAAGAAGATTTGATCACCGAGCTGGTGGTTGACCGGGAGGGGGGCACTGCGGAGATTCTGCGCTGTGAAGCGCCTGAATCAGAGGCGTCGGTTTTTGATGAAATGCGCCATGCGCCGCTCAGGCCTCGCCACCGCGATACAGACATGCTTCGTGAATCGGAGTCTGTCGATGCCGATGTCGCTTTCAGCGAAGAAGACGGGCTGATACTGGTTCAGACCGTCATCCCGCTCCAGTCCCTTGAGCTCGATGAGGTGGACATACCCGCCGTTGGCTTCCAGTTCTCGGCTTTCGATCCCGGACATGAAGATCCGGATATTACTCAGGGCGCCGAAGCACGCAACAGCCTGCTTGGTAGCAATGGACACCTTTCCCTTATAGCGGGCAACGCCGACACTTCTGCTCCTGAGGTGACGACGGCAAACATCCGGAATAATTGGTATGGCAGGGTGTGGAGTTTTGACGCTGACCAGCGCGAGATTCCCGCCGACCGGTGGGAGAGTGCGGTCAGCGCCGAAGACGGCGTGTTCAATGTTGAGATTGCCATCCCTCTGAGCGTTTTGGCCGAGGCTAACCTGAGCATGGATAATCTGCTGGCACAGCTCGGTGCGCGGGAGGATATATCCACCGACCTCGAGGATCTCTACAATCTTTTCCGCTCGCGCTTTGTCCGCGTGCAGGCAGACGAGGCGCCCGAGGAGCCCGAGACTTATACGTTGAGGCTGCATTTTGCCGAGCTAAACGAAGATGTCGAGCCCGGCGACCGGGTGTTCGACATTAAAATACAGGGGCACACTGCGCTGGAAGGTTTTGATATAATAGATGAAGCCGGAGGGCACAGGCGGGCAATAACCAGGGAATTCGAGGTTGCCTCTGCGCAGGATATCGAGATTGAACTTGTGCCGCACGCGGGCGAGCCGTGGATCAGCGGCGTGGAGCTGCTCAGCACCATGCGCTGATGGGCGATAAGATGTTTGTTCACTCGAACGTGACCGGCTGCGCCCTCAGGCGCGAGAGTGGCGCGGCGGGACATAAAGACCAGTTGGAGTGCGGTGCACGGGCTTTTGTGCACCGCTTTGGATTGTCTTTTAAGCTGATAAGTTGTTAAGCTGTTAAGCTGTTAAGCAACGGCTACGGCCAACGAATCAGACGACTGACAGCAGACACGAAAAGATAAAAACTGCTAAATTCTAAAGAGAAGCATAAATGTCTTTTTTACCAGCAACAAGCAACTTTTTGCCAATAAAGCAAGAAAATTACCATTAAGATACTAATTCTTTTTCAAGACTTCGCTTGAAAAAGAATTAATAAAAAGACAACGGAAAAAGACAAACGGCAAACAAAAGAACTTCGTACATCGACAATTTGTTGTCGATGTACCGCTACTAAGCGCCTATGCGTTTTCAGAGACTTCGCTCTGAAAACGGGGCGCCTGTCGGCGCAGTGTTATGGGAAAAATCACAAATTCTAAATCTCAAATTCCAAACACGGCACAGAATAGGCTATAACAACACATT
>PUMZ01000105.1 GCA_003551565.1 Candidatus Brocadiaceae bacterium | reverse complement strand
TTCCAGCACGTTTAACAACATCACTGAATCAGACATCGCTCCCTCACTTACAGGGAGGAGCTCAGACTTACGTGCATGCGTTCTATGCGGGAGGGCAGGTAATGGACATGCTCCTCACATCCGAGCGTATCGAGCACTTCTTCAGGGCGCGCCGTGCCGCGGTCCGTGACCTTCAGCAGCATGAGAAGACGCCCATCTTCCAGGCGCAACCGGCGAATAAAAGGTGCTATGTCCTTCTGTTTCAAACCCTTGCCCGTCTCGCGGGCTATTTTTACGCTCCTCCTGCCCTGAAGCTCGCTCAGCGTTTCCACCCTCACCGGGTGGCCGCGCCTGAGAGCTACTCTGTAGCAAAGCTCATCCGGGCGCCGGGCCGGTTTCCCGTCCATTATGCGGACGGAAACCAAGGACAGCCCCTCCGGCAAATGCTCATTTATCCTCTTGCGAACTTCCTCCGGCCTGCACCAGCGGCACAGCTCCAGATCAAGCACCTCGTTATATCCTGTGATACCCACGCCGATAGGCGCAGGTATGCTGATACGAGGCCGGGGGTTGAACCCCTTACTCATGGCCAGAGGCAAAGCGGCGCGCCTCAACACCCGCATATACAAACGCATCAAATCGCGGTGCGACGTAAATCTGATATCTCCCTGTTTCAAAAACCTGAATCGTAAAAATTCTCTTAACACTTAACACACTCGATTCCATTTGTTCCGATTTATAGCCTTTCAATGCCACCCACCCCCGATTGTGTGGATTGCATCCTTATATCAATTTCTCCATTATACCATATCATAAGACGCCGTGCCAATCAAAAGCACAGGAAGAATCTGCGCCGGGCAGGTTATTAAGCGACTCCCCGGGGAGCTAAGTGCTCTGGATTTATCTTTTTGTCTTTTCCCGTTCTCCCGGCATAAACTGCTTGTTGATATTTTTCCCCTTGACTTTCCGGCCCGAGTATGTTATAATTTCCAAACTTACAGGTGTCAGGCTTGATGATGTTTGGCAAACGATCGTCAGCGGTTTCAGATTCCCGATTCCATATTCCGGCTGGTCCGGCGGGGGGAGGGTGTGGTCGAGCGCAGGTGTTTTACAATAGTCGAGGCCATTGTGGCCTCCGCAATGTTGTTGATCGCTGTTCTGGGCAGCTCGTCGTTTTACTTTTATAACCGGCGCAACCTGCAACGGGCCCAGCTCAGGCGCAGGGCAACCTGGGCGGCGGTGGATAAGATGGAGGAGTTGCAAAGCGGTCGCTACGAAGGCACCCTTGATGAACAGGACAACACCGGTGATCCGGACGATATCTCGCTGGGACACCACGCGGCTGTAAGGACCGTCGGGGTCGAATACGTATTTCCGGACTCCGGCAACGGGGAAAACGGGGAAGGAGAACCGGAACCATACAGGAAGGTGACCGTCACCGTTTCCTGCGTTGCGGACGATGCGAGGTTCCCTCCGGTAACGCTTGTAACATACATAAAAGCTGATTAAATCAAAGTGTGCCCCGGCATGAGGGCCGGCAACATGGCGTCGAAAACCAGCAATATCACGATCATCGAGTTGGTGATAGGACTTGTGATTGCTTCTATCGTGCTTCTGCCCATTGGTGTCATGACGGGGGCGCTGTTGAACGACTGGCATAAGGGCCGGGAACTGAAGTTGCTGCAGGAGGAACTCGACCTGGCAGCCTACTCCATCAAAGGGGTTATGGAAGAGGCATACGGCTACGATGATATCGCGGATGGAGAGCAGAACTCGTCCATTAAGCTGTATATGGGGGCGAACAGGGAGAAGGAGCTTGTGATCAGGTCCGACGGGAGAAATCTTATGCTCGACGGACAGGCGGTTGTCGGTAGCCTGGCCGAGGGCGGTCTGAAATTCAATCCGGATAACGGACTCGTAAGGGTGGAGATACGCCTTGAGGGCGAAAAGACCGGCGCCGCGCCGGAGAAGAGTTTCAACGTGCGGCTTCGCAACCTGTAGCAGCTCACGTCAGGGCGCGAAGAGAGGAAAGAAACGGCAACAAATTGAAAAGGAGAAACAAGGCCGGCGGCAGGAGAAAACATTCGTTGTTTGGCTTTTTACCTGCCGTTCTTTGCGTCTTTGCGTGAGAACATATTTGTTGGAAAGGAGGGAAAACGACGATGAAACAGAAATCGCGGTCAAAGGACGGTTACGTGCTGCCGGCGGTGTTGATGTTCATCATATTCTCGGTCGCCCTGGGGATGGCTGCGCTTGAGCTGGGCGTTATCGAGGCCAGGGAGGCGGTGCAACGGGGCAGGAGGGAGGCGGCTTTTTACCTTGCTGAGGCGGGGCTGGTTTATGCCCGCGCCGGGGACCTGGCACTGGACGAAGGGGAGTTCCTGGAGATGGAAGTCGGCGAAGGAAAAAGCTTTTCCCTTGCCCGTATCGAGAACGGCTGGGAATCGACCGGCCGGTTCGGAGGAAAGGAGGAAACGGTCCGGCAGACTTCCGGCTCCTCCCCCGGGGTCGGGTTTGTGTGGATGGATCACGTGGATGTCAACGAAGATAATGTTACACCGGAAGATGCGCTCCAACAGGGGATAAGGGCAGATTATCCCGACAGGATCCAGATGCCGCCCACCGACTGGACCGGTGGCGAGGGCTACTCCGATGCCGCCGACGATGACGGCGATCTTTTCAACAACGACAGTGGGACGCCCCTCATTATCCCGTCCGGCGATCATAGAGTCCGGGATGTGAAAGCGGCCGCGCATGCAAAAATCGTAATCCAGGACGGGGTGAGGCTGTTTGTTACCGGCGACATCCAGCTCCCGGCCTCCGGCACAATCGAGGTAGCGGAGGCCGAAGACGGGGCGGAAGCGAAAGGGGTGGAGATTTTTGTGGACGAAGGCAGCAGAATTCAGTTGCCCGGCAACGTGGTGACGCTCAGCGGAGATCCTGCGCATCTTCGGATTTATTCCAATTCCGGGCACACCATCGAATCCGAAACGGATGACGTGAAGTTTCCCTCTCATGCCGAGTTTTACGGAATGATCTATGCGCCCGACGCCGTGGTCGACCTGGTGAACCATACGAGCTATCACGGTGGTATCGTGGCTGGAACGCTGTTGGCCAGAAACCATACCACACTGACATATTACGAACACCTTGCCGATGTGTGGTTCAACGCGGGAATCGATATCAGGACGGTTCTGGAATGGACCAAGCCCGGGTGGCGGCGCTTTGAGTGAGGGAACGGGCGGAGCGAACGGCGGTAACCAGCGCTTTCAGGAGCTTCGCTCTGGAAAATGGGGCGGTTTGGCAGTGGGCGCCTTCAGGCGTCCCTGAGGAGCCCCTGAAGTGGCCACTACGAACAGCCACAGACAGTAATGTCTGCGGCACTTTCGTACATCGACAATTTGGTGTCGATGTGGATATACTGAGCGCCTAATTCCTTTCAAACCCCATAAACGCAACGAACTCCCCGAGCAGACGGCGGTCGAAATGCCCGTCCATTCCGTTGCGCATTATCCGCAGCGCGTCCGGCGAAGCAGCGGCCTGACCGTAGGGGCGGTGGGTGGTCAGCGCGTCGTAAACGTCCACGATCTTGGCCATCCGGCTGGGTTCGTCCAGTTCCCGGGAAGGGACTCCGGCGGGGTAGCCGCCGCCTTCATACCGTTCGTGATGCGAAACGATGATACTGCGCGCGTGATGGCGTATTGTTTGTTGTCCCTCGGCCATTTCAATGCCCCACAAGGGGTGTTTCATAATATCCTGGAATTCTTCCCTCGACAGGCTGCCGGGCTTTTTCAATATGTCCCCTGAGACATTCTTCTTCCCGATGTCATGGAGCATTGCGCCCAGTCCGACCTGGAGGAGGTCGGCCCCGTCCAGGCCCAGAATCAGTTTGCATGCGGCGATCATTATTGCCGACACGTTGATACCATGCGTAAAGGTATAATAGTCGTGCCCGGCGATATGGAGTATGCTCCACAGGGCGTTTTCGTTCCGCAGAATTGTTGCTACGGCGGCCTCGACGGCGGTGCTCACGCGCTCCAATGCATCGGGTTCGGCGGGTTCTTCCCAGAGGTGCCGCATCAATCGATCGGCACTCTGGTAGATGAACGCGGCGCTCTCACCCTCCGTCGCACGTCCGTTTTCGCGTTCGATAATTCGGCGCAGGTTCTCCTCGATATAGTCGTAGAAGGCTTCCGTATCCCTTCCCCGGACATAGACCGTATCGATGCCGCGTTGTCGTACTTTCACTCTCAACTTACGGTCAACGGGCGAATGTGCCCTGGCATAACGCCTGTAATTCCCCTGTGCGTTACGCACGTAAATATCGGATGGCAGGCTCGTGCCGATTCTGAGCGATTCCAGGGGTTGCGGCAGATACCGGATTGCATTCTCCGGCGTCACCTCATGCATCATGTTTTTCTTCTCCAGTTATTCGTGTCCATTGGCGCAGCCCCAAGCGGTGCCCACCCACACGCATATTGGGCGCATTTCTTGTTGCACGTTACCGTTCACTATTCGGTGCCGATCTGCAGGCATTATCCCATGACAGTATAGGACCGCCCATCCTCCGTTTTCAACGGAATCAGCGCCAGGGAGGGTTTGCGGTGCGGCGGATTGTTTCTGTGTTTTTACGTCTTCCGCGGAGGTTCAAAAAAAACAGTGCCCTTTTAGTGGTTGTATCATATATTTATGTAGTAGCTTACAGGGGCTATACCATCGGTATTCCGTGAGTTCTGCAAGTGTGAAAAGGTAAAGGGGAAATAGGTTATTGCTGTGCGGTACATGGCAAAGAAAAAGAGAAAGGGTGCGGAAAAAAGATGGCGCGAATTGCTGTTTTGAACGTCCAAAACAGAATGACAGCGCCTCTGCACATGGAGAGAACATGTATGAAGCCTTGACGCAGGGCAACAATCTGGGGTGGCATCTCTGCCTGCGATATTCTGTACCGGCGCCGGAGGATCCTGCTGGAGCCGTATTGCAGCTACCGGTCTTCCGCCACCGGTTCAAGCCAGAAACAATCCAGCTGCAGCGCCTCGATCTTCCCCTCGCGGTGGGCCTTTCCGGTGAGCGCCATCCACAGCCCCTGGTCGTGTTGCGGTTGCCATTCGGCGACCTCAACGACATGCCAGCGGCCGTCTTTGAGCAGAGCGGCATCCAATGCTAGAGGGGAGGCGTCCACTCCTCCCAACTGCGCAAGCGTACCTTCACAGGAGTTTCCCCAAAAATTCAACAATCCTGTCGTTAAGTGGTTATTGTGCATAATTATACTAAACGGCGAATGTGGAAAGGGTGCTTTTGGAGTAAGATAGTGCATGGATGGAGATTTTT
>PUMZ01000090.1 GCA_003551565.1 Candidatus Brocadiaceae bacterium | reverse complement strand
GGCATGCGAAACGCTCAGGGAGGTCGGCGAGCCTTTTTATTTCAAGTACGGCAGCAAGCCGAGCTATGGATGCAACGCCGGGCTGGTGCGGGTGCCGCCCGAAGCGACCAACGGCCATGACGTGCTGCTTTACAGCGCACCCGACAATCCCGGCAGCACTCGCGTTAGCATGACCGTTTGGGCCAGTTTCGATCGCGCTAAGACCTGGTCGATGAAAAAATTGATATACGGCGGACCAAGCGCCTATTCGTCCCTGGCTGCCGACCGAGAGGGCAATATCTATCTGCTGTTCGAGAGCGGGCTGAGCGCCAATCCGAAATGCGATGTTGACCATAACCGCATTTTGCTGGCCCGCTTCACGCTCGAATGGCTGCTCGAAAACACAGGACCAACACCATGATTTCATTACGCCGGGCATACGGATTTACGCAATACCCCGGCGTCACGAAGTCACGGAGTCAGGAAGTCAAAAAAAGCAAAAAAAGGAGCCTGCAAATGCAAAATACTGTTAATTTTCCTTCTAAAAGAATCTTTGATTTGAACGATCAATACGATGTGGTCGTATGCGGCGGGGGGCCGGCCGGTATCGGTACAGCCGTGGCCTCGGCCCGGGCGGGCGCCCGTACACTTTTGATCGAAGCTACGAGCTGCCTCGGCGGCATCATGGGCAACGCACACGTCAGCAGTTTCTGCGCCTCCCCCGGGGGGCCGGTTTTCGACGAGCTGGCCCGCCGGCTGCTCGAACTGGATGCCGCGCACTGGCGTGTCAATCCGGAAAGATTCCGGCCACCCGGACGTCTGAGTTTTCATCCGGAGACTGCCCGCGCTATTGCCAATGAAATGGTCCGTGAGGCTGGGGTGGATACGCTTCGGAATACATTTGCCTCCCATGCCATACATGAAAATGGCCGGATCAAAGGCGTGATAGTGGCCACCAAGTCCGGACTCACGGAAATATCTTCAGATGTTCTGGTTGACTGCACGGCGGACGGCGATATGGCTGCCAGCGCGGGTGCATCTTTCCAGAAAGGCGATCCCGAAGACGGACGGCTTCAGGTCTGTAATTTTCGATGGTACGGTGGCGGAATCGATCATGAGGCCTTTAAACAGGCCTCGATAACCAATGAGGAGCTGACCGAACTTTTCAGAGGGGCGAATCGGGATGGAGCTATCCAGCCGCCCTCGGCCCTGTTTGCCCAAACCCGGGAAACATTCCCCTTCGACCGGACTGAACAGAAAATGATTCTTGGGAACTGGGAATTGCAGGGAATTGATCCGACCGATCCTGCACAGGTCAGCGATGCGCTTTCCGAATGCCAGCTTGCGGCTCTGCAGATCGTCCGCTTCTGTCGCCGGAATCTGCCGGGATACGAAAATTTTCGTGTCGAACACTTCCCAACCACCCTCGGAACCCGCGAATCCCGCCGTATTCTCGGCGATTATGTATTGACTCGTGAAGATGTTTTTGAAGGGCACAAGTTTCCCGACGGTGTGGCCAGAGCCTGGTTTTGGATTGATTTTCACGATCCACCGCCCGGACGGACGATTCCCCATGGGCTTGAATATGTCAAAAAACACCAGCCGCCGCCGGATGATTGGTATGAAATACCCTACCGCAGCCTGCGACCCCGCGATGTGGAAGGGATGCTGGTCGCCGGACGTTGCATATCCTGTGATCGTTCGGCTCTGGCCTCCTTGAGGGTAATGCCCACCTGCATGTACCTGGGAACGGCGGCCGGCACGGCCGCGGCACTCTGTGTTAATGAGAATGTCACTCCGGGTGAACTCGAACCGGAGAAGGTCGTCGCGCAACTGGAGAAAGACCGGGACATCAAGCCGGCATTCGACAATAATTGATGACAGTTCGACTCGATGACTGCATGACTTCATGACGCCGGGCATACGGCTTGACGTATCGCCCGGCGTCACGAAGTCACGGAGTCATGAAGTCACAAAAGCAAATAAAAGAGGAAATAATCAATGATCGAAAAACAGAACCTGTTTGAAGCACGCACCAAAGGGTATTTCACCTGTCGAATACCCGGTATGATCGCCACCAGCAGCAATGCCGTCCTCGTCACCACCGAAGCCCGCCCCGGGCGGGGTGGCGACTACGACTTCAACGACGTGCTCATGCGCCGCAGCACCGACGGCGGCCGCACGTTCGAACCGTTTGTGAAGCTGATCGACCACGCCACCTACGGCGACGGCCCGGCCAGCAATTTCGTCATGATCCCCGACCGCGACAGCGGCCGCATCGTCGCTGTGTTCTGCCACGATTACGCCCGCGTTTTCACCCTCTACAGCGACGACGAGGGTGCAACCTGGAGCGAACCGGTCGAGATAACGGCCACATTCGAGGAGTTCAGGCAGGACTATCCCTGGCGCGTATGCGCCACCGGCCCGGCCCACGGCACGCAACTTCGCAACGGCCGCATGATCATCCCCGTCTGGCTCTCCGACGGCAGCGGCGGCGAGTTTGGCCCCAAACACCGCGGCCATCGCCCCTCGATTGTAACCGTTATCTACAGCGATGACTGTGGCGCAACCTGGCAGCCCGGCGACATCGTCTGTCGAAATGGTGACGTCTTTGACGGTGAGACTGTCGTCAATCCCAGCGAAACGGTTGCCGTCGAGCTTGAGGACGGTGGTGTAATGTTCAACATCCGCAGCGAGTCCAAGATACACCGCCGGCTGACCGCAGTCAGTCCCGACGGCACGAGAAGCTGGCACAGCCAACGGTGGGACCACGAACTGCTCGAACCCGTCTGCATGGCCAGCCTGATCCGATACGACTGGCCTGACGGTGACCAGCCCGGGCATATCCTGTTTGCCAATCCCGACAACCTCGAGCAGACCATGGTTGAGTGGGGGTTCGATCGCAAGCGACTGACGGTCAAGCTGAGTTTCGACGATGGCCGAACCTGGTCGGTTTCCAAGATGCTGGAAGAGGGACCCAGCGGCTACAGCGATCTGGCCGTGCTGCCGGACGGCACCATTCTCTGCCTTTACGAGTGCGAGATCCTCACCGGCATGGGGGACGACCGTTACGTGCGCCTTGCCCGGTTCGATATGGACTGGCTGACGAAAGAGAAAGAATAAAGCCATGACTGCGTGATTTCATGACACCCGGCGTCCAAAAGTCATCGCGTTGCCCGGAGTCATGAAGTCACCAAGTCAAGAAGTCAAAATAGAAAGCAAAAAGCTTATGGAAGAAAACAAACAATTCAATCACTGTGTAACCAACGTGCGTATCAAGCCCGGTTTTTGGGACGACCGATTGCGTCTGAACCGGGACATTTCGATTTCGCACGCTTACCGGCAACTCCAGGCGGCGGGCAACTTGGATGCGTTTCGTATGGCCTGTGAGGCTCGTCCGGCAGCGGAGCATTCCGGCTTTCGAGATTCGGATGTCGCCAAATGGATAGAAGCGGCATCTCACAGTCTGATCACACATCCCGACGCGGATCTGCAACAATTACTGAACGCCGTGGTCGAACGGGTTGTCTCCGCACAACAATCGGACGGCTACCTCAACACATACTACACGATCATGGCACCTGATCAGCGCTGGCGCAATCTGCGCGACAACCATGAATTATACTGCGCCGGACACCTAATGGAAGCAGCTGTGGCACATTTCGAGGCCACAGGCAAACGCACCTTGCTCGATGCTATGTGCCGGTATGCCGATTATATAGGCACGGCCTTTGGGTATGAGAAAGGGCAGTTGCGGGGGTACCCGGGGCACGAGGAAATTGAACTGGCACTCGTCAAGTTGGCGCACGCGACCGGTGAACGGCGTTACATCGATCTGGCTTCCTATTTCGTGGATGAGCGCGGGCAACAACCATGCTATTTCGATCACGAGGCAGCTGCACGCGGTGAGGATCCGGAAGCACAGCACCCGCATCGACAGGCCGGAGAGCGATACGCCTACTACCAGGCCCATCGCCCCGTGAGGGAGCAGGATACGGCCGAAGGACATGCGGTGCGGGCCGGATATCTCTATGCCGGCATGGTCGATGTTGCAGTCGAGACGGAGGATGACGAGTTGCTGGCGGCCTGCAGTCGTATCTGGCGTAATATCGTCGAACGGCGTTTGTATATTCACGGCGGCATCGGCTCGGACCCCACCGGAGAACGCTTTTCGGTGGACTACGACCTACCCAATCTGACGGCCTACGCCGAAACCTGTGCCTCCATTGCGCTGGTCTTCTTCGCACACCGGCTGCTGCAAAACGAGCCACATCGGGAATACGCTGACGTCATCGAACGGTCACTGTACAACAGCATCCTGGCCTGTGCGTCCCGCGATGGTACTCGGTTCTTCTACGCCAACCGCCTTGCCTGCCAGCCTGACGTCATGGTGTACGGCAACCGCAAGCACGAGTTTCGCAATCCTCCCGATCGCCAGCCCTGGTTCGGAACCGCGTGCTGCCCGACCAATTTGACACGTTTTCTGCCCACAATTGGCCGGTATATTTATTCTGAAAAACCGGAGACACTGTGGGTGCATCAGTTTATCAACAGCAAGCTGGAGACGGATGTCGCGGGCGGGGCCGTGCGCTTGATGCAGCAAAGCGACTATCCCTGGGAAGGGCAGATCACGTTTACCGTGGAGTCGAGGTCATCGGCAACGTTCATGCTCTGCCTGCGGATTCCCGGCTGGTGCCGCAAGGCGATGGTCGGCATAGACGGCGGCACACACCAGCCGGTCGAGCCGGACATGGATGGATACGTGAAGATCAAGCGTGACTGGGCCGGCACGACCAGCATCGTCCTTGATCTCGACATGCCGGTCGAGCGAATCAAGTCCCATCCCGCCGTGCGCCACAATGCCGGTCGTGTCGCGCTGCAGCGAGGACCCGTGCTTTATTGCTTCGAGGAAGTCGACAATGGCACCTGTCTGCACGACATGATCCTTCCCATCGATAGCGAAATCAGGCTGTCTGACGTTGATACGCGAATTGGCAGCGAAATCCCGGGGCTGACCGCATCTGGACTGCGCCGCGACCCAAGCGCCTGGCAGGGCAAACTGTATACCGCGAATCCCTCACCCCGGATTCCCTGCACCCTTCAAGCAATTCCGTATTACTTATGGAACAACCGGGATAGCGGGGAAATGATCGTCTGGATACAAACTGGTAACGATGACAAGCGTGACAACAAAGCATCACAAAATTACGAAACCACTAACACATAAAAAAGGAAACAATGATGGAAAACAAAAAATGCATTCAGAACCCCTTGCGCAAGATTCCCGTTTTTGCAGAATACGACCTCGTTGTCTGCGGCGGCGGACCGGCCG
>PUMZ01000410.1 GCA_003551565.1 Candidatus Brocadiaceae bacterium | reverse complement strand
GTTTCCATTTCCCGCATCGTACGGCCTCCAGCCGCCCTTTCAGGTAGAAAAAGAACGTGTTGCGGGGCGGTTCCGCGGCGGCATCAGCGTGTGAGAACATGAGGCTGCTGATATCCTTTCCATCAATGATCCTGTCGGCGGGGATTTCGGCGCCGGCAAGAGAAGCGAGAGTTGGATAGAAATCCATGGCTGCCGTCAGAGACCGGGAGGTGCGGCCGGCCGGGATGCGACCCGGCCAACGCATAATGCAGGG
This sequence comes from Candidatus Brocadiaceae bacterium, assembly GCA_003551565.1. Lineage (GTDB taxonomy): Bacteria > Planctomycetota > Brocadiia > SM23-32 > SM23-32 > PUMZ01. The sequence continues at coordinate 5,082 of PUMZ01000410.1, read as the reverse complement.
AACGCGCATCCCGCCTTCCCAGGTGGTCCCTTTGCAACCGCGCAGCGGGCGGTTGCCGTCGTTGGAGGTCCAGCGCGCACCGTTGTCACTGGTGAAGATCACCAGGGTATTTTCGTCGATGCCCAGGCTCTTGAGCTCGTGCAGGATGACGCCCGTCGCCCAATCGAGGCCGGATACGGCCCCGCCGTAGAGTCCGTCCCTGGAGCCGTTCAGGAACAAATCAGGCACATACAGTGGCACATGCACGTATTTATGAGCCAGATAGAGAAAGAAGGGCCCATCACAGTGCTTGCGGATAAAGCGCAGGCTGTGCTCTACATAACGTTCCGTCAGTGAAGTCTGATCAGGCTGTTGCAGCATAACGTTGGTATTATCAAGGAGCGGCAACGGCGGCACTTCAGGGCCCGCACCTTTGTTTCGCCCCATATCATTGCTGTATGGCAGGCCGTAATAACCGTCGAAACCGTGGTTGGTGGGCAGGAACTGCGCCTGATCGCCACAGTGCCATTTGCCGACCAGTTGGGTGGCGTATCCGGCATCCCTCAGCAAACGGGCGATTGTGATCTCCGATGGGGCCAAACCGCGGGGATCGGCCGGGTGGAGAACTCCCGGGAAATTTATTCGCTTCGGATAGCATCCAGTCAGCATGCCGGCGCGTGATGCCGAACAGACCGGAGCGGCCATGTAGAAATCAGTGAAGCGCACCCCTTCGGCCGCCATGCGGTCGATATGCGGGGTATCATGCATTTCGCTGCCGTAGCAGCCCAGATCGCCGTAGCCGAGGTCGTCGCAATTGATCAGAATAATATTTGTTTTTTCACGGTTCATGTTGTTGATTCTCGAGTTGTCTTATTTGAACTGAAAGCGGTCAACTATCTCCCTTTTCTCTCCTCCGAGCACCTGCAGTTCCAGATGTCCCAATCCCGGGACAGTTCTTCGACCTTATCGGGCCGGTCAGCAGCGAGATCATTGAGTTCACACCGGTCGTTCGGTCTGTAATAGAGTTCCCATGGCCCCTGTTCTTCGGAGACCGACGCAATTTCGTCGCCGAATTGAACGAGCTTCCACCCGCCTTTGATAACTGCTCTTGAGTTGCCTGTTTTCCAGTAGAGAGCCTTATGCCCCTCACGCCTCTCGCCTTGCAGGACCGGCAACAGAGATTTACCTTCCAGAGGGACGATACGCTGTCCGCTGATGGAATCCGGATATTCTGCACCTGCAACATCGAGGAGGGTAGCCATGATGTCGATGATGTGCCCATCCTGATGGGTCAGGGCGCCATCTTCATCTATGCATCCGGGCCAGGAGGCGATCAGCGGTGTGGATATCCCCCCCTCGTGGTTGAAGAACTTGTACAGCCGAAATGGCGTATTGCTCATATTCGCCCAAGGCTGATCGACCGTATGATACGACTCCATCGGCCCGGGAGAAACGTCCGGTGTAAAATGGAAATCCTCGGCAGTGCTGCCGTTATCCGACAGGAACAAAAAGAGAGTGTTATCTCTCTGCCCCATACTTTCGACTTTCTCGATGACCCGTCCTATATTTTGATCCATACGATCTATCATGGCGGCATAAACGGCCATCTGCAGGTCCCAGGCCTCTTTGTTATCAACTTCATCCCATGGCGGAGAGTCGCTGGGTGAAAGCCCCCATTGTTTTTCCACGATTCCCATTTCCACCATTCTTTCATAGCGTCGCTGACGCAGCTCGTCCCATCCACCCATATATTCCCCCCGATATTTTTCTATATCCTCAGGCCATGCCTGCAGGGGATAATGAGGAGCTGTGTAGGGCAGGTAAAGGAAAAACGGTTTATCATCACTGCCGTATCGGTCAAGATACTCCAGAGCCTGGTCAGTAAAAGCATCAGTGGTATAAAAATTTTTGTCCTTCGGCGTAAAAGGTTTTATTACCTTATCGTCTATCGCCCAGGGACGCATTCGCTTCTCTTCGGGAAACGACATTTTCTTGCCCGGTTTGTTCTCGCCCGGACGCTGTTTGCCCGGGTTGAAATAGTTGCAGCAGCCGGATATCAGGCCGTAAAAGCGGTCGAAACCACGCTCCACGGGCAGTCCTGCGTCCTGATGATGGTGCCATTTGCCGGACATCAGCGTATGGTATCCCGCTGTTTTCAAAACGTCGGCGAGGGTAACGCAGTTTTGCATTTTGGTGGAATTACTCCCGCCTCCACCCTGTTGAGGATAGACCCCTGTAAGGAGCGAAGCTCTCGTCGGACTGCAGAGCGCATTATTGTAAAAATTCGTGAATCTCAACCCGCCCTCAGCCAACGAGTCCAGGTTCGGGGTCCGGATCTCTCCGCCATAGCAGCCCAAATCCGAGAACCCCATATCATCCGCCATAATCAGCACTATGTTTGGTCTTTCCATTTCGGTTTTCTGTTCTTTCATGTACACCTCCAATTTTTAGGCGCTTATCAATTATATATCATCGATGTCCCGACCGGCCACCTCCATGGCGATCTCACACCACTGCCACAGACGCTGCGGCTGGTAGGCGACGGTGCTCAAGTCCTGCAGGATGAACTCCAGAGGGCAGCCGTGATGTTCGCATAGCCGGCGGGTCTCGAGCAGGTCCGCCCGCACCCGCTCCGGATTCCAGGAATCACCGGCCAGAAAAGCAGGATTAGGTTTGCGGGAAAATACGAACCGCGCCCCGATCTCTTCTGCGGCTTGAACCTGCTCGGCCCAGGGGCTGACGGATATTTTGCGCACGTTCGGGAGGCGGGCCACATATCCTATGCGGTCGTGAAGCGGTTCGCAGCATCCGTAATAGTTGAGACCAAAGCGTCCGTACCACTCCATTGCGTATTCTATTTCGAATTCGTCGTGCATTTCCGGCGAGACCGAGCCTAAAATTTGCGCCATGCCGCTCGACCAGATATCGTGGGCCCGCGGTTTGTCCGGCGTGAAGCCGTCGGCGGGCAGCTCGTCGGTGAAGGCGCCGGAATTCTTGACGATCGCCTGATCACAGCCCAGCAGCCCTTTGGTTTCGAGTGAATCGAGTCGGTTCAGGAAGGCATCGGTAACGCGGCGCATCAACCGGTGCATAAAATCGGGCCGGACGGCCAGGTCCATCAAAGCTTTTTCGGCGCCCCGCCACTCGGCGATCCTATCCCAGGGGGTGAAGCGTGGACAATGACCCTCCATACGCACATCGAGGATGCCGTTGAGCGCATCGCGGGCCATTTCCTCTCTGCGCGCCGTCTCCTTTTCGTCCAGGAAGACCTCCGGTGTTTTGATTTTTTCAAGATCGTCTTCGTTCTCAAATTGGTCGGTATAGCTATGTGAACTGATCCCGCCGGCAGGGTCCGCTTTGATCTGCTCTTCGACCGGAACAATGCCGAGGTTTTCGGCCGTGCCGTGAATGGCTTTGGGAATTCGAACAAACGTTTCGACCACGCGGTCGGTGGGCAGATGCCTCCAGCTATAGAGCGTTCGGCGCAGGTTGGTCTCAAGTCTGCGTAAAAACGGTTCGCTGCTCCTGGGTGTTAACTCATCATTAACTTGCATTTCATGCCAGGGGATGTGGTTCACCAGCACCATAGGGCGTACCGGATCGAGCCGGTTAAGTGACTTCCACATTTCAATTTTTTCCTGCTGTACAGCCAACTCGGCAATTTCCGCCACCTGCGTTGCCAATTCCCGCAGGGTTTTTTGATCTTCACGTATGCCCATCGATCACTCCTCCATTACTATTAGTAAGTTTTTCAGTCGGCCCTTCAGTGAATTTCCAGCCCGTTGAGTATTACTAAGCCTGCTGCTTCAAAGATGAAGCGAACTGGATTGCCGTCTCCGTCCACATGAAATGGGAACGTGATGTTGGAGACGGTTTCCGGGCCGAGTCCCGTGCTCTGTTCCGTTGTGCCCTCAAAAACTGGACGGTCGTTTACGAATACCCTCAGGGGCGAGAGAGTGACATTTTCGGCAAGACAGTGATGTGTGGATGTCATCGAGTATTCGCCTTTCGGCAGGCCGGTCAGCGTCAATTCAAGCGACACCGGCTCGCCTTTAGGGTTTGGATTCGCCCGCACCTCGCCACACAGCAGTTCCGATTGATCCCGGCAGGGCCTTTTCCGGACCGGACTTCGGCGGCGAAAACCGAGGCTCGAGTTGTCGCCGGCTGCTACAGTAACTTCAACCGGTCCCCTTACGGTGGGGAACACCTGGGTTTGCGGACTGCATATTAGGTCGACGCTTTCACAGGGCTTCGCCCCCGACAGATCGTCGGAATAAGGCGGCACAAAGGGAAAGTATTTCCCGTGCGAGCCGGGAGTGCCGGCACCGAAATCGATCGCAATCAAGCGTCCGCCTTCTTCTAACTGTAGCCGGGGATACTCGATTTGGGGGAGGAGCTTGAGTCCGTCTTCCGTTACGGCACCGAATGAAAAGCACCACCCACCGGCCGAGAGTCCCGTCGTATTGGTAAGTGATACACCAAGTTCGTTTGCTCCCTTTCGGAGCTTGACCCGGACGGATTTTGAACTGAAAATTTCGTTCTCGCCCAGGCCTATCTCGGCCCCCTCGTTTAGCCGGTAGGAAAGCCGGTCATCCCATCCGAAGGTAAAGGTAGCTGTGGTTGCTTCAGGCGCTTCAATCCTGCAGCGGGCAAAAGCAATCGCACCGGTCAAAGTAGCGCTGTTTCTGTTCGACGGAGCAGGGCGAAACACGTGATTGAACTCTACAAATCCTCCTTTTGCCTCATAGCGTCGCCATAACCTGTCGTGAAACGGGCGGTTTGGATCGAACTTCTTTTCGGTCGGAACAGTTTCTCCGAAAGTGTCGGGGAACGGTCCGGTAATCCACCACCTGCCGGAACCCCCGAGCGGAAGATCGTATTTGCGGCGCGGCTTCGAACCGGGTAGACGATCCTTATATGGGGAAATTTTGGCGTAAGGACGCACGGGAGCGGCGGAATACCAGTAAACGGTAGTTGCTATGTCGTGAGCGCGGGCGCCAAAACGGAAATGTATCGAGCGGTCAAAGCATATGGCGTCATTTGCGAAGAAGCGGTATCCAACCAGCTTCTGGCGGTTATCGTTTCCCGGGTTTTTCTGCACGT
>PUMZ01000180.1 GCA_003551565.1 Candidatus Brocadiaceae bacterium | reverse complement strand
GGTCGTCTTGCCAGCGCCGTTGTGGCCAAGCAGGCCGAAAACCTCGCCGGCATCGGCCCCTGCCCTGCCGGGGGCAAGAAATACGGCGTCGAATTCTTTCCGCAGTGCTTCGAGCCGGACGTCGTCACCGATCCTCGTTTCGCCCTCGAAATCGACACCGATCCCCATGATCGCTGCGATTTCCGCATCCAGCACATCCCGGGGCAGCTTGTCCTGTCCCATCCCGTACCTGAGCATTCCTCCCGGCCTCGCGTGATCATCGAAAACGGTCGGAGCGTATCCCTTTTGCCGCAGGAAGTAGGCCGCCGAGAGACCTGCGGGGCCGGCTCCGATAACAGCAACCGTTTTACCGCCTGGACCTTCAGAACCGGGCGGGCGGCGGTTTTCGGCCTGCAAAGCGTCATCGCCGGCAAATCGTTTCAAAAGGCATACGGAGACCGCTTCGTCCAGCTGCCCGCGCCGGCAAGCCTTCTCGCAGGGCGCATGGCATATCCGGCCCAGCACTGCCGGCAGCGCGATATCCCGCCTGACCACCTCCAGAGCCTCATCAAATCGCCCTTCAGCGATCAGGCTCAGCATGAGCGGTATGTTCATCCCGGCCGGGCAGGCCATCCGGCACGGCGCCACACAGTCGCCGAGATGATCGCTCAGAAGCAGTTCAAGCGCCGCCCGGCGGGCTTCCAAAACGGCTCCAGATTGCGTATCGACCACCATGCCCTCTTCGGCCACCCGCCCGCAGGCCGGCACAAGCTCGTCGGAGCCCCTCAGCATAACCACGCACACCATGCAGCTTGTCGATGGTTCATATGACTGAAGATAACACATCGTCGGGATTTCAACACCGGCCTTTTCCGCGGCGTCGAGAACGGTCGAACCGTATGGCACCTCAATCCCCAGCCCATCAATCGTCAGTTTCACCCGCATATTTCATAAACCAAAGTCAACAATTAATTGAAAAGATGTAAAAACAGTATGATGAACAGCTTGCTTCAGGGTTTCAGATTCTGCAGTTTGTATCTGCGCCGGACAAACAACAAAGGATCCATCAGCTTTCAATGATGATCGCATCGTTCGGGCATGCGGACCTGCAAACGTCGCATCGCGCGCACTGATCTGCGTCGATTTCATGCTGTTCATACGGTCGCATCTCGATGGCATCGGCCGGGCAGTTCTGGGCGCACAGCGTGCATCCGATGCAATCATCGGTCACACGATATTCTATGAGCGCCTTGCATTTAAGCGCCGGGCAGCGCCCTTCAATATGGGCCTGGTACTCGCTCCTGAAGTGTTCCAGCGTGGAGGTGACGGGAGTGGGGGCCGTTTTTCCGAGCCCGCAAAGGCTCCCATTCCCGACAAGGTGGCACAATTCTTCAAGTTTTTCGATATCTCCCTCTTTCCCCATCCCCGCACAGAGGCGTTCAAGGATCTCCAGCATTCTGGTGGTGCCGATCCTGCAGAAAGTGCAGCGCCCGCAGGATTGGTCCCGGGTGAACTCCAGGAAGTAACGCGCAATATCCACCATGCAGTCGTCCTCATCCAGCACCACCAAACCGCCCGAGCCCATCATCGTTCCGGCATCGGCGAGTTCCTCATAATCAACCGGCAAATCGGCAAGATGCGCGGGCACGCAACCGCCGGACGGCCCGCCCACCTGCACGGCCTTCAGTTCTTTGCCGCCGGGCACTCCACCCCCTATTTTTTCGACGATATCCCTGAGCGTGATGCCCATGGGGACTTCAATCAACGCCCCCCTTCGGATCTTCCCGGCCAGAGAAAAGACCTTTGTACCACGGCTTTGCTCCGTACCGAGCGCGGCGAAGGCCTCCGGGCCGCTATCAATGATCCAGGCCACATTCGCATACGTCTCGACGTTGTTCACCAGGGTCGGTTTCCCCCAAAGCCCTTTCTCTACGGGATAGGGCGGCCGCAGTTTGGGCATCCCCCTGCGGCCCTGCACAGCTTCCATAAGCGCCGTTTCCTCGCCACAGACAAAAGCCCCGGCGCCTTTTTTGATCTCCAGTTCGAAGCTGAACCCGCTGCCGAAAATATTTTCACCCAAAAAATTTCTGCCCCGGCAGATCCCGAGCGCCTTCCTGAGCTGTCGGAGTGCGACCGGATATTCCGCCCGGATATAGAAATACCCCTGCTGCGCTCCGACAGCATAGGCGGCAATCGCCATTCCCTCGATAATCCGGAACGGACAGGATTCGAGGAGCATTCTGTCCATAAACGCGCCCGGATCGCCTTCGTCGCCGTTGCATATCAGGTATTTGACCGGTGATTGGCGTAATGCCATCTCCTCCCACTTCCCTCCGGTATCGTATCCGGCCCCTCCACGCCCCCGGAGCCCGCTCCGGGTGATCTGTTCGATGACCTGTGCCGGGGTAAGGTTTTCCAGACAGCGGCGCAGCGTATCAAAACCTCCTTTATCCAGATATGCTTCCACATCGACCGGATCTTCCACATTGCAGCCCAGGGTGGCTATCTGGACCTGAGCGTCCATGTAGCCCGCAAGCTGCTTGTCCCGAAAGTTCAGCAGGTGCCGCGTTACCGGCGGCCGGCCATCATCGGTAATCAGCCGGTCCAGAGCGCAGGAAATCCCGTGAGATATTCTGCTCCGCAAGCGGGGCATCGCGAAATGCCGGAGCAAGATCGGCCGGACATCCTCCGGCTGCACCCTCGCATAAAGAGATGTTTTTCCGTCGGGCAGGGCAACCTCCAGCAACGGAGTTTCATCGCATATTCCGACGCATCCCACCGGCTTCAACCTGGCCTGAATGCCCGTTTGATCAAGCACCTTTTCGGCGGCTTTGAAGATACCCCCACAGCCCCGGGCGACGCAGCAGGAGTCAAGACTGATGCGTATCTCCGGCAGCGACCCGCCATCAAGGTCGGTTCGGGCCTTTTTATTGCCGGATTTCCGCTGCTCCCGCTCGAGGTGTTTCAAAAAATCTTCCACCACGTCCCCGGCCGTTTCCGCCGTCACATGGCCGTATGTTACATCGCCGATCTGAACGGCGGGAGCGAGGGTGCAGCAGCCGAGGCAGGCAACTTTCTCCACGGTAAAATTTTTCCCGGCGTCCGTATCCCGGTCCTCATCGATGTCCAGATACCGTTTGAACCCCTCATGCACCGGTTCGGCGCCTTTCACATGGCAGGCCGTGCCGACACAGACCTGGATCCGGTGCCTGCCGGCAGGTGAGAAACGGAATTGCCCGTAAAACGTCGCCACACCCCAAAGGGAAGCCGGGGTAATCCCGGTCAGCTCGCACACGCGTTCCAGCGCCGCGTAAGGCAGGTAGCCGTAATGTTCCTGCATTTCCTGCAGGATGTCAAGAACCAGGTGCGCCCCCGTGCCGAGCCTCTCCACGGTCCGATCGACGTGCCCGGTATCGACATGTTCCGATTCTTTAACCTCTTCGCTCACCATTGCTAAGGATATCCGATACAAAAAAGGTGCTGTTCGCCTCTGATATACATTCGTCCTTCCACCAATGCTGGCGATGCAAAAACATTCTCTCCCAGAGGGTATCGCCCGAGTTGTTCAAATTCATCCGACGCTTCCAGCACATATCCGTCGCCCTCCGAACAAAACAGGTAGATTGTATGACCGGCAAGGACGGGTGAGGCATAAAAATCAGCACTCAGGAACTCCTCCCACACCAGTTCGCCCCCCCCCAGGCTGTGCGCCCTCATCGTTCCGCCGTAGGTCTCGAGCAGATAGACCCTCTCTCCATCGCTGAGCGGGCTGGTTATATCCGGAATCCCCCTGCTGATCCTCCACTGAATGTGCCCCTCATCGATGGTTCCGCTTTCCCGCGGCGCTACGGCGATCATCTCGACGTATGGCGAAATCGCCATAATCAAGCCGGAGCCACGGATGGGCGAGGGAGCTATTTCGCCGCTCATCACCCCGCCACGCCAGATCTCCGATCCGTTTTCAGGATCATATGCTATAAGGTACGGCTCGCTGACTGTGATCAACTGCTCTCCATACCCGGTCTCTATAATGATCGGCGTCGTCCACGAATTCGCCACCGAACGGGGGGTCTCCCACACAATGTCGCCGCTCTCCCAGTCCAGTGCAACAAGGCGCGAACGATCATCATCGGCCTGGCCGTTGTCGTACTGGACGATCACCGTATTGCCAAAACCCACAAGGGACGTCGCGTGTCCGTACACGTTGTCGGGTTCCCCCAGGTTCACGATCCATTGCCGCTCGCCTTCGAAATCGAAAGCCGTCACATCACCGGTCGGGAACAACGCGTAGACCCGCCGGCCGTCGGTATAGGCCGTCGATGCCGCATACCCGGTATCAGGATTCAGCTCGATCTCGGAGGCGCTGACGCCCAGCTCCGGCACGTCGCCGGTCCAGAGAAGTTCTCCTGTTTCACCGTGGAAGCAGTAAACCTGCCTTTCCGTTGCGGTGGCGCCGGTCAGGAACACTCTATCCTCCCAGACGATGGGCGAGTTTTGCCCGGGCAGGGGCACTTCGGCTTTCCAAAGAACATTGTCTCCCGTTGCGATATCCCACTCCTTCGGCATGCCACCATAGGGGCTGACCCCGCTGCCCCGGGGCCCGCGGAACCGCGGCCAGTTGGCGTCAATCTCATCCCTCTCCGGGGGATCGGGCAGAACCGGTCCGGCACGGTGTTCTTCGTCCGGCTCCGCGATGGAGTACTCAAATCCAGGAGTGATCATCGCGACGGCGAAACTCACACCGATAACAACCACAAAACCGGCCCCGACGGCCCGGCGCGACAGGGCCGCGATATGTGCATGCTCGTCCTCGTATTTGTCCCGTGGACCCGGTTTCGGAAGGGACTCTTTCAATTTGCAAGCCGTCTTTGCACCGGCCAGCGCAACCGCAAGATTGAAAAGCAGCAGGTAACCGGCCCGGGAAGCAAACGCATACCACCGGAACCTGATCACCCGGGCCTGGAGATCGCGTTCCCTGAGCTCCTCCAGCAACATCCCATCGTCCGGGGTTTCGTGCAAACGATTTTTCAGGTCCTCGATCCGCTTTTCCTGCATGGGAAGTATATAGGTGTAGCGGAAATAACGCAAACCGAGAACCCCTGACACCAGGAGCGAAAACAGGGCCGCTGCCACGGCCATGCCAAGCACCGCCTGATAAAACGTTCGGCTTTGAAAAAGACTGCTGTTCATCTTTTCAGATGCCATGCTGACAAATCCCTGGTTCGTGCTGCAAGTTCAGGCGCAGTGCAGAAAAAATCCATTGCCTGCAGAAAAGCGGATGGTCTTTTCCCCGGAGAGGATTCGCCTTTCCAGCCCGGGCGCAACAGATCTCCCTGAAATGGGATTCTAACGCAACCTTGCCGCCGGAGGTTCGATATCCTACATTTTCATCCCTTTCTCTTCTTTCATGTTATGGCGTCTCAACTTCTCTCTTGGACAGTACCGAAAACAACGCGCGCAGGCCAGGCAATCGCCCGAATCCGCCCGGTATTCATCGCTGCCGCGGTGGACCGTATGTTTGATGAGGGTCAGGGCGACGACAAGTCCGATCAGAGCGCCCAGCAACCGGCTTCCCCTGCCGAATCCCGCCCGGATATCTGTCGCACGGGTCAAGAGGGACTCCATACTTTCATCGCCGGTACTGCGGAAAGCCTCGGTTTCATCGGTCATTCCGGTGACCCGGCCGGTCGTTTCCAGATACAGTCTCTCGGCCAGGCGCACATCCGGATGTGTTCGTGCGAGCAGATCACCCGTCAAAGCCCCGCCCCATCCCCCGGCAAAGACAAACCCCGGGAGGAGCACGATCAAAACCACAAGTATTTTCTTACGCAACGCGATTTCTTCCCCGGAAGGCTCCCCGGTCGGACTGCGGATCGCGCCGAACGGGCAGGAGTCCTCACACAGCCTGCATTGCACGCATTCATCCGGGCTGATTTTCACCTTCCACTTCGCGAGCCGCGAAAAATGCCGCAGGAATATGGCGTAAGGACACAAAAAACGGCAGTACGGCCGGCCGATAAAAATGCCGGTAACGAGGAACGCGCCGCCGAGCGCCAACGAACCCAGATGGCCGCTGAGTCGGAAAAAAGGAACAAAAGGATCGAAACGGCATACAATAAATCCTGCCCCGTTGACCACCAGAAGGACCGCCAGCCCGAGGTAGATGTACCCCAGGAGACGGAGCGGAACCTCGACCCAGTAGGGGACGGAAAGCGGCTTGAGCAAAACGATGTCCTGTAACGCCCCCAGCGGACAGACCGAACCGCAAAAAACCCGGCCGTAAAAAAGCGATGCAGCCAGCGGCAGGAGGAAGAGGACCATCACGGTCAGCGGAAGGGCATAGCCAGCATCGAAAACCGTCAGTGCAAAGTTCTGCGTGGCACCGACCGGACATATACATCCCCGCCGCCAGAAGCCGAAGAACGCCAGAGAGAAGACCATCAAAGCAGCGACATAGCGGCGGTCCCGCGTTTTAAAAATGAACCAGGCTCCCAACCCGAGCGCAGCGAGCAACACGCCAGCGTTAAGATATTCGAAAAATTCCGGGGCAGGGGACGGCGTCTCGGTGGCAGGCATTTCGTAGCCGCTTTCAAAATCCGGCGCCGGAAATCGCCGCGTACCACCAGCGGCCGGAGAGGCAAGGATTACGGAAAAAAATAGCGCCGCCGTCAAAAAGAATAAAAAGACTGATCTTGATTTGGAAAATATGCTCAACATTTAAAATTCCAGAAACGATAATTTAAAATTTTAGCCCTAAAAATAAAAATGTGGAGCAGGCCTGGTTTCTGTCCGTTTGCCGTTCATCTTTCCTTTCTTTGCCGTTATATATCTAATTCTTTTCAAGTCCGTTTTTGAAAAGAATTAGTAGACTTCTTTCAGCTTATAAGGCTCCTCCGCCGGCACCCTTTCAATAGCCTGCGCCGGGCAAGCGGCTGCGATCGCGCACTCGTTACAGTTCACACACAGGTTATGACGAATCTGCAGGAACAACGACCCGTTGCCGAAGGCGTTGCAGCCCTTCACGCACCGGGCACAGCCGTTGCACAGGTCTTCGTCGATCGTGTAACTGTAGTAAGGATCCTCGATAAACGTTCGCTGGATCGCATTGGTGGGGCAAAGCTGATTCTCAGCCCCGGTATCCAGTGCGATCGGATCGGATTCAAAAAAACCGGTACAAAGCCGGCAGTATCCGCATATTGCATTCACCTGAACGGCTTTGACGGCCGACAGCGCCAGCACACACTCTGTCTCGCACTTGCCGCAGCAGTTGCATTTATACGGGTCAATCTGCCACACAGTCTTTCCGTCAGAAGAACGGGTGAGGGCAAACCCACCGACCCCGCCCAGCAGGGCAATCGAGATGCCCCAAAGTCCGTCCTGGAGAAAAACGCGCCGGTTCCGCTCTTCCGGACCTTGATCATCAGCAACCATATCAACCCTCCCCACGCTGAGCTCTCACCGCACGTGCCCTCGGAAGTCCGCATTCTGAAAACACGTTGCATTGCGGGCACACACCCTGGTTCAAGCACTTGCCTTCGCGCAACAATTTTCGCCGTTTCAGACCCGCCGCCGCGCCCCCCGCGCCTATTGCCGTGAGGGCCGCGCACCTCAACCCGCCGAAAACCATCTCGCGCCGTGTGAGTTTCTTATCACCCCTCTTGACCGGACTGTTCATTGTCCTTCTCCCTGAAAAACCTGACTCTGTTCTCGCGGGTGTCCAGAACATGTATCAAGCCGTCGTTGCCGGCGGCCACTTTAAAATTCGCCGGACCCCTGTCCGGACTGCGCTGTCCGAGCAATTGGAGGCTGCCCGGCGCCAGATCGTCGGGACCGGCAACCACGCTCTCAAGATGACCATCAGCATCGTACATCTTGACCCTGATCAGCCCTTTCTCGGCGGTAACATACCGTCCGTCGGGCAGCAGGTCGAAGTCGACCGGATTGCAGCATCCGCAGAACCCTTCGATAGCGCTGGAGGGCTTCCCCCAGTACCGTTCCAGCTCACCCTCCGGACTATAGACTTCGATCCGGTGCCGGCCGGGATTGTTCACCCGCAAAAGCCCGTCCCAGCCCATCACCACAACGAAATATGGACCCGGCAGCACAATACCCGGCACGCCCCTTTCCGCATCCCGAGCGCCTATCTGTGCGAGAGAATGGCCGTCGTTATCATAATGCCTTACCGTCCGGCTCCCGGCATCGGCAAGAAATACCCCGCCCTCGTGCACTGCGATCGATGTGATCAGAGAATTTTCCGACGGCGGCTCCCACCTCTCCAACAGCTCGCCTTCCCGACTGTAGATCGCAAGGTGGTTCTTAAGAGCGACATACAACTTATCCTCCGACGCGGTTACGGCCGTCGGCACGCCGGGCAGGAAGATCTCGTCGGACAGTGCGCCGTTGTTCTCGTAAATTCGCACCGACCGGTCTCCGGCGACATGGATGCGTCCGCAGCTGTCGACGCTGAAATCGACAACGTTCCTGTGACCGACGCGGAAAGAGCCCTGCAGTTCTTCGAACGCCAGCAGTTCCTCGGGAATACCGGTCATGTCCGTCCCCGGACCCGGGGAGCGTTCGCTGAGGCTGCGCTGGACGAAAAACTCGCGGGCTGCTATCCCGGCAAACACTGCCACGAGAACAACAGCGGCTGCGACTGTCAGGATGCCCCATCCGCCCGATTTGCTTGTTCGGTTGTTCATGAAACTGATTTAATGAAGATAGGGACAATGGACAGAAGAAAAGGACGTTGAACCGGCAAGAAGCGTGCCGATCATGATATCCGGTGCACCTTACCGCACAGCAGTTTCCCCTTCGTCTTCCACCCCGGATTCAGGATGTTGTCGGGAAAAAATATCCTCCAGCGATGCCAGCTTCCGGTCATGGGTCTCAATATTATCTGCCAATTTCCTGATGGTTTCACAAACCCTCTGCCGGGACTCAATACGGCTTTTGAGCCGTGGCAACCGCTGATTCAGTTCTTCAACACGGCGATCGAGAGCATCGCAAACGGCCCCTTTTGAAGTAGCAGTATACGCATTAACCATGCCGTCCAATATGTGTTGAGAAAAGTGCGATAAAACTTTTTCCAGCTGCTGGTCGAGGTTATCACAGAAACTTTTCTTGCTTTTTTCCCCCAGCCGTTTTTCCTTGGTTTTAACCGGAATATCTTTCCCGCAATCATCACCCAAAAACTTTGTCCGAATCTTTCTTCTGCTCCGCAAAAGCAGCCAATCCCAGAACCGCCGGCGAACCGGCATCGCTTCCGGCGCCATACTATGATCCGGCGGCGATACGCCCTCACCCGCATTCCGTGCAGCGTCCAACGCCTGATCCCGAATATCGGCCATCGACAACTCCGCCTCATCAAGTTCCCCCGACACTTCATCGGACAGCTCGGCACCGGCAGAGTCGGTATGGCTGAATTCCCGGATGCTCTCCATGACAAAGTCCCTGAAAATCTCATGCAATTGATCAAAGGCGGGGTTTATCCGTTCGTCCAGCAGATGTTTCAGGCTTTCGACCGAAGCGAACCACTCATCGACCTTTTGTTCCAGTTCTGTTTCCACCCGTTCCTGTTCGGATCGGGCAAAACCTTCACATTTGCCCTTAATCCGCCCCTCAACCCCCGTAAAGGCGCCACCCCAATCAAAATCCTTCAGTCCCTCCAACACTTTGCGCTGGGCAATGCCCCGGTCGTAATCGGCCTGAAAAGCTTTTGTTGCTGTCATAAAACTATCAAGTTTTTCATCCCCGCATGCCTGCTCGATTTCCTGAATCAACTGCCGGCCCTGCCGCAGACTGTCACGCATAAAGTGGAGGATATAATCATTGCTGTTGAGATAGTTCGTCAGGTCAGCCATGAACTCATGAAATTTTTCAGACCCGGCATCCCCGGCGGTGGCCGGAGATGTTTCCTCCTCATCATCGGTCCGGACGCCTTCAGCGGCCTGTTGTGAAGAAAGAGGGTGCAGAACTTCCCCGCTATTGTTTTCATGCGCCCCTTCATCGCAGTTATCGGCCCCGTTTGAGGCATCCCGGGCAACATCGGAGATGGCTTGCGACTCCCGCCCCCCCAGACGTTCACTCGCAGCTTTGAGCAGGTCAATAGGATATAATCTCAAACGCCCTTCTTCATAAGCATGCCGCAGGGGGGCGCTCATTGACAGCGAGCAGAAAGCATCGATAATCTTCTGCGGTTCACGGCTCTCAAGACTGGGGCGAAGCTCTCCGTCCGGTTCGAGATCGCATTTATGTCCGTCGATATTGACAACCAAAAAAATGCGGGAGAAGAGGTTCAGCAGATCACTAAATTCCTCAAACACCTGCTCAAGAAACAGGTTATCGGTTTTGACCACAAATACGGCACAGGCAGCGCTATCCCGGAATTCACGCGTCATCAAATCATAACCGAATTTCATGCGGCTGTATAAGCCGGGAGTATCGACGAGGATGGTATATGATTCTTTCAGCGGTTCTGCCGGCAACGCAATATCAAGCCTCCGTATGGCATTGGGGCAGTGAATACCGGGATCAAAATCTTCCTCCTGCTCCTCAACCTCCCGGATTCTTTCGGCCAACTCATGATGATAAACTTCGACCGCCGACTTCATGTGAGCAAAATCCTCAAAACGCTCAGTCTGACCGTTGAAATGCGATGCCTTCAGGCTGACTTCCTCTCCGTGGCGCACATGCACCAGACAGGGATATGCAGGCAAAGCTGTTACCTCGCTCACATACGCCCCGCTGAACGCGTTCATCAACGTACTTTTACCGCTCTTAAGAGGTCCGAAAATGATGACGTATGCCTGCTGGGAATCAATTTTATCAGCCAGATTCTTCATGCGATGATGAACATCGCAAAGTTTAGAGAGTATCTCCTTGATGTCGTCCGAGCCCCGCTGATTACGGATAAAATCTATACCCTCCCCCAGTTCCTGACGCAACGGTAGAAGAAGTTTGGAATAATCACGGCAAAAACGCGACAACTGAGTTTTCATCGGGGCAGCTGCTGATGTCATTAAAAACCCTCCCGGCCCACCGGCGCATAGACCAAAATTGATTATCTATAAGACATTGATATTAAAGATATTGAATTCCCGGGACACAATAATGGGACACGTTCAATGTCATTGTATTTTATCGGAAATAAACAATCCGTGCCACTTTGGGCGGTTCCAGTCATTCAGTTGATAAAAAAGCGCAAACCGTTTACACACATAAATAGAAATTTGAAATTCACGCGACCTCCCACTCGTTTTCAAAGGGTGATGTACCAAATGTGGGGCCAGCCCCTGTTTTTAACCGCCTACCTGTCCTTCAGATCCAGACACAGCATCCGGTTCATATCCCTCACGATCAGCCGGCCGTCGGCAATCGCCATCGGACCCCACGCCTCGTGTCCGTCCATGACCTCGCTCCTTGCAAGTTCGTTATACCCTGAAGGGACGGCCTCGGCCATTGTCAGAACGCCGTTGTCATCCATCACGTAAATAAGCCCGTCGGCAATCAGCAACGGTCCCAGCCCGAAATTCGTCCCGCCGCCGCTTGTCCAGAGGACATTGCCGTCGGTGTCCATACACGCAAGTTCGCCGTCGGGACGCACGGCATAAATGTGCCCTTCGTACAGTATGGGCGTCTGCTGTTCGGAGGCGAACTCACGTGCACCGCGCCGGAACTCTTCCCTCACTTCGATCCCCCCCTCCGTTTCGACCAACCGCAGCATCATGCTCCCGGCGTTGTAGCCGCCGGTAAAGAATATGCGATCATCGCCGACGATGACCGGTGAAGGGATGTTGGCGATACGTATACGCCACTTCCCGGTCCGCCACAGAAGCTCCCCGCTTCCGGCGCAAATCCCCGCCACACCGTTGCTGCCGCAGTAAACATAGGTCTTCCGCCCACCGAACTCCATCGGCACGATCGAGGAATGCGTCATATCCCATCCGGGCTCATTGGGCGTTTCCCAGACCACCTCGCCGGTCGCCCCCTCAACCGCCATCATGAGCACCTCATCGCCGGCCGGTGCGAGTATGACGCGACCTTCAGCGTCGATATAAGGGCACTGACCGGCATACCACGGCGGCACGTCCGTGCCGTATTCGGCTTCGAGATTCAGCATCCACAGGAACTCGCCGGTTCGGGCATCGAGGCAGGTGACGTGGGCTTTCGGGCCCAGCGTTACCACGAAATCCTCGGTGGCAGCCGGCACCGTCCGGCTCATACCGTGGTTGCGCCTGACCTGCACCGGGTAAAAGTACTGCCATATATCCTCGCCGGTCTCCAGCGAGAGGCACCTGATCAGATCGCCCTGGTTTTCCCTGTCGTAATCGATCATATAAACCCTGCCGTCCAGTATCGCGGCGGAAGCGTAGCCGTCCCCCACCCCGATGGACCATCGGACGGGCGGGCCGTCTTCCGGCCACTGCCGGGCCAGCCCCTCCTCCTCCCGGGCGATTCCGTCACGGGCACTATTGCGGAATTGCACCCATCTTCCGGAGATGTCCGGCGGTTGAACATCGAAGGAAGTCAATTCCCCATCGATTGTTACCGGGCCGGTGCGGCGTGCGGGATCAGGCCGGTCGTCCATCCCCGGCATGCGCTTCTCCAACCCATCGCCCACGCCACTTCGAAACGCCCACGCGAGCAGGGCGGAATTAATAATGATTAAAAATAAGACGGCGATTTTAACGCGGTTATTCACAACTTCTGCCCACCCCGATAAACAACTCATATGCAATCACTCATGCCGCAAAAAGTCAAAAAAATCACCGGCCAGTGAAAAGCTGACGGCCAGCCATATCCAGGCCAATCCACTGGCAGCTATGACACCGACAAGCAACGCCAGGGACAAAAAAGGCACTTCCATGCCGGGCGCAAAGATTTGGGGACCGACAGCCGCCAACGCCACGGCCACTCCGAAAAGGAGTCCGAGGGCCATCATGCCGGCATGTTCGCAGAACACCATTTTTTTCAGCACTCCTTTCTTATAACCCATAGCCTGCAGCATGGCCAGTTCATGCCTTCTGTCCAGTATATTGCGCAGCACCACCACACCAAGCCCGATACTGCCCAGCACCAGACCCAGCCCGCCCAATATCTGAAACATCGAGATGTAGGTGTTTTCGACGGCGGCAAATTCCGCAAGACGTTCTCCGGCGGGCGTCAATTCCAGCCCAAAATCACGCAATGCCGCCGCCAACCGGCGGCGCAGGTCTTCCACATACCGGTCTTCCCCGTCGACAAGGAACACCCCGTAATCCCCGGCGCCGAACTTTTCCATGAAGTGACGGTCGGAAACAACCAACCCACCCTGCAATACCGAGTCATTGATGATCCCCGCTATGCGCACATTGAACGCCCTGCCACGCCGGTCGGTATACGCGATTTCATCCCCCACCGACTTGCCAAGCGCCCACCGCACGGTCGGAGCATCACCAACCGCAGGAACGACGCCCTCCCCGAAATCTTTTTCCAGGAGCTCCCACCCCCGTCCGGTCCCCATACCACGGCCCAAATCGATGAAGGCAAACCGTTCTGCCAATGAGGCAGGATCCACCCCGAGCAACCGGGGCTGCTGTGCGCGGTTCAGATTGAAACAGCTGGCGTCATCGCCTCCGCGCACACGCATCGGGACGATTTTAAAATCCCCCAGACCCTCCGGGTCAAACCCCGCCGATTCCCTGCCTCCGGGCGTGGAGAGGTCGTAAGGGACGCCGATAGCCGAGCGCCCGAACAGGGCGAAACCGCCGGTGCCCGAATCCCTGCGGTGTGCATCCGCCAGGGCATCCTGGCGGTTGGCTCCAACCGCTATCACCACGAAAACTCCTGCAGAAAGAAGAGCTATGACCGCCAGCGTCCTGCCGCTTTTACGGGCGGCATTGCGCAGGGCAAATCCTCTCAGGTGAACCATGGGTTTCCGGAATGTGGCGGCCATGCGGTTGAGCCCGTAATGAAAGACCCCCAGCCCCCCGACCAGGAGAAGGGAACCGGCCCCGAAAAACACCCCCGCCTCCTCCGCCCCCGTCGCGGCCCGTCCGAACGTGAGGAGCAGAAGCACTGCTGCGGCCAGGCACAACGCGGCAAGAAAGAGACCCGCTCGACTGCTTTTGCGGTTATTTGTGGCGTAATGCCACCCGCCCCCGCCGCTGAGAATCTCCCGGACGGGACACTTCATCTTCCTTCGAACGGACCACCATATCACAACCATTGAAAGTAAAAATGTGCCGGCCACTCCGGCCAGCACGGTCACCCAATCGGCATCAAAAGCGATGATCATATGCTCTCCCGCCTGCCCGAAAACATGCGGAAGCCACCGGACCATCATTCCGGTATAGCCGAGTCCCGCAAAAGCCCCGACGGATACTCCGGCCAGAGCAAGCAACCCTCCCTCGCAGGCCAGCAGTTTTTTCACGGTTCCGTCCGTCCAGCCGAGCGCCTTCAGCAAACCGATCTGGTCGGTTCGGCTTTCCACCGCAAAAACAAAGACAAGCCCGGTCAATATCAGTGCAGCGACGATCAGAAACATGTTGAACCCGATAAAAAGTTGTCCGAATCCCATCGCCTCCTCCCGGGCGGCAAATGCATCCTCCCGGACATTCCGAAACAGGAGCCCGACGTCGGCGGGGCTTATGCGCTCCAGAAGGCCCTCGATGACCGTCTCACGCGTCACCTCGGGCCCGTAGCGCACGGCCGTCAGTTCGCCGTAGGGATTGGCCCACATCCCACGGCCGGCCGCCAGCGTGACAAATGCCTTGGGAGTACCGCGATAAACCTCCCAGTACCGCTCGTCCTTCTCCCTGATTCTATCAAGCTCCACGGGTATCCCCGGGGCCCAGTCACGGCAATCTTCAACCCCTGCAAGGCCGGGGAACCCGGGCATAAGCTCTTTATCCGCCGCCGGCCCCTCAAGAGGAACGATCTCCCGCACCCCGAAACGCCGGGAATCCTCCACCAATTGTCTGTCAACACCGAAGACGTAATACATCAGTTCGATCTCGTCTCCCCGCCCGATCCCAAGGTCCTCGGCCAGCCATTCGTTGATTATTGCCTCGCCATCCCCTGTGTCCGGGCAGACAATGCTGTGCCGGTCTTCGCCGGGTGTCATGGCCGACACAGTGGAATAGGGGGTGCATCGATCTTCCGCGCATATTGAATTGACAAAATAAGTAAGGATACCGGTCTGATGCTTTGCCGTGTTCATCGCCGCCTCGCTCACAACAGGGTCGATAAAAACTCGGCTGCTCCGAAGCTCCAGCCGGGCGTCAGAAATTTCCCGCAGCTCAAGTTCGGCATCGCAGAGCCGCCACAGCTCCTTCAGCTGCGCATTGGCGTCATCGGCAGCGAGCGGAGAATCTTTCCCGCCAAGTAAAACCACGTTCGCCCGCCCGGCGCGATCCAGCTCTCCGGCGAGCCATTCTCGGCACAACAAGGCGTTGAACGTTGCCCTTTGACTCGCTTCCAGTCCGAACCAGCCGAAATCCTCAACCCCCAGGATCTCCGCCACCCGGAGCCGGAATGCGACCGAGAGTTCAGCCTCAGGCGTCAGGGAAATACTGCGGGGCATCATCGTCGGTTTCGAAAACCTCAGGACGATATCGTCCCCGATTTCGGCACTCAGGCGCTCCGCCAGCGGCGAATTCAGAGCGACCTGCCCGTGCTCCAGTTCCATCTCGCGGGCCGTGCCGCCCATTGCAAAGAACCGATCGTCCACCCCCAGAACATTCACCTCATTGACCGGCTGACGGCCGTCGCCGTCGCTCGCCATACCGGGCAGGACCAGCATAGCGGCGCCCCGGGTTTCCAATTCCGCGGCCAGCTCATCAGCTATTTCTTCACGGAAAAACCGGTCCCCGCCGTGCATGGCGAGTTCGGTATCGCCAAGACGCGCCTCGTGCATGCGTTGCAGGCTGTAATCCACCGAATCTCCTACCGCCAGCGAACCGATGAGGATCGCCGACCCGACCACGGCCGCCAGAAACACCCCGATGGATGTCCAGCGGTAAAAGGTCAGCGTGCGGACAACCAGTTGTAGCAGTTGCCAATTATCCATGGTTATGAGATGCCGACCGGGATTCCTCCACCAGCCGTCCTCCACTCAAACGATAAACCTTATCCGCACATGAGGACACCGATTCGGCATGGGAAACCATCACCAGTGCAACATCCTCGCGTTCGTTGAGCGCAAGCAACAGTTCCAAAACTTTATTGGATGTTTCGTTATCGAGTGAACCGGTTGGTTCGTCGGCAAGCAACAGGGCGGGGCGGTTAATTAACGCCCGGACAAGCGCAACACGCTGCCGCTGACCGCCGCTTATCTGGCCGGGACGATGCAGCTTGTACTGCGAGAGCCCGACAGTGTGCAGCAATTCGGCGGCGCGATGTTCGGCATCCCGGCGTATGGCCCGGTCGCTGCATACCAGGGACGGAACGATCACATTTTCCATAACGGTGCACTGAGGCAGCAGGTGATGGTGCTGAAAAATGAACCCTATCCGTCGGTTACGGATACCGGCAAGACGGTCTTCCTCCCCGATGGAAATATCCTCCCCATCAAGGTAGACCTCTCCTGCCGTGGGCCGGTCGAGAGCACCGGCGATATTGAGCAGTGTGCTTTTGCCGCTCCCGCTCGGCCCGACAACCGCCACCGTTTCCCTCCGTTCCACGCTCAGAGAAACGTCTTCCAGAACAGACGTCTTCTCATCCGACCCCGGCGTAAGATATTCTTTTCTGACATTCTTGAGTTCCAGCATAGGAGGATTGTCCCGATGAACCTCTCTTCACATTTAGTAAATACTCAAGGCATAAACCCTTCCGTCATCGCTTCCGAAAAAGAGCTTCCCCTGCGCCAGGGCGGGGGACGACATCACTGCTCTGCCGGCGGTGAAGGACCATATTTCGCGACCATCTTGAAAATCCAAAACATATACCCGTCCGTCAGCGGAACCAGCCACAACCCTGTCGCCGCAGATGACCGGAGAACTGTCCATTGATCCTCCCGATGCGAACCGCCAGAGCACTTCTCCCGATGCCGCATCAAGACAATACAGGGAACGGTCCCGGCTGCCGATAACAACCTTATTTCCCCCGACCGCGGCAGAACTGTAAAAAGCATTCCCCTGTTCCTGTTCCCACCGTAAATCGCCATCCGTCAGACCGAATGATATCACCTTCCCCCCCATTGTGCCCGCGTACACGTAACCATCATCCACCGCGGGGGAACCGGCAACATAACTGCCGGTGTCCAGCTCATGCACGGGCTGCCCGCTGTGAGCTTCCAGCACATAAAGGAATCCGTCGCAACTGCCAAAGACGACCAGCCCGTCAGAGGTGATAGCCGGCGAACCGTTGATGTAGCTGCCGGTCCCGAAACTCCACAACTCCTCACCCGTATCGCCCCGAAAACAATGGATTGTGTTGTTATAACCGCCCACCAAAACCAGCAAAGCACCCTCGTGTTCGATCCAGTTGGCCGAACCGTAGATTTTTGCCCCGGTATCCCGTTTCCAAATTTTTTCCCCCACCTCCGCGTCCAATGCATAGAAACGGCCATTGCTTGAGCCGACAAAAACCTTTCCTCCTGTGACGATCGGCGGCGCTTCAACCGCCGCCCCGGTATCAAAGGTCCATTGTTCCTTCCCGCCGGCAACGTCGACCGCATAAATTCGTCCGTCCGACGACCCGACATAGACCGTATTCCCTTCAACAACCGGTGATGACCCGATCGCTCCTCCCGTCCCGAAGGTCCAGACGGGTTCCGGGCGGCGTCCGATCGTTCCCGCAGCCTGGCCGGTCAAACGAGTGTCTCCGCGAAACACCGGCCATGACTGTTGCGATGGACGATCCAATTCCACCGTATCTCCTCGACGGGGCGCATTATCCCTGCCAGAATCCCTCAGGTTCAAAACCAGGAGAACCGGCACCGCCAGAACCACAACCACAAGGAGCATCCGGAGTGCAATCCTGTTCGTTTCCTCAACCATTTCGGCCTCCCTTCCCGGTCAACGAAAAATCCAACGGTCGTTTTGGGCGGCATTCCGCCGAAAAAATCGCTCCTTCCTCTCCCCTCAACAGACCGGCAATCACCTGGCCGCCAATATAGCCGCCAATATATATGATACCAGAAAGCGTTGCCCGTTGAAAGACGGCGCCGCAGGTGCCGGAGGAGGCTTTTTTGACTTCTGCCACAACAAACAACAGTTTCATATGGATTTAATGTATATGGCAATGTCTCTGGCAAAGGGCGGCAGTTCAATGGCGGTGTCGGGGTTCAGTGTGATTTTGTCCTCCGCCAGCGCCCTGCCGTTTTCGGTGTCCCAGATAACGAGAGAGTATTCTCCCTCGCCGATCCCGGGGAGGAGCAGTTTAATGTTCTCCTGTTCGTTGAACTCCGGCCCGGATGTCAGGTCGCCCAGATACCGCCGGTTATAGAACCATCCTATCCAGGCGTTCTTTGCGGGACAGTGCATCATCTGGCCGTGCGCCTGGCGCCTGTTGACGTTTTCTCCTTCCCGCATGAGGCGCCAGTTCCCGTGACTTTCCATGTTCCGTCTATTTTCACCAACGATCCTGTCAAATTCCGCCATAGAACTGTAAAAAGAGTACCAATCCTGATCCCTGACCATCTGGTGCCACCAGAAAAGCGGGGATGCGGCCAGAGGCATCGTGTATCCGGCCCAAAGTCCTGCATGGAGGTCTCTTTTCAAATTTGGAAGCGAACTTCCGGCTGCCGTGCCGCCGAATTCAGCTATGGGGATCGGAAAAAAAATCCTCCGGCGACATCAGGAATCCCCCGTTCTGCACATTATACGGATGATCCTGCCATTCCTGATCGACAAAGGTGGATAACTGGCCGTGATTTATCAGGACAAGCTGAATATAAATGCCGTGCTGCCCGGCCGCATTCATGATCCGGTCAAGCTTCCACGCGTTGCGCAGGTTGTACCAGGCCGCTCCCCTGAAACCCATACGCTGCGGGCTCCACTCCAGGGCGATCCACCACGGCGCCATCCAGGTTTCCATGAAATTCATACCGTATTCGGCCATCCCGACCATGTTTTCCTCAAAGCCGAATGTGCCGTCGTCGAGGGCGACATTCGAACATGCCGTTGCATCTCCGGGATCGGTAAGGCGCCTTCCCAGAATATTCTGTTCGTATCTGACATCGTACGGCGAACGATAATTGAACCCTATGGGGAAAAAATAACTCCCGCAATCAAGTTGAAATCCTTTATCATTGTCCGGATCGGTTCGTACAAATCCGGGGGGGGCACCCGGGGTGACATAAAAACGTCTGTTCGCACTCGATCTGGTCCCGCTCCTGTCGGCGGCAGTTATGCTGTAAAAATACGAACCCGCCTTCACTGGTGTGAACCTGATCTTCCAGGTCGGAGCGCCCTCGGGGTCGAGGGCTTCCCGTCGGCCGCCGTCTTCTCCGATTACTACCCGTCTTTCATAATTTTGATAAAAAAAGCCGGGCACGACAATTTTCTTGCCGGCCGGATCGATGAATTTGCCTTCCACGGCGATTTCCACCGGGTCGAACGGATTACAATAGGTGGCCGGCAGGTTGAAGGCAAGCTCAAGTTTCTCCCCAACCTGGAGCTCCGAAACATTCATGGTGTGTTCCGGGAACATAACCTGTTTGAAAACAATATTGTCAATATTTAACCGGCTGCGAAATTCCCCGTTCGATACGAACATAATCCCCATGGTGTTTAAATTTGAACGGCTCAGCGATCCCCAGGGCTGAGAGTGACCCAGGGACTTCCAGGCCATGCTGTGCGGGGACATATCTGCGGATATGGTTTGCCATTCGCCGGGAATAAGGGAAAAAGCGCGCGTTTGATACCAGAGCCATTCGGCGTCCTGAACGAAAAGATTGGCCGATATGTCATCGGGGATGTCCGGCGGTATGTAAACATCCATCTCGAGCTTCTCATATATCGACATGTCATCCCTTTGAATGTAAGTATAAACGCTGGCGATGCCCGGGAACTGGGCCAGGACTCCGAGAGAGTGGTACCCTTCCGAAGCAACTGAATCATCCACAAATATTTCGTTGACTGCATTGGCATCCTCCCCTTCAAGCAACTTCCAGCCCTGGATATCGCCCTCGAAATCGAATGCCGGACGTCGTCCAAACGCACACAGGGCAAAACAGAAGGTTGAAACGAAAAAAAACAGCATACCCGTCCGGTTACCTTTCCTTTTTCGTTTGACTTGCCTGTACATGGTAGAAATTCCTTAAGCTATGCTATCTGATAAATTAGCGGGCTCTGATCGGGGAGCCGTCCGGCGAACCGGGAAACCCGTATACCTGCGCAGGTACACTACAATATTGCTAAACGTCCGGCGACGCGGAATCCTTTGCCGGAAAGTTAAACATTATTGGTGGTGTAATCCACCATCCCTTCTATCCAGCCGCCACTTGCACTTGCACTCCGACGCCATGCCCGGAAGAAAACAATCGATTTGAAATATTGCGGGATTGAATGCCATTGCGGGATGATTTTCAAAGGGTGATTGGGGTGAATTGTTGCTGCAAAAGTGGGCATTTCCGTTGCCGTTGACTATAAACATAAAATCATCGCTTGACAACCTGGCCTTAATGTCATATAATATTACATGTTAGATTGAAAAGCGGGAAGGTGGGACTCATCCAAACATATTCTGGAGTTTCGATGGGTCGGTCCATGAGCCGGTGGGGCCTTCACTTTTCATCTTTGTTCTGAATCGGGATTCGGGCTGGAAAACTTCCATACCTTACCTGAAAATACATTTGATCCACCCGAAAATTATCAATTAAAGGAACCCGAATTGCCTGAATAAACAATTGCAGCGGCAAAGGAGATTCCGCCTGATGTATTCAAATGTTGCGTGGCGTATCGACAGCCGTTGCGTGTTGCCCCGTGGAGAGGAATTCGATTCCCGTGTCGTGGGTGATCCCTGCATTGTCCGGGATGAGGAG
>PUMZ01000404.1 GCA_003551565.1 Candidatus Brocadiaceae bacterium | reverse complement strand
TGGTCGGATCGATGTTCTCGTTGCCGTCACCGTAATCGAACCGTATCTCGCCGCTTTCGAACAGCGTGACGGCGAAGTTGACCGGCTCATCGGGATCGCCTTCCGCGTCCTTGGTGAAAGCCTCCCAGCGGACGGTGAACTCACCGGCAACCGTATTGTCAATATATATATTGCCACCTTCCTGCCCGATAACGGTTATTTCCTGGGGAACGAACAGGTCGTCCCACAGCGGGGCGATGCGCGGCTGTGAGGCCAGGGCCGTCACCGAAGCATGAGGGCTGCTCGGGCCCTGATAAACGGGATTGAAAACCTGACTGAACTGCAGCAGCCCGTTGGTCGATATCCGGACACTCTCGTGTGTCTGGCCGAAGAAATCAAACGCGAAACCGATGTCGGCTTCCATATTACTATCATCTCCAAAGAAATCCGTTGCCACGCCGGACTCCTCGAACAAACTATCGTCGTGTACTTCGACCTCATACCAGTCGTCCGGACCAAGATTATCGGTATCGGGGTCGTCGTGGCGCATCAGACCGTCGATATCCAGGCGCGTGCTGCCGAGCGTGAACCCGTAATCAATGGCGGGTGAGTCGGCGGTGAGGCGATAATCATCGGCACCCGGGTCCTCAAACAACGGGTCCTCATGCAGACTGTCGCCGTCGTGTCCGGACACGGCCTGCCAGTCGGCAAGATTCTCCTGCAGGCTGAGGTCAATGGTTTCTTCTTCCCATCCAATATGACTTATCAGGAAATCTCCCTGGCCGAATTCACCTTCTACGGTGAACTCAAGACTCACATCCTCATTGCCAAGCAGAGTGTGGCCGGCATCCACGCTTATCGTGGTGAAATCATCCGGAGTGGCATCATTGCCACGGACGGTGATCAGCGTATCGCCATCGAGCGAGACGATTAAATCGTTATCGGACCCAAACGCTCCCGTCTGGAAAACGTAATCAAATTCCAGGGTCGCCGCTCCCTCGGGCACTTGTATATTCTGTCGCAGCGTATTATCCGGATTTATGTGTGCCCACCATCCGTCAAGCGCTGACCACCACTGTTCATCAACCAGCGAGACGCCTCCTTCCCGTTCCCAGCCGGCGATGCTCGGTTCTTCCAGCCAGGGTGTCATGAACGATCCGTTGGCGATCATGCGTTCGTCCCATATTCCGATGCCGGAATCGCCTGATGTATAGTAGAGATTTCGATCGGCATTGAACCCAATTACCGCACCGCTGTCAACGGCAATTGCCGCGGATTCCGGACTGCCGCTTCCCTCACCAATAACGAAGATATTGTTGGCCACCCTACTGCGATCAGTTCCCTCAAGAACCAGAGCGATATTTGCTTCCGGCTCGACAAAAGTGTTGTTTATAACGGTTGCATCGGCTCCCTCGTCCCAAGCGAAGAAGGCCGGGCTGCTGCCAACGATCTGTACGCCATACTCTTCATGATCGCGTATCAGGTTTCCGACGATGCGTGCTCCGCTGCCCAGCGTGCCGAGTCCTTCGGCACGTATGCCCACTTCGTTGCTGTGGATACGGTTGGAGATAACATTTCCGTCGCCCATAAGGTAAATACCCATCTGGTTGTTATGTACTTCGTTACCGGTAAACTCATGTCTGTCATCCCAGGAAATCTGGGCACCAATTTCATTTCCATATATTTCGTTGCCGATAGCATCGCCCCATGACCAGAGGCCGATTTCGCTACCGGTGATGGTATTATCAAGGGCCGTGGCAAGTACCACAAGGCCTCTGTCGACATTGTCGATCAATTCGTTGTTGATCACACGACCTGAGACACCGGCGTATATGCCGGTGTGGAAGTCTCTGACAGTATTGTCTTCTATCAGGGGGCGCTCACCAAGGGCCTCTATACCCATGCCGGTTTGCCCCTGGTATCCAAATAGTTCATTACCGCGGATCACCCAGCCGCGCGATCCCAAAATACGAATCGCTCTTCCATCACTGGTTGTTGATGATGTTGGATTAAGAGTTATCCGATTACCTTCTATCAGGCCGTGGCTGTTTCCAGCCTGAAGCAAGTCGCTGATATATTCAATATCGATAGCAAACCGTCCGGCATCAAAGAGGATTGTGTTTTCGAGTATTGATATATTTGGACTTTTCCCATCCTCCAGTGCAACAATGGCCGAATCAGGTGCGCTCAGATGAAGGCGCTCAATACTCACGGCCGGAGCGTGCTCGATCTCGAACAGGTTTTCGGGGCCGGCTCCGGCATCAAAGCCCACGCGTTCGATGCGCGACTGGGCGCTTTCACCGGGCTTGCCGGCGCCGACGAACCGCACACCTTCATACTGCTCGGAGAGATGAATCCGGTCGAGCACCAGGTACTGCCCCGCGTCGATATAGACCGTGTCCGCGACTGAAAAGTCTTCGAGAACAAGGACTCCGCCCAGCGTGGCTTTGGGCGCATCCGGTGCGCGCCCGTGGTTCCGGTTGTCGCCGCCCGTCGTGGTATGCACACGCGTGCCGCTCGAAGGATCGGCCACATAATAGACATCCGACTGTTCGGCGATAATAAAGTTTTCCCGCGAAACGGCCTCGATGGCACTATCATCAACGGAACTGATGCGCAGCGTCCAGACGACCTCATTGTCGGCGGATAGGCCGCTGTCGGCCGGCGCCCAGTCAACCTCGCCGCTTGCGGCATCCACTTCAGCAATAAGCGTGGCGCTGCCCAGGTTGTCAACGGCCTCC
The DNA here is from genome assembly GCA_003551565.1 of Candidatus Brocadiaceae bacterium. Lineage (GTDB taxonomy): Bacteria > Planctomycetota > Brocadiia > SM23-32 > SM23-32 > PUMZ01. Next base: position 2,645 of record PUMZ01000404.1, on the reverse strand, counting down.
AGGCGGACATCGCCAGTGATGTTATGGCTGAAGAACGCTATCGTGCGTTCCTGTTCGGGAAGCCAGTCGAGATAATAATTCGGCCGGTCGATGCGCAGGTATTCGACCGGAGCTGCCGCCGCGAGCGCGGTGTTGCCGTAAGCCCCGATGTTGACGCGTCCGCCGTTAGGCTCCGGTTCATGAGTAAAATCAGCATCAGGGTCGCCGGCGGCGATACTCGTGCCGACCTCATCTTCAATGAGATAATTATCGACACCTGATGAGTTATCGATAAAGCGCGGGCGATCGCGGTCAGGATCAAGATTTGTGTAGCCTATCGAGTGCTGGTCGTATCCGGTGTCGATCTGCCAGTCGATGAGGTCAAGGAATTGCACCGGCCCCCATTCGACAAGCGCCCCTGAATCGCCGCGGTAGAGGTTATTGTAATCGCTCTCGAACTTACCTGTGATTTCGAGGGTATCCCCGTCAATACGGATTGCGGATGCCTCTTCGGACCAGAGGATATTGTGGCGAACCTGCAGCTCGTCATGTTCCCCTCCAAGTTCGAGTCCGTATCCATCGTCTTCATACACCGTGTTATGTTCGATGACTGTCGGCGTATCCGGAGAACCGCCGGCCCCGACCACCTGAATGCCGATGGAGGGATTATCCTCCGATTCGGAACGGAATACAACGTTGTGATGGATGTGGGTTTCGGATTCGGCACGTATGCCCACGGCATTGCCCCAAAGGCGGTTGAACCGCACTTCGGAGGCGCGGTCGGCATCAATCCCGATGTCGGTGTTATCGTATATGCGGTTGGGTGCCGTCCAGTCTTCCCCGCCGATCATTGGCCCGCCGGAGATGCCGATGGTGTTATCGAAGACTTCGTTGCCCAGGATCATAGCCGGCTGGTCGGAACCGGCGTCGATACCTGTTGAGTTGTCGTATATGCGATTATATTGAACAATAGCGCCACCGTCGTCGCTTTCGAGCAATAAACCCGTCGAGTTATCATGAATTTCGTTCGGCGTGGCGGCCGAATCGCTGCCCAGCAGGCCCGCACCCTGCAATCCAACCGAGCCGTCAGATATCTCATTCAGCACGAGAGGAACTTCAGGACTGTCGTTATGGATACCGACGAAGGCGTCAGTTATAACGTTTTCATAGACCTGGGTATCCAGATCAGCATCGGAGTCGATCAGTATTGCGGTTCCCCCGGTTATTTCGTTGTGATAAATCTCGGCGTGCGCATCGTCGTTCACCTGGATGCCTGTCCCGCCGGAGTCCAGGATATTATTGAATATCTCCTGTCCACCGCCTCCGTCGAGGACGATGCCGGTGCTGCTGAGAATTTCATTATCGCGGATAACGTTGTTCACCGGCCCGCTGTTTCCCTCGGCTACGGTTATTCCGGTGCCGGAGTTAAAGGTATTGCCGGCGATTGTATTATCAGTGGAATCGCCATCAATCAACACGCCGGTTCCGGGCCCGTAGAAATCGAGTCCGTAGAGGGTCACATCGCTGACTCCATCCAGATGCCAGGCGGCCTCATCGCCTGCGGCTGTAAAACGTGCGCCCTCGACGGCACCGTAAAAGCTTACACTATCGAGTGCAGAGCCGACTACGACCGTGTCGTCATGGATGCCGGTATCGAGCACCACGACAGCGTTCTCGTCAAGAGTAAAGTTACCTAAAAGATGATCGAGCGACTGAACAGGTGACTCGGGCGAAAGACCGTCATTGTCGTCATCACCCGGCGCCAGAGTATAGTAGCTCTCCAGGGAAGGATCAAAATCTTCATCGTCCTGCGGGTTCACGTAATAGACAGTGGTATCGCTGCCGGGGCCGGGCATGATGCTGAGGTCATAAGGGTTGGTTTCTCCGTGCAGATAAACGTAATATTCACCCGGCTGGGCATCATCCAGAGTAATCGTCAACTCTCGTTCGGTGGCGGATACTCGCTCAATGATATTGCCGTCGCCGTCGAAGACTTCGATCGTATTGCCCAGTGCGTTATCAAAATGGGCCGTGACATCAATGGTGTCCTCATGGGGGAGCTCGAAACGGTACCAGTCGCGGTCGTTGGGGTTGGAGATGGAATCGCCGGTCACATGGATGCCCGGTGCTGCGCCCAGGTCGGCGGCGATTTCGCGGGTTTCATTCGGCGCAAACCGGCCCGGGAAACACTCGCTGCCGTCGCTTTCGAACGAGAGGAGTTCTACCTCGGCAATCATGTATTCATCGCCCGTTGACAACGGACCGACGCCGATCTCATACCAGGCTTCCAGCCCGGCGGTGACTTGACCGGAGGCATCGAACACGCATTCGATTCCCAGCCCGACGGCGGTGAGCACCTGATCGGTATAGACGCGTCCGAGGTCGGCATGGTCGCGCAGTCCGGCCAGAACTTCAGCAAAAATGCCGCCGCGCACGCCGGCTGCAGCGATAAAGATATCGATCTTCGCACCGGCCGTCAGGGAACCGCCCAGCTCGGCCTGCTTGATACTGTGTCCCATTTCGTCTTCGGTTATGATAAAGAACCCGTTGAGCAGATCGCGCGTCTGGCGGGTGCCCAGCCACTGGCGCAGCCCGCGCGTATCGTAGCCGAACTCAAAGTCCAGCCCGCCATACAGCTCGCCGCGTATCTCGGCGAACAGCCCGAT
>PUMZ01000149.1 GCA_003551565.1 Candidatus Brocadiaceae bacterium | reverse complement strand
TCGGGCAGTTTCGGCCATGCCCGTACGAGTGGAATCAGCTCTTCCGACAGCGAATCCATTATGCTCATATTGTGTTCCGGAATGCAGCAGGGGCTGTCCGGGATGTGGTTTTCTCTGTCCGGGCAGGAAGAGGGGCCTTGCGTGGAATCGGCGTAAGTGTCCGTATTATGGCAGGATGAGTCCGGATTGTGACAGGGTGTGTCCGGCGGGGATTCTGGGAAATGGTCGGGGCGCCGGGATTCGAACCCGGGACCTCGTGCTCCCAAAGCACGCGCGCTAGCCAGGCTGCGCTACGCCCCGATACGGTCAATAACAACGGCTCAAACGATAATGTCCGATCACGATCCGGGTGCCGGACTTCCTTGCTTGCCAGGGCGGCCAGTGGCCCGGGGGAAATCCGCATGTCCACGTTCTGCCGCGGGAACCTGGCGTCCGGGCCGGCTCCGCTAAAACAGTATGTGGGTGGTAAAGCCATTTCCCGGCCCCGCCCCTGCCAGCACTCGCAGACAGAGAACGGAGTATAACGCATAAGGTAACGATGATCAAACAGACGACATCTCCTCATGCCCCGCCGAAAGCCGGCGGAGTGCGCTTCCACTCCCGTTACCCGCCCATGATTTGCGGGGGAGCGGGCAAGTTCATTATAATAGAATGCTGTTCGGGATAACGGAAGACCGTTCCAAAAATGAACAGGTGCCCCGGGCTAACGGCCGGGACTCAAAAGATTTTGTGCCTCCGTCAGAGGGGCCCTGGCTTAAAAGGTTGACCACCCGAGATCCGCCATCGTTTCCGTCCGGAACGGCCCACATGCGGGACCGGACGTAAGGTTATGGACCTTGAAGACGCAAAAAAACGAGGCATTCCTGGTGACGGCGCCGGTGTTTTTTGTTGCTGAAAAGGCAGGATCAATCCGCACCGTTGCAGCACCGTTAACAATGTACGGCAACGACACATACCGGGTACAATCATGAAATTAAAAAAACAAGCATGGAAGGTATTTTGTGCTTTCGTTGTGTTGTCCTGTTCCACGGCTGCTGTCTCCCGGGCACAGCGTCCGGTGTTTGATTTTGAAGGCGATGTGCAGGGGTGGAAGGTCGTGGAGGATATGGACGATAATGCGGCTGAGGAAGTTTTTGTCGACGATTCAAGATCGACAGCGGGTTATCATTCCCTGGGGATCGATGTGGGCTTCCCGGGCGGTGCGGCCGTCCGCACCCTCATCAGCAGCCGGGACACCTCCATGTATGAGAATATCGAACTCGACGTCTATCTGCCCGAAGATGCGCCCGGAGATGTTTCCTGCCTTCTATTTCTGCAGGACGGAGAATGGCTCTGGTACCAGACGCGCGAACATTCCCTCTCCCGGGGCGAGTGGCAGACCATATCGGCAAGCATTGCGCCCGAAAGTTTGGACTGGAAGGCCGTGGGGCATTCCCAGCCATGGAACGTGATGAGCCGCATGAACCTGAACGTCATCGGCGTCAAGCTGGTATCGCAGGAACAATACGCAGGCCGCTTCAATATCGATAACGTCTCGTTCGGAAGGGTCCTGTTTCCGGACCACACAAAGAACGTGTCCCGGCTGTCGGTGGGCGAAAAGCTGGAGCTGACCTTCGATCTGCCGGCGACATACACCAATCCGTTCGACCCCGAACAGATCGATGTGGAGGGGATTTTTACCGCTCCGTCGGGCGAAAAAATTGCCGTGCCGGGGTTTTTCTATCAGGAATACGAAAGGCGCATGGTCACCGATGAAGAAGGGCGCCGGCTGGAGGCCCTCGATCCGAAGGGCGCTCCCTGCTGGAAGATCAGGTTCACGCCCATGGAAGCCGGAACGTATTCCTATGAGATAACCGTCGCAGACAGAGGGGGGGAGAGGTCCACCGGAAGCTATCAGTTCGAGGTAGAACGCGGGGAGACGCCGGCTTTTGTCCGGACCGATCCGGGAGGCGGCAAGGGATTCGTGCTCGAAAACGGGGATTATTTCTATCCCATCGGCTTCAACTATCGCTCTCCCTACGATGTTCGGTACGAGCAAAACATTCTGGGCAGGCGCATAACCGAGCCCCGGGAAGCGAGTTCTTCATCGAATGTCGCGCTCGACGACGGGACATTCGGTTTCGAGGAGTACATGGCCGAAATGGCCGGTTACGGCATGAATTTCATCGAGACGTGGATGGCGCCCTGGTGGCTCGCGCTGGAGTGGAGCCCGCAACGCATCGGATTCCGCGGCGCCGGACGTTATAACATGCGCAACGCCTGGAAGTTCGACCGGGTCATGGATGCGGCGGCCGCGCATGATATTCACGTCATGCTGGTCATCATCAATCACGGACAACTCTCCACCTGGGTGGACGAAGAATGGCAGGATCACCCCTATAACGTGGAGCAGGGCGGATTCCTCGAGTCGCCGGAGGAAGTTTTCTCCGACCCCCGGGCGCGGCGACTGATAAAAAACAAGCTGCGCTATATCGTCGCCCGATGGGGTTACAGCCCCAACATCTTTGCCTGGAACCTCCTTAACGAAATGAACCTCGTGGGCTCCCAAAGCGGGTTCTGGCGTTCCGATGAGATCGTCGAATGGTTCGACGAAATGGCCACTTACCTGAAAGAAATCGACCCCTGGGAGCATATGGTGACCGGTCATTTCACCGGCAATTTCAACAGCGACATCTTCCGCCTGGACAATGTCGATTTCACGGCCAATAACGCATACTACAACGTCCGCGACCAGAATCTTGTCAGACGCCTGCAAGGCGCCTACCACTTTCACCGCCGTTTCGAGAAACCGTTTGTGATCGCCGAATTCGGCGGCACAGCCGGCGGCGGCACGGTCAGAAACCTCCGGCGGGACCTCCGGGTGGGACTCTGGGCAGGTTATACGATGCCCATAGCAGCTTCGCCGCTTTTCTGGTGGAATCAGCTGGTGCGGGATCAGGAATGGTACCATATCTATCACTCCCTGGTTCAATTCGAACAGATCGTCGGCGGTGCACGGCGGGGTATGGATACTCTGCATCCCCGGCGCTGGGAGTTGACAGCAGCTCCCCCGCAGAACGGTGATGATCAGGAGACGGACAGCGGTGAGAACGATGCCGTGCGCGCAGGCAACGAAGATGGTCACGGCGCCGACGGGCTGATGATGCATTGTCCGGAGAAGGATGCTTATATCGGCTGGTTCTATAACACACAGTACCTGCAAGACCTGCAGGAGAGTGTCGTCCTGGAACAGATCCCACTCCTGGAACTTGAATTCCAGCGGATCAACGAAGGCGACTACCGTTTCGTGCTCTGGGATACTGAGAACGGCAAGGCCCTTGAGGAGACCGAAATTGCGCTTGAACCGGGAATCGCCATCCCGTTGCAGCCTTTTACCAAAGATATTGCGATCTACCTCCGGAGACTTCAATAATCGGAGGAGGTTTGAGCTCGTTGGACTGACAGAAGGAAACCGAATGCGGTCGCTGCACGATTCAAAGACACCTATTACTGGAAGAGACACGCCGGCATGAAGCCCACAGGTCAGTTCCGCAAGCTCCGGACAGGAGTTTGCCTCCTCGCATTGTATTCCGTCCTCCCGTTTACCGCTGCAGCTTCGTCACTGCAGGAGGAGCTGCGGGAGATCCTTTCGGACGGGCGGCTGGAAAACGCCTCGGTTGCCGTACATGTGGCGGGGACGGGAGACGGAGAGGAGGAGGTTCTTTTCAGCAAAAACGCGGATCGTCCGTTGATCCCCGCCTCCAATCAAAAAATTGTGACCGCCATAGCGGCCCTTGATGTGCTCGGGGAGGATTACGAGTTCACCACAACCCTGTGGACGGACGGCGAGGTCGAGGGCGGTGTGCTCTCGGGGGACCTCTGGATCGCAGGGGGCGGGGATCCAACCATCGGCAGTCCGGCCATCGGTGAGGACGCGGCAGCTCAATTTGAGCGGTGGGCGCGGTGGCTCAGGGATGAGTCCGGCATATCGCGGGTGAGCGGCGACATTGTCGTCGATGAAAGCATGTTCGATCAGATGTACGTGCATCCCGATTGGCCCGTCAATCAGCTCCACCGCCGTCACTCCGCTCCTGTGGGCGCTCTTTCCTTCCAAGACAACTGTGTCCGCCTCGACGTGCGTCCCGCCGAGGCGGTCGGTATGCCCGCCCGGGTGGGTGTTTATCCTCCACTGGATTTGTTCCGTATCGACAACACGTGCGTTACCGATGCGGGGTCCAATATTATACGGGTGGATTGGGGGCAGGGGGAGTGGGAGATAAGGGTCGGGGGCCGTGCCCGGTTGGGCACCGGAGGCTGGAGCGGGCTGGTTTCCGTCCCCGATCCGGCCCTTTTCGCCGGGGAAACGTTCGGGTATATCCTGGCCCGGCACGGCATCACGTTCGATGGCGTGGTGAGGAGGGGCGGTCGTGGCGAATACGGCAGCGAAGGAATGATGCTGCAAGGACGCCGGCGCGCGTCGCTGGCCCAGGTGCTGAAGGTTATGCTGGTCGAGAGCCAGAATTTTTATGCGGAAAGTGTGACGAAGGCGATCGGGGCCCACAGCCGCGGGCTGGGTTCATGGGAAAACGGTCTCGAAGCGACCGGAGCGGTCCTCTCGGCGCGGGGCTGGGATCGCAGCGATTTTGCGCTGGCGGATGGGAGCGGCTACTCACGGAACAATCGTATCACCGGCCGGATGCTCTGCGGACTCTTGATTCAGATGCATGAGGGTTCCGGAGCCGTTGGGTTTCCAGAGCTTCTGCCGCTCGGTGGCGAAGAAGGCACGTTGTCCAACAGATTCCGCGGCAGTGCATACAGGGGCCGGGTTCGTGCCAAGAGCGGATATATATCACGCGTCGGGACGCTGAGCGGATATGCCGAGGCCGCATCGGGACGGGTGATCGTATTCTCTATAATGATCAACGATTTCGGCCGCGGGAGCAATTGGGACATGCGCCAGATACAGGACGCGATTGTCGAAGCGATCATCGACAACGCGTGAGGAATCCCGGCGGTTTCACCCCTTTGTCTTTTCATTCAAGGCCACCTGCATGGCGATTATGGCGTAGGCGGTGGTGAGTTCGGGGATGCTTTCCATATAACGTCCCGATTGTTCGTTGACCCAGTACCCCTGCGCCTTCTGGAGTGAGAGCAACCGGCGCAGCAGATCCCTGCGCCAGAATCGCTCGCCGTCGGCGGTGCGCAGGGTTTCATCCCCGTATGCCTGCATAGCCCTGGAAAAGGTCCAGAGGTAGTAGTAATGGGACTCCGCTCCGATCACCGGATTCTCTTCGAGCGTGTAATTCCGGCCCAGCCATTCCATCGCCGCCTGGACCCTGTAATCATACCTTTCGACGCCCGCGTAGAGCAAGCTTTTCAGCCCGCCCGCGGTGGTGGCCCCGTAGGAGATAGGTTCACCGTCGAATTCATGCGTCAATTGTTCCCGGACACGGCATTGGTCGGGCCGGTAAATAAATCCGCCGTCATAGCCCGGGTCCTCTTCGGTGTCCGGGATCCAGCCCGCATCGGCGTCGTCGGGAATGCGCTGGACAGAGCGCAGGTACAGGATGGCGCGCTCCCACGCGGCCCGGGCGGCTTCTTCCTCGCCGTCATCGCGGTCGAGGTGTCCGGTAGAGTGCAGGGCTTCCAGGGCGAACTGGGTGTTGGAAAGATCGGGCACTTCCGGCCCGCCGGAGCCGTAGCCGATGCCGCCATAGAAGGCATCGTCCGGATCCGTCGGATGCTCGGGATGGTCCTCGCGCAGTTGCAAATCGAGGAGGAAACGGCGGGCGTTGCGCACAACTTCCCGGTCTTCCGGGCGGTCCAGCATGGCGAGGGCTTCAAGGCACAACGCTGTGGTATAGTTGAGGTTGGGTTGGTGAACACCGGAGAATGCGCCGTCGGGTTGCACATGCCGGAGAATGAATTCGCGTCCGTCCTCAATCGCTTCATCGATGTCTCTCCGCTCCTGCCGGATCCCGCTCCGATACAGGGCTTTCATCACCAAAGCGGTGATCGCCGGTTCCGCGGACCATGAACCGTCTTCGGCCTGTTGTCCGAGCAGATAACTCACCCCGCGCCGGATTCCCATGCGGGACTCATTGGCCAGCGATTCACTGACACCGGCATGCAGCCCGGAAGCGGCAGCGAGGCCCATAATCACAACAATCCAGAAAACTTGTGCGCGTTTCATGATGTGTCTCCCTTCTTCTTGTTCCTCCGGGTTGCCCATCGACAGGACGTTGGATATTTCTCTTTGCCGCAACACCAAGCATCGCCGGGGTGCGAGCAAAACAGCCTGTCACTGGCTGGTGCCGGCGGTTGAGTGGCGGGTAAATACGATGTTTGCAACCGGGAATCTATTATATGTGATTGCAGAATTTTTTTCAAAAAATTAACCAACAAAGATTTTTCGTATTTCTCCGGCGAGGAAGAAGGAACCGGTAACGCAGGTCAAATCGTCAGGCCCGGCCCCGCTCAGTCGTTCCCGGACCGCATGCACCGGATCATGACATTCTCTTATGTCGGTGAATCCAGCCATGCGAGCGCTTTTGGACAGGTTTTCGATCGTTTCCGAGCGTGGTGAGCGGGCTCTGGTCAGAGTTATGCTTCCGGATAGCCCGGCAAGGGACTCGAGCATTTTTGCGTGGTTTTTGTCCGCCGAACACCCGAAGACAACGCACGTGTTGTGGTGCGGGAAATGGGTGCGAATCGCCTCTTTCAGTGCCTCTACCGATTCGATGGTATGCGCCGTATCCAGGATCAGCGCGGGTGCGTCCTGCAAAAGTTCCACTCTGGCCGGACAGGTGCATGAGGCCACGCCACTCCGAACGGCTTCGGGCGACACGTTCAATCGGGCATGTTTCCTCAACAGTTCCACGGCGCCGACTGCCGATGCCGTATTGTAGGCCTGGTGACGTCCCAGCAGACAGGTGTAAATATCCTTGTAGCTCCATCCCGGCCCCCGGATGTCCAATTTCCATCCCGGACGTTCGGTTCCGGGCGGGGACGTCGCGCTGACGGGTCTGATGTTGCTGATTGTAATCTCCTCACCCACCCGCCAGACGGGGCAGTTGAGTTCATCCGCCCGTTGCAGGATCGCCTCGGTAGCCTCCGGATAGTCCTGCCTGCTCAGGATGAAGGGTGTGTGCGGTTTCAGTATTCCCGCCTTTTCAAAAGCGATTTCCGCGGCGGTGTTGCCCAGCTTGTCCATATGGTCGAAACCGATGGGCGTAATAACGCAGGCTTGCGGATTCAGAACATTTGTTGCGTCCAGACGTCCGCCCAGTCCGACTTCCACGACCGCCCAATCGATGCGGGACCGGGCAAAATGGGCAAAGCTCAAAGCGACCGTCAGTTCGAAAAAAGTCGGATTGCACTTTTGCCCTTGACCTCTCAAATCATCGATGACCGGTTTCAGCTCAGCGAGCAGGGCGCAAAACTGTGCTTCTGAGGGGGGACAGCCGTCGATGCGCATCCGCTCCCGGATACTGGAGATGTGCGGGGAGGTGTGCAGACCGGTTCGGACTCCGCTCCGGCGCAGGCAGTTCTCAATGAGGAAGGCGCTGCTGCCTTTCCCCTTTGTGCCGGCTATATGAATCGACCTGAACCGTCGATGCGGCAGCGCGATACGGCCGAGGAACGATTCCATGCGGTCGAGGTCGAAATTGCGCTGGGTATAATCGACATCTGTCAGCTTCTCATAGTCTATTGCGCGTTCGATGTAAGCTACAGCCTGGTCGATGCCGGTGAAGGGCTGGTGGGAAGACGGTGTCGGGGTGTTCATTCAGGGTGGTCTTTTTGTTATAGGTTTCTTGCTGTCCACGGGGTGGACCTCCCGCTTCCGGCTAAGGCCCGCCGGGGACATGGATTGACGTTCTGTTGTCGATAAACACAGTCAAGATCTTATGGTCCAACAACGCCAGGGGAAAACGCATCAGGCGGCAGATCGGGCGATTGTTCCCATAACTGGAGCAGTTCGTCGTGATAGTCTTTTTCCGGGACGTCATGAACATCATGATGTTCGTTCTCTTCCTCCAGACGTTCCAGCAGCCGTGTTGCGGAATCTTTTGCTTCCTGCGTCCTTTCAATGGATCCTCTTATCAAAACGACATAGCCCAGGACCACACCGATCATCATGGCCACGGCGAGGAGAACCATATAGTTAATATGTTTCTTTTTCATAAGATATGAAGTAAGAGATGTTTTGTGAGGGTTACCCCTGCTCGGGCATGTGGAAATCGAAAACATTCAATTCCAGCTGAAGGCTGATGATTCCTGGCCGGTCACCTGGCCGGTCGAACTCCACCGACCGCAGCGCCACAAAGGGCTTCCCGGCATCCGGCGTCACGGAAAGGAGGTCGTTCAACAGCCCCTGCATGGCATGTATCGGGATATTCATCCTGATATTGACGGGGATAATACGGCATTCCAGCGTTTCCGCCCCATCCTCCGGTGACTTCCGGTAGCGTTCGGGGAGGCTGTAGGGATCGGCAATCACCATCGAATCGACAGGTCTCCCGTGCCGGGTCAGGATCTGCACCAGCGCATCCGCAAGGGACACTTTTTTCTCGAGCAGCTCGAATTGGTCGGGGCTCGGCCTCTCGCCTGCCCATCGTTCGATTTCCCCGAGGTCCAAAAAATTCGGGTTTCCTGTCCTGTTGCCGAGCGAGTCCCTCATCTCTCTGAAATTGGCCGCCACCAGGTAAGGGTCGCCATCTTCGTCGCTCCCGAGAAGCTTACGGTCCAGCACACTGCGTTGAAGATCGAGATAAAATTCACGGGATGCTTCGAATTCGGAGCTCAAGACGTCTTTTACTTTCCGGGCTTCTTTTACAGCCGCGCGAGAGGGAAAACCCGGACCGCGAAGGTTCTCATCGAGCCTTGCTGTTTCGGCCGACAATTCTTCTCGCAGCCGGAAATAGTTCTGAACGGTTAAAAAGCCCATTATGACAAGCATGGGGGCTGCGATGCATAACGCGACTGCGACGATATTGATGAGATGATCTTTATTTTTCGGCGTTACCATGATGTATTGTCCGGATCCGCATGGCTCCATGGCGGTATCTCCCGCCGCGGAAAACATGCAATCAAAGTTTTTTGGAATTATCTCTGCGAATGGGCGGCCATGCCTCTTGCAAACGTGGAGAGCTGAATGCGGAACGTGCGTTCCCGGTAGTCCCAGCTCTCCAGGTCGGCGCGGGATACAAGGAACCAGCGTTGCGAGTCCTCGCCACCATACTCCCGGCTCAGCTGAAGCTCGGTGTCATCGACCACCTCTTCAATGCTATACCATCCATTGTCTTCTTCCAAAACAAGGACTTCGTCGTCGCTCCTCAGGTAGTCTTCCCAGCCTGCGTTGTCATTCTCCACCTTGGTGCTGTTTTCTGCGAAAAGAGCGGTCCCTCCAAACCATTTCAAGACACTTGATTCTCTAATTTTATCGATAATCTCGGTATTCAATTCTTGATAAGCTTCTCTTTCTTCTCTGCCCCGCACCTGTCCGCGAATATGTGTTGTAAGCTCCGGCAGGGTGCCCGATTCCTCGTCACCTTCATGGCGCCGGACGTGCAGGCTCTCCAGGGTGAACCGGTTGCCTGCTGTACTTTGTTCATTGGCCCGGGCGAATATGGCTGTGATTTCGGCGGCGATTTCGGCGGCCTGGCCCCGTCCCGCCGGGAGTGACAAAAACCATTCAAGCTCCTTTTCCATTGCATCCAGTTCTCCCGCCAGGTCGAGGGAACGGCGCTGCTCCGCATAAGATAAGTTTGCACTTTGTGCCGAGGCAATGCCCTCCCGAAGCCTGGCGGAGGCCGAATGGTAAAAGATCATCAGCAGACTCATCGCCAGCAACACAACGAGAGCGCCGGCGATCGCAAATTTCTTGTTCTCCGATGCGCGGACGCTCCTGGCGGAGGTTCGCGGAATAAAAGAAAAATCAAACGGTGTTTTGCCAAGTGCTTTGATACCGGCGCCCAGGGCAACTGCAAGCCGGTCACTATTGGTCAGCACCCATCGGCGATCGGCTCGCTGGGAAACGGATATCTTCTCAAATCCCTTTATCGGAGCCGGTTTCCGGGCCGTCAATTGCTTGATATTCTTCGTGATGCCGGGTAATCGCCTGCCGCCTCCAAACAGGAAAACATTCTCAAAATGCGTATTGCTGCCCGTGCGTTCAATATATTCCCTGTTCGTCTCCAGCCCCTTCATGATGCCGTGGATGCCCGGCTTGATGATCTTGATCAGTTCCTGCGCCTTTGGCGAATCGGCAATTTTTTTCTTGGCCTGTTCCGCCTGCGGAAAACCCATATCGAATTTATCCATAAGGATTTTCGTGATCACATTGCCGCCCGCCTCGAAATCACGCAACCAGAATTCATCTTCGGACAAACCGACCATCGAGCAATTTTCGGCCCCGATATCGATGCCGAGGCAAGCTCCGCCAGGAGATTTCTCGAATTGCATAAAACTGAGAATGCCCATGGGAGCAAGGACCATATCAATGACCTTCTCCACCCCGGCCTGGGCAAAGGCATGCAAATATGTTTGAATTGTCGTTTTTTTTGCAGCAAAGAGCAACCCTTTCAAATGTCCGCCCTGCCGGGTGGCATGGTCAAATATGTGATAATCCCAGAAGACTTCGTTCAGGACATAAGGTATCGTGCTTAAGGCCTCGTAGCGGACGATTTCCTCCACGCTGCGCTTTCCAACGATGGTGATCTCAATCTCCCTTGTCAGCGTGTTGGCGGGGGGGATTGCCGCTGCAACCGGATTGGCACTTATTTGATGACGGCGTTCGAACTCGGCAAGGCCCTTCCACACCCGCTCGTCCCGGCTGGGTTCCTCAGGTGCTTTTCCTGCCTGGGGGGGGAGCGGTAAAACCCCCGCATCCAGAACTTCCACGCCATCGTTCTCCGCAGCCAGAAGCACGCCCTTGATGGCACTATGGCCCAGATCTATAGCCCAGACTTTTGGAACCGCCATATTTTGCACCTTATACTGTATAATGCTCACAATCTGAAATCGCGACGCCCCTAGTGCTTACTTGCATAACTAAGGATAATCTTTGGTTATTTGATTTTTAACCGCAGAGATCGCAGAGTGCGCAGAGAACGGCTTCTATTACGATTGCGACCTTCTTTAAAATAATTATTTGTCTTTCTCTGCGTTCTCAGCGTGCTCTGCGGTTAGTTCTTTGCCTTTCTACCTCAAAACCTAAACCTTAAACGTCATTCGGACTTACGCAACTAAGCGCTAGGGACCCCGCTCAATGGCAACACATTGCAGCTGAGTGCGTCCGTTGCACCCGACACCCCGGCTCCTTTTATGTCGCCGGGCTCCTTGTCATGGCATCTCTTGCGGACTCCGTTTTAGATAGCGATTCAGGCGCCTCTGTTATTGTATATATTACCACAAAATGAAACAATTGCAATCAGGCGCAATCACGGCTGGATCTGGAAGTCGCTGTACTGTCGGGACGTTTCCCCCCACCGGGTGTCCACAGAATCCACCCGTGCGCCCGGCGGGCCTTCCCTGCACCACCGGACAGCCTTTCTGACCGCCCCGGCATCGCCCTCGAAAACCGCTTCGACGTCGCCGCCGGAAAGGTTGCGCACGTATCCCGTCAAACCAAGCGTTGTCGCCATGGCGCGTGTGGACCCGCGGAAAAAAACGCCCTGAACCCGCCCTTTGATCAAAACATGCACCCGTGCTGTATCCGCTGAAGCCATACATTACATTCTCCGGCATTTGCCCGGGCCTTTTCAAGCATAAACATCATGCACTGCACGTGGCTCAGAGCATAGGTTCACTAAAAATGGGGAATACCCATGGTTTTCTTTTGCCTTATTCTTTGTAAAACAGCACGATGCGGTTGGTATTGGTTCCGGATTTGTTGTTTTTTACGCCCCAGATGTTGGATGTTTTGGTAAAAGACTGCTGATTGATAAGGATCCCCGCGCATTGGAAGCCCGCCGCCGTGCCCAGGGGCGGCACATAGCGCTCGAGTTGAACTTTTCCCTTCTTGACCTCTCCCACCTCAAAGGCGACCCATCCGCCGGTGGCGGTGATCCGGTAGAGTTCGCAGAAAACTCCGGCCATCACCCCGCTCCACTCCTCAATCGTTGGAACCGTGGTGATTGCTTTCTCCAGCTCATCAATGTCATACCCGTTGAACCAGCATCGGAGCCAGTTGTCACGGGCGTAATCCACTTCGTCCAGGAAAGGCGGAGAGGTGACGGTCAGTTTCACGCTTGCGTCTTTTACCGCACGGGTCCGTGCGGCGTCTTCGGTCAGAAGCAGTGCGGAGCGGCCCGCTTCGCGCAGGTTGTGTTTTTGCCTCATTGTAACGTCTTTTATGAGGCTTTGACTTTTTTTCAGGATAAGTGCTTTCGTGTCCCTGTACTCCGGCTTTTGCCCCCTTTTAGCGTTAATTTTCTTTTGATTTTTCCGTGAGGCGGCCTGGTTCGGCGGAAGCGTGTAAACGGAAAAAAAACCGGGCGAATGGCCACTCAGGCGGTTGGTGGCCACCATTCTGATCCACATGTCCAGAGTATCCGAGGACTGCCGTGCGCCGGGCCGGAGCAGATAATTTTTCAGTGATACGATTTCGGCCTCTGTTTTTGGGTGGTAGAACATCGAGAGATCCATTTCCGCCCGAGCCGAGTCATCGGTGCCGATCTTGGCGAGCCGCGACTCCAGGTCTGAGGGGCGGGGTATGAAAAAGCGCGGCATGGTAAGGATTTTGCTCAGGGGATTAATATCGTTGGAAACGACTTTTCGCCCCAGCAGGGCGGCTTCGGTGGCGGTCGTGCCACGACCGGCAAAAGGATCGTAGACGGTATCCCCCGGTTCGGTCAGCAGCTTTATGAAAAAACGGGGCAACTGCGCTTTGAAGCAGGCGCGGTACGAGATCTCATGGAGCGAGCAGGCCTGGCGCTGGCGCGAGGTCCAGAACTCGTTGGTGAACTGCACGGTCCCGGTCCCGCCAATGGTTACTCTCCTTGCTTCGGTCTTTTCCCGGCAATCTCTGTGGAACAGAGGGAGTTCATTTCCCACATCCGGCTGCGAAAGGTATTCGCCAAGGTGATCGTGCAGTCTTTTGATTTCTGCCGTCATGGTTCGTCGTCCCGATTACGGTGTCCATGTTTCCCAATAAGGCATATTTCGGGAAAGGTTTGCAGTTTTTTGAGAAAGTCTGAGCTGCCGCAGCATTTTGAGATGGGCGGCTTCCATGATAGAATACCGCATGATCTTCACTAATGGCAAATTCATAATGGCAATGCAGAGCGGGAAGCACGGCATCGCACCGGAAGGGCTGGATTGTCGTTATCCGTGATTGTATGTCTTTACTCTTTACGTCGCGCCAACGTCAAATAGTCAGGGTAACCTATGGAACAGGGCGACTTGCAGCGAAAAAAGGAGGCTCTTTTCGCTGCCATGGACGGTGCGGGGCTGGAAGGGTACTGGGTGGTTAAGCCGGAGAACATCCGTTATCTGACCGGTTTTCACGGCGAGGACAGCACATTGCTGGCGGCTTCGGGCAAGTATTATCTTATCACTGACCGGCGTTACAGTGAGGAGGCCCGGGGCCTTGCCTTTGTCTCGGAGGTGGAGGAACGCTCCGGTCCGATGCCCGCGGCGGCGGTGGATCTTTGCAAGCGCCTGCCGGTGCGCAGGGTTTGCATAACCGCATCGAACCTGAATTGTGCCGACTACAAGGATATTTCCGGGGCCGGCGCCGGCATGGATATTTGTCTGCGCCGGCCGGGCATTGTGGAAGGAATGCGCCTGCGCAAGTCAAAGCATGAGGTCGAGAGTATTGAAACGGCTTTGCGGGTTGCAGAAGAAGGTTTCAGGCGGTTTCTGAGCCACATAGAGAATGGGCGCCCGGAGAGGTGGCTTGCCGGACGCCTGGAATGGGACGTGCGATGCGCCGGCGCCGAAGGGGCGGCCTTCGATACCATCTGTGCGGTAGCAGAGAACGCCAGCCGTCCGCATTCAAGGCCGACCGGGCGGTGTCTGGCTGGAGGCGAAAGCCTGCTTGTTGATTGGGGCGGGCGGGTCCAAGGATATAATTCCGACTTGACAAGGCTTATCGCCCTTGGTACAATGCCGTCGGAAGTGAAGGAGTTATCGGAAATCGTTATCGCTGCGCAGGAGGCGGCTTTTGAGGTTATCGGGCCGGACGTCGAGGCCGGGGCCGTCGATGCCGCGGCGCGGCGGGTGATTGAGGATGCCGGCTACGGCCGTTACTTCTCCCACGGTGTCGGCCATGGCATCGGACTGGAAGTTCACGAGCGTCCGAGCCTGGCGCCCGGAAAGAAGGAGCGCTTGCAGTCCGGGATGGTGGTGACGATTGAACCGGCCATATATATTCCCTCCCGGTGTGGTGTCAGGATCGAAGAGATGGTTTGTATTACCGGCGACGGGCATGTGCGGCTCAGCGGGCTTGAGAGAACGCCTGTTTGCATATGATGCGATATGATCCTACTTGAGGAACCACTGATATGGATGATATAGAGAAAATTCGCCAACTTGTTTCTCTTGTGAGCAAGAACGAACTGGCCGAACTGGAGCTTGAAGAGCCGGAGTTCAGGGTGAAGATCAAGAACCAGGGCGCCGTTCAGTACTGGCCTGCTCCCTCTCCAGTAGGCGGTGGGGGGTACCAGCACTGGGGCCCGACTGCTGCCGAACATGGCGGGGAGCAGGGGCATGAGGGCGAGGGCGAAGCGGGCGCCGAGAAAGACGGCCTTGTTGAAATAGTATCCCCAATGGTGGGAACTCTTTATAGGTCACCCAGCGAAGGCGCTGATCCCTATGTCACCGTAGGGGACACGGTTGATCCCGAGACGGTTGTGTGCATCGTTGAAGCAATGAAGGTTATGAACGAGGTCAAGGCGGAAGTCAGCGGCGTGATCGAGGAAATCCTGATCCAGAACGCGGAGCCGGTCGAGTATAATCAAACCCTTTTTTTAGTCAGACCATCCGATGAAGGGGAATCGGCGATGGAGTAAGGGCCCAATTCTTTTGCAAAACGAAGCTTGAGAAATAATCAATAACGCGTTAACGGCAAAACCATGTGGCAAGCGACGGCATTTTTTGCATACATCGGCGATCCGTTGCCGCAATGGAAAACACGAGCGCCCATTTGACGGAACATCTTTGCACCCTTAATGGCAGTATCATTGTTTGATCCTCACATACAGCTTTCAGCGGGGCCATAGATCATGTTTTCAAGGATATTGGTGGCAAACAGGGGCGAAGTGGCACTGCGGATCATTCGCGCCTGTGCTGAGCTGGGGGTAGAGACCGTAGCGGTCTTTTCCGAAGCGGATGCGGGCGCCCGCTATCTTGAGCTGGCCGACGATGCTGTTTGCATAGGGCCGGCCTCGGCCGCCGAAAGCTACTTGAATATCCCCCGCCTGATCGCCACGGCCGAAATCACGAATGTGGATGCCATCCATCCCGGCTACGGTTTTCTGTCGGAAGCCGATGAGTTTGCGGAAATATGCGAAGAGAGCAATATAGTATTTATCGGTCCGCGCTCTACGGTCATGAAGAAGATGGGCAGCAAAGTCGAGGCGCGCCGGATAGCGGAGGAGAGGAAAATCCCCGTTTTGCCGGGAAGCAGTGAACCTGTCGAGGAGGATGACAAGGCTGTTGAACTGGCCCAGGAGATAGGATACCCGGTCATGATCAAAGCCTCCGCCGGCGGCGGCGGACGGGGAATGCGAATTGCTCATAATGAAATAAGCCTCAGAAACATGCTGGCTCTGGCCCGCTCCGAAGCCGGCGCGGCCTTCAAAGATGAGTCGGTCTATATCGAGAAAGTCCTGCAGAATGCACGCCATATCGAGGTGCAGATATTGGGGGACAACAGCGGCAATGTGATACACCTGGGCGAACGCGACTGCTCGATCCAGCGCAGATATCAAAAGCTGATCGAGGAAACCCCGTCTCCGGGCATCGACGACAGTACACGGTCGGATATAGCGAAAGCCGCGGTGAATCTGGCCAAATCCGTTGATTACACCGGCGCCGGCACCGTCGAGTTCCTGGTTGACCGAAGTGGCAATTATTACTTCATGGAGATGAATACGCGCCTTCAGGTGGAACATCCCATCACCGAAATCGTCAGCGGTGTTGATATCGTTAAGGAACAACTGAAGGTCGCCTCCGGCGAGAAGCTGCGTTTTCAGCAGAAACGTCTCGAGTTCAGGGGAGCCGCCATTGAGTGCAGGATCAATGCGGAAGATCCTTCCGACAAATTTCAGACGAGTCCGGGACGGGTATCCCAGTTTATCCCGCCCGGTGGGAACGGGATACGCCTGGATACCCACGTTTACTCCGGCTATACGGTCTCGCCTTTTTACGATTCGATGGTTGCCAAACTGATATGTTACGGGCCAACCCGACGCGACGCCCTCGGAGTCTTGCGGCGCGCTCTGGACGAATTCCATGTGGAGGGGATTAAAACGACCATCAACTTCTTCCGTGAGTTAATAGAACACAGGGGATACGCGGGGGGTGAATACGACACCCATTTCGTTGAAGAGTATCTCGGAAACGTATAGACGCTTTATTTGTCATGGTGATTTTCTGTTTTTTGCCTGCGTGTCCGCAGACCGGGCAAAAAGCTTTTTTTGAAGAAGCTGTCGGTAGTATGGACTTATATTTTCCGGAGAAAAGGTTTGGAAACTTCGGGTTTTAGATATCTGGACGGACAACTGCATTGCGATGGCATGCCCGTATCGGAGATAGCGGATGAATACGGGACCCCGCTTTTCCTCTACAGCAAAGAGACACTTCTGCGTCGATTGGCCGCCTTCAGGGAAGCCTTCAGTGATCACGATCCGCTCATTTGTTTTTCCGTTAAATCGCTGGCCAACATCTCGATATTGAGGATGATGGCCGGGGCGGGCTGTGGTTTTGACATCGTGAGCGGCGGGGAGCTTTACCGGGTCCTGCAAGCGGGCGGTCAGCCCTCAAAAACAGTCTTTGCAGGTGTCGGCAAGTCGCGCCCGGAGATCGAATTCGCCCTGCGTCACAACGTGCATATGTTCAATGTGGAGTCGGAAAGTGAAATGCGCCTTATCCGGCGCGTGGCCGATGAACTCGGATGCAGGGCGGATGTTGCGATCAGAGTGAATCCGGATGTGGACGCACAGACACATGAAAAGACGACGACGGGGAAAAAGGAGAACAAGTTCGGCATCGACATCGGATCGGCGCGCAGGCTGGCGATTGAAACGAAGGAATTCTCCTCAGTTGTCCTTCGCGGTCTGCATGTACATCTGGGCTCGCCCATATATGACACCACTCCTTACGAGCGCGGACTGGCAAAAATCGCTGAATTCAGGGGACAGCTGGCGGAGGAGGGCATAGAGATCGACACAGTCAATCTCGGCGGCGGATACTGTATGTCGTATACAGGGGAACAGGTGCCCGGACCGGCCTCCTATGCCGAAGCTATGGCCCCGGGATTAAACGAGATGGGAACCGATCTCATCCTGGAACCGGGGCGCCATGTCGCGGCGCCGGCCGGTGTCTTCATCGTCAGAACCCTGCACCGCAAAACAACCGGGGACGGCAAGACGTTCGTTATAGCCGACGGCGCAATGAACGACCTGCTTCGCCCCGCCCTTTACGGCGCATTCCACCGCATATGGCCGGCATACAGCAGCGACGGCATGCCGGAAGTCGTTCGGCCCGACGACGATAATCCTGGCGGTGGCGATACCGAAAAGGTCGATATCGTCGGCCCGGTGTGCGAAAGCAGCGATTGTATGGCAAAAGACCGTGCCATTCCGCGCGTGAATGAAGGCGATTTACTTGCGATTTTCGATACGGGAGCGTATGGTTATACTATGAGCTCGAATTACAACGGCAGGCCCCGGGCCGCCGAAGTGCTTGTCGGCGCGAACGGCCCCGTCCTTATCGCCCGGCGGGAAACCTATAACGACCTTGTCGTTCGTGAAGAACTGACTGCCATATGATCCATATCATTGACCGTTGCACCTTTTAAGGAGATAAGAACATGGAACAGGGAAAATGGATAGTTGCTTTTCAACTTTTTTTTATAACCGTCCTTTTGCTTGCCTGCCCCGCCGGCAACGCTATCGCCGATGCCGGTGCATCCGGAACGGAAGAGGCTTATGAACTCCTGTCGCAAGGGCTCCACCATTACCGTCGTGACCGCTACGAGCAGGCCAGGGAAGCATTCGAAACCCTGATCGAAGCGCGACCGCATTGGAAGGTCATGCGCGAGCTGCACCAGCGGCTGGAGCCGGGAGAGTTGACGGAAGTCATCACCGACGTTACGTTCAGAGAGGTAACCACCGAGAAACAAGCTGCCGCGGAGGCTGCCGAAACAATAATGCGCATGATGACTGAAGCTCAAAGGCGCGGCATGCTCCATATCGAAGACGTCGATCAGGTGCTCGAAGATTTCCGCACCGGCTCTCACCAGCAGTTCCATGATGCACGTTCAACCCTCATAGAACACGGCAGGTATTCGGTTCCTTACCTTCTTGATTTCCTGGCCGGGACGGGGGAAGAAAAAAGCACCCTGGTGGCGAGAACCCTGACGACGTTGCGCGATATCGGGCGTCCGGCTTCACCTCCGCTTGTTGCAGCACTGCGCACGGATAACGATGTTCTCAAGCACCGTATCGTTTCCGCGCTGGAGAACGTAGGAGATCGAAGAGCCATACCGGCTTTGCTTGCTGTGGCCGAAGATGAACGGGTCGCTGAAGAGACCGCAGAAACCGCATGGGATGCGATCGGCGCCATACAACAACGGATAAGGTACCCCGTGGACCTGCAATCGGCCACCGAAGAGTACCGGAAGCTGGCAAGGCTTTACCTGGAAGAGGATGCTTCACGTGTCGGCCATGTTCTGGGAGGCCATACGGAGATATGGAGCTGGGACGGTGATGAAGAACAAATGCGGCGTCGGCTGAGTATCGAGTTTGTCCCGTCTACCATATATTATCAGGCCCGGGGAGTCCGGGTGGCATTGGACGGGCTGAACACAACCCCGGGCGACCTGCCGCTCCAGGGGTTGCTGATAGCGCTCATGAGCCGGGAAATCTCTTATCTGGAACGTTACGAAGCGAACAGCGAGCATCAACACCACGCCTATGCACGGCAAAAACTCGGAACTCTCCGGTCCGCATTTAACCGCATCGCACATCTCTATGGCGCCCCCGCCGCAGGCAGGGGACTGGGAGAAGTTCTGTCGGTGCATGATGAAGAGGCGGCATTGAGGATCATCAAAGTCCTGCGGGACAGCGACACCGTATCGTCCGAACATGCAGCCGATGTTTTATGCCGGACGCTGGACCATGACAGCGTGGACGTGCGTTTTCAGGGGGCACTGGCAATCCTGCGTTCCTCTCCGGGCGGGGAGATCTGCACTCCTGAAAAAGTGATACGGGTTTTGAAGAATATTCTGGAACAGCATGCCGAGGCCCCGCAAGAGTACAGGCAGATGGTACTGGCTGTCAGCGGGGTTGTCGCCGAAAGAGCGCTTGTGATGAGGAACTACCCCATAGGGGATTTGGAGTCCGCCTTCCTCTTTGCTCTCGGGGAATACGGGGAAGACGAAGAACTGCTGGAACAGATAACAATATGCCTCAAAGCCTTCGGTTCGGGACGGGCCGCGGAGCCGCTGAGCGGTATGGCCGCCGATGCCGACCGGACCGGAAAACTGCGCATCCGGGCTTGCAGCGCTATTAATTCTATTGCCCGGCGGGAACCGGACCATTCCTACGGTGAAGAGGTCTTTCAGGCCTTGCTCGGCGCGCTGGAAGCGGACGACGAACACCTTCAGCGCGAAGCGGCTTCCGCCCTGCATGCTCTCCGTCAACCTCCGGACGACATGTTCAATGTCGCCGAAAAAGAAATCCGGGCAACAAAAATTCTTGACAGAGACGACATGCCCGACGTCGATGTGGGCCCCTGAGAGCACGAGTTCGCGTTTTAATCGTATTGCCGATGTGCATGAGCGTCTGTTTGAAATTGCTT
Source organism: Candidatus Brocadiaceae bacterium (assembly GCA_003551565.1). Classification (GTDB taxonomy): domain Bacteria; phylum Planctomycetota; class Brocadiia; order SM23-32; family SM23-32; genus PUMZ01. Next base: position 1,162 of record PUMZ01000149.1, on the reverse strand, counting down.
TGTGCCACAACCATGGCCGATCCACAGAAAAGAAAGCACAGGGTCTTACTGGTCGGACGGGATGCTTACCAGATCAACGCAATCAGCGAACATCTGAGTGCTCCCGTGGTGGAATGCGAGGCCGTCATGAATGTCGAAACCGCAAAAAACGTCCTGTCGTGCCGTTCTATGGACGTTATGGTCATCGATTCGGCGCTGGGGTCCCCGGATAAGAAAACAATGCAACAATTATTTGAAGGGTTGAGGCCCCGCTCCGGCAAGATCAAAATAGTTGTTTATAACGGCGTTTGCAACAGAACGCTCCAACGTCAAATACGCCGGCTCGGAGCCGACGGTTATCTGAGCAGCAAAAATAATATGAAAAGCGTCGCCGGTTCGGTCAAGCGAATCCTGGGACTGTAGTCCGCTCCAATGAAAAACACGAACAGGAACAATGCAGGCACGTCCGTAGCAATCGACTGCGACTTTCCCGGCGGTAACATAATTGTTGAAAGTATCGATGGGCGGGAGGTGCGGCTGCATCAAGACCTTCGCGATACGACCCGGGATTGGTTCTACTGGTGCTTTCGCGTCCGTGGGGCGCAAGGCAGGTCATTGCGTTTTGTTTTCACCGAGAGCCCGGCGATCGGCGTGCGCGGTCCGGCTATATCCTGCGACAGAGGCAAGACGTGGAGCTGGCTGGGAAAGAATACGGTTCAGGACAACACGTTTGCATGCGCATTCCCCCCTGATGTCCCCGAAGTCCGTTTGAGTTTTGCCATGCCCTATCAGGAATCGCATTGGCGCGAGTTCGTCAGCGGTTTGGACAACCTGGCGGTGTTCTCGCTCCACAAGCTCTGCACAACCCGGAAAGGGCGCGATGTTCAGTACATGCTTGCGGGCTGCCCGGCGGGGCAACCGTTGCATCGTGTCGCCATCACCTGCCGCCACCACTGCTGCGAGATGATGGCCGGCTACGCGCTGGAGGGATTGATCAAATGGCTTGTGGATGACGGCGGCGCCGAACCGCAATGGATGCGCGATAACGTCCAGTTGTTCATCGTCCCCTTCGTGGACAAGGACGGAGTCGAAGATGGCGATCAGGGCAAAGCCCGCCATCCGAGAGATCACGGCAGGGACTACGAAGGGGAGAGCCTGTTTGCATCCACCGGAGCCATCCGGC
>PUMZ01000190.1 GCA_003551565.1 Candidatus Brocadiaceae bacterium | reverse complement strand
TGCGCTTCACCGACGCCTACGCCGCCTGCCCGGTTTGTTCGCCGACACGCGCCTCCATCCTCAGCGGCAGGTACCCTGCAAGGCTGGGCCTGACCAACTATATCCACCGGAGCAATCCCGGCCACCGCGACAGCGCAAGGCTGATCGACGCCCCGTACGTTCCGTATCTCGATACCACAGAGAAGAGCCTGGCCGCTGCACTGCGCGATGACGGATACGCCACCTGGCACATCGGCAAATGGCACCTGGGCCGGGAGCCCTATTGGCCGGAGCCGCACGGGTTCGATATCAATGTGGGCGGCTGTGATCACGGACACCCTCCGGCCGGTTATTTCAGCCCCTACGATATCCCCACACTGGCCGACGGTCCCGAAGGTGAATGCCTGACCGACAGGCTGACGGACGAGGCCATCCGCCTGGTCATGGACCATAACAGCGGCAAGCCGTTTTTTATGAATCTCTGGTATTACGCCGTGCATACCCCGATACAGGCCAGAGAAGAGCTGGTCGAAAAATACGAACTCAAAGCCCGCGCGCTCGGCCTGGACAGGGTTGCGACATTCCAGGAGGGGGAAGTTCACCCGAAAAGCCACTCCATGAACAAGCGCATCCGCCGTCGCCTGGTGCAATCGGATCCGGTGTACGCCGCCATGATCGAGTGCGTGGATGCAAATATCGGCCGGTTGCTCGGTGCGGTCGGGGAGAAGGGCGAACTCGATAACACGATCGTCATATTCACCTCCGACAACGGCGGGCTCTCGACCGGCGAAGGCAGCCCCACCTGCAATGCTCCCCTGAACGAGGGGAAAGGGTGGATGTATGAGGGCGGCACGCGCGAGCCGCTGCTGGTGCGCTGGCCCGGTATTACGCCGCCCAACAGCATCTGCCGCGAACCGGTCACCAGCACCGACTTCTACCCGACCATACTGGAGATGACCGGCGCCGAACCGCTGCCCGCGCAGCACTGCGACGGCGTCAGCATCGCCCCGTTGCTGAGGGGGACGCGCAGGCCGGAACGCGACGGGATCTTCTGGCACTATCCGCATTACGGCAATCAGGGAGGCACGCCGGGAAGCAGCGTGCGCGCCGGTGATTGGAAACTGATCGAGTTTTATGAAAACGGGACACTGGAGCTTTACAACCTCCGCGATGACATCGGGGAAACACGCAACCTGGCGGGAAGCCGCCCGGCAATCGCCCGAAGATTGCACGAGCGTTTGAAAACCTGGCGGCGGGAGATGGAAGCGCTTGAACCGGCTGCGAACCCCGATTGGCCATGGTAACGCCATGCAAAGCCGCTTCCACCCGCCCGGGAACCCCGCGCGGAGGGCGCTCCCGAACTCTTCGGCCGGCTCCGGACGTATCGGCGGAATGCCGCGCGCACAGCTCCGCCGCGTGCGAGGAGGAATGGTTATTTCCTTATTTCAGAAGATTTTTCCACCGGCCCTTTTGGCGGGGAGACAATTATCAGCTACGTGGCTCCAGTGAAAAGGGAAGAGACATGTTTTTTCCACATTCCGGTCGCCACCCAAATGACACAATTCGGGTTATTCAAATTTCTCTTTATCGAAATAAAGCTGGTAGGTGTAGCTTTTCGGCGCGCCCCTGCCGACCAGGCCCACCAGCTTATATGTCTCTGTCAGGGGGTCGTAATAGAACTTCTTTAACAGGCGAAAGTTTATTATTTCCCTGCTGTTGTCGACGTGAATTCTGGGGCCGGCGCAGGGATACTGTTTGTCCCTGATGAAAATAATGTTGCCCTCGCCCCGTTTCATGTTCAGGCCTTTCTTTATGAGGGCTTTGACTTTTCTTTCGAGTTCTTCGATATCGAACGAGGGGCGCACCGGGAACTCGATAACGAACCCGCGCGGGAAATCGCTGTGAACGTCCGGCGGGGCGTAGTCGTACTCTTCCCGCAGAACGTAGCCGGTTAAATCTTCCGCTGAATGTGCCATCTTCCGGTAAATTCCGGATCCTTCGATGGATTTGAAGATGTCCTCCGGATACGGGCCGAAAATGTCGGGTCTGGCGATGATGATTTCCTCCCCTATCCCGGCAAGGAGTTCGGCATTGATGCCGAGAACCGGGTATATCAATTCAAAATGTTCGACAACGACGCGTTTGTTTTTGCGCACGGCGCTCATGATCAATTCCGCCAGCTCGCCCAGCTGAGTAAAGGCCGTTTCCAGGCGCACGTCCAGATGATAGGTATGTGCGGAAAAATAGCTTCTGTCATTGACCTGCGTAATGGGAAGCGGCCTGACCTTGATGCCTTCATCGTCACTGGTCAGCTCCAGCCCCGGAAACATCCCTCTGATCAGGGAGGATTTTCCCATGCCGGGCTCGCCGATAATGCCGATCAGACGGTCGGCCGGTGTCAGATACCGCCCGCTCAGAAGCCCGCCGAGGCGCATCAAACGATCGGCCCCCCGGGGGGCATAGTAGGAAGCGGCGACAAGACAGTCGGTATAAGGTAACCTCCTCATGGCCGATTTATAAAGGTATCTCCAGTTCAAGTAAAGGCCCGTGCTGCTGGGCCCCGTAAACATCGGTATCGCCAATTCCCCCGGAGACGATCTCCCGTTCGAGAGTTATTTTCAAGGCGAGGGCAGGGGTAAAAAAAATGATGTTCTTCACCTTCCCGGGACTGGTGCGATATAACCCTGCAATCAGCTTTTTTGTGAAGATGCCGGATTCTCTCACCCGCCCGTAATCCCGCTCATCGTGGAAAAAAATGTCCAGTGTGATTTCATAAGGACCGGCGTTCTTACTTCTTATTACGGACGCTATATCGGTCAAACATTTTCCCTTGTTGATCAAATCTCTTTCACCTCGATGGGGAAAAACTCACGTGGGTCGTCAATTTCAAGCAGATGGTACAGCGAAAATCTGTAAACCCGCCCGCAATAGACATCCGAAGGGCTGTGCAGAAAGGCGAGATTGCCCGCTGTCGAGAGCCGGCCCGGATAACCGAAATGCAGGAAGGTGGAACGCGCAAAAGCACATACGGCTTGCGAGAGCTCCCTGCTCCTGCCCACGGCCTCGATCACAAGACCCAGTTCATGGGAAGTGCTCTCCTTCACCGTCTCCCGCCCGCCCATGACGCCGTCTTTCCCATAGACGTGGAACAACAGCTCGAATCCATCTTCCCGCCCATGAAAGTTTGTTTCCGCCTCCTGCCGGACAGCGGAAATCACCTCGTCGATCCTTCCGATCAGGACCGGGTCCCTGATACCCGCTACCGACATGGTCCGATGCCCGACAGGGCGTGCGCCCTCGAGTTTGATCATGTGCTTTTCCGAACGCAGGTACCTGCTGCCGGCCACCCTCACCGCACCGTTATCCAGGGCTTCAAAGCGCGCCTGCCGCAGATCGATCGTTCCGCCCGGACCCGGCAGGTGATACGGATCGCGCTTTTCGTAAAGGGTGTGAGCGGCGGTTGAGGCAATGGTGAACCGGCGTTCCTTGTTGAGCGTTTCGAGGGTGAAGGAATCTTCCGTTATCGTTCCCAGCACGCAGTCGCATCCGCTCCCCGGCACGGCCGCTATGGCAGCACATTCGAGAATTTTCCCCATGTGGCAGGACAACCCCATATCAAAGCCCGCGTTGACAGGAACGGCGGAAAAAGGAACCGGATCGTAACAACGCCCGCACAGGATCACATCGCAACCCTTGTTAACAGCATCTATGACCGGTTCATGCCCCATCTGGGCAACTATGGCGGTGCTCTCCGCGACATCGTCATGCGTCAGGTCCGGAACCGAAGGCAGCGGCGTTATTCGGCCCGTCTCCAGCCCCTTGCGCACGGCATCTTTGGGGATATCCGCTCCGATCGTCCCGAGGCGAAAGCTGAGACGGTCTTCGCGCGCGATTTCCTCGATAATTTCCTCCACGCGGCGCACATGAGTCCCCGTCCCCGCTCCTCCGGCGGAACCGATGATAACGGGAATGTTCCGGCGGCATCCCGCACGGAGAAGGAGTTCAAGATCCCTCTTAAGGTTATCCGCCCCCACCAGCAACTCGCCCGATCCGAGGTAGTAAGGGCCAGGGTCGGTACTTCCCGCATCCACACCAATAACATCCGGATTCTTCTCCAGACCCCGCTCGAAAGATTCCACGGGAAATCCGTAGCCGAGAATGCCCGTGGGGGAAAGGACTTTCAGTTCTCTCTCCTTCCTCATGCCTGGTCCCCATTATTTCCTTATGAACGTGCGCCGTTCTCCGCGTCCCTGCGGGACATCACGCAGATAATTCTTTGCATCTCGTTATAGACCGTCATATACCCTTCATCAAAGCCCATGCCCGGCTTCGCCAGCATCTGATACGGCCTTGCCGCCATCGCCGCATGGGTGCATGCCCTTGCCGAAATATCCGTTTCGTTGCATGTGCCACCCAGATACGCCTTCATCCCCCTCCTACGACAGAGGAGCACGGATTCGACCGAAGCATCGATCCCACCCAGATCGGGAGTCTTGATCTGGAGCATGTGGCCCGCAGCCTCCGCAGAGAAACGATCGATGTCCTCCGCCGTATTGCACCACTCGTCGGCCACCAGTTCCACGGGAAGACCGCTTGCGTCAACGGCCGAAGTGAGCTTTTTCATGAGCTGCAGCTGTTCTTCGCGCGAACCGGCCTGAACGGGTCCTTCAACCCGCAGGAAAAAAGGCTCCGCCGCCCGTGCGAGCACCGCAAGATAATCGGTGATTTTTGCGGTATCATTGCCGAAAACCTCCCCCGGCAGACCGTAAACATCGATATGAATCTCGGGCCGGTAATGCTCGTCCCGACGGGAACCCAGCACCCTGTCCCTGATCCATGAAACATACCCGGCAAGCTTCTCGCCCCGCCTCCCGAATTTCTCATCGATGCTGTTGATCAGACCGTGGGGAAGGATATCAACTTTTTTCAGGATCATCTTGTCAACATTGTCATAAAGCGACTCCCCGCACTGTCCGAGTATCTTTACCGGACGGGGGTGAGGGGTGAGCGAATATTCACCGGCGATGACCTCCGCCATGGTCCTGCGCCCGGCCATCGCAAAAGCCGCAAGAAAAGCCTGGCTGAGGCCGTAGCGCAACGCGGCGTGCAGGCGACGGTCTCCCCCAAACACCGGACCGTCAACAAACCGGCATGCTTCCCTGAAACCGTGGAAGCTGCGGCCAATCAGCAGGGGCTTGAGCCTGTTTTCAAGGAACGGAAGGTATTGATCCGCACGGAAAACCGGCTCCCTCCCCCCGGCGCCCGAATACTGAACGGCGCAGCAATCGCCGAACACAAACCCACCTCCCTCCGGCAAAAGGCCAACGGAAATGCATTCCCCCGGCAATCTTATGACTTCGAAACCATCGGTCAACGCCCGGCCCCGGTAGAAAAACCCGTCACGGCCCGCGCCCTCCCTGATAGCACGCTGGTCGTCGAAAAAATAGCCCGATACGCCCTTTGTAAATACGATGTCGGCGACCTTCATGATAATAAACCGTTCGGGTTAAAGGATAAACGGCATCTTCAGGTGCGGGCCCGGCGTAGATATTATTCAGTGAACCCCATTCGTTTCCACCGGACCTGTTCCGGTGGAAGAGTATCCTGAAATAACGGGGCTTACTGAGAACTTACGACCTGATGGTCGGTTCAATTGTACCTGTTCGTCGACTATTGTTCAAGCCTCGTTGGGGATCCCGGATTGTCCGGCCGGGGCTTACCCACCAGCCGCCCCTTGCTGACGGCGTAAATGTCATCGGTCAGCATATGAAATCCCACCTCCCTTTTCTCCTCCACGGCCCTCTCCCGGAGTTTCTCCTCGTGGTAACGCAGTATGACAGCGTCGAACGGGAGGTCTCCTGCATCCAAAAACCTTATCGCCCCTTCGAGGTCCCTTGCGGGCAGGACCCTGTTCGGATTCGCCCTTGCGGGCGCAAACGGCACGTCCAGCACCCCCGCCTCGAAAGCGCGCACCGTCCCCGCCGCCCAGTCGCCTCCGCCCAGCTCATAAACCTTTTTCAATATGCAGTCCGTTTCCCTTCCCAGAAGGTCCTCTTCTTCTTCGAGTTCCGCACTGTCGGCGACGAACTGTTGCTCCAGCATACTCACCATCTGGCTGGTGGTTTTCAACCCTTTGATATTTGCTTCGGCCGACGGCACGCCCATCGCTTCCTGGGGGGTCTTGACGATAATTTTTGTCGCCCCGGCAAGCGCGCCGCACATTGCGCCCCAGGCGATAACCGCAAAGGCGCGGGACTCATCCAACGGGAAGCCGCCCATCCACTGGTGGAAGACGGTGCTTACGGACACATCGTAGTCTTCGGCGCCGAGGTAATCTTCCGCCTTCCGCCGGAGCACTCTCAGCGCCGCCATATCCTGGCACAGATTCCCCCCCTGACCGCAGCCGACCGTTATGTTCCTTACCCCCTGTTCGGCGGCAAGCAAGCTCTCGATAATCGAAACGGCGTTAGCAATCGAAGGCGGCACCAGCGTGGCGGTGAGCGGCCCGAACGGTTCGCGATTGATCACCACGCCTTCTTCCCCATACAGTCCGCAGAGATAATCGACATACTGCCAGTCGAGGAGGCTTTTTGCAAGGGGAACATCTTTCGCATACGGTATATTGTAGGATACCCCTCCCCCTTCGAAGGATGTGAACCCGGAGGCCAGGGCAATTTCAGCCAGAAGTCGTGCGTCTGGGGTCCCGTGGCGTATCTCCACCGGCCTGTCGAGCGATTCAATCACCTTCCTGCACCCCTCCACGCCGTAATTAACGGCGGGAAAGCCGTTGAGGAACGAACGCGCCGCGCTCCGGCTTTCTTTCAACGCATCCTCCGCCTCCCTGTACCTGTTTTGACGCGTGTAACTGTCGATGGTGGTGGGCAAAAGGTCCGCCCCTCCCTCCTCCGCCAGCCTCCTGAGCAAACTGATATGTTCCCCAACCAGTCCGACGCCCGCCCGCGGCTGGATGAGCGTCCGCCCCGTCTTCATCGCCGTATCCAGCGCCCGGGAAAACCTTTTCGAACGGGGAAGCCGCTCCTGGTACGATATCCCGCCGGAGATGGTCAGGTCTTTCCCGGTCGCCCAGGAATTCAGGACTTCATCCGTGCGCACACGCTCGAATGCTTTTTTCTCCAACCTGCTGTTTTTAAGCTCCATCGTTGATCAGACTCCCGTGCATGAGCGACAATGCGGCATCCGGCGCGCGGGAAGCGAGCAGCCCGGCCGCGTAAAGGATATAATCGCTATCCGGAACGATCTGCGGCGAAGACGGGCCCAGCACGTGCATGCTCCCGCCTTTCAGGTTCCGCTCCAGGCGTGCAGCGGCCTCGCTGTTGCAGGCAAAGACCCCGCCGGTAGCGATGATCGTGCTGATGCCCCGCATGTCCTTGCCCTCCTGGATAAAAACCCTTCCGGCCGGCGAATAATGCTCGGTCAGGCGGCCGCAGTGTCTTTCGATCGCGACGGCGCCGGCACGGGCGGCAAGGACCGCATCGCACGCGAACGCTTCTTCACTTTCGGGCAGGCGCCCGGCCCGGGAGTCCGCCTGCCCGATCCAATCCCACATTGATGGGGCTTCCGTGCTCAGGTCTTCGCCCTCCGTTGCGACAAGCCCCTGCAGGGAAGATCGCATGCCGATATCGCCCTCAACGGTCCTCTTGAAATACGGCTCCGGAACCCCCTTCAGAACGGTGTTGGCGGCGGCCGGCGCGCCCGAACAGGCCGAACAGACATCGGTGGTGGCGCCCCCGACATCGACCGCCATCAACTCGCCCCGGCCAGCCGAAGAATCCGTGCCCTGCGAAAGGAGGGAGAGGGCGTTCAAAACCGCCAGAGGCGTCGGTACAATACTTCCGTCGACCCGGCCGGTCACGGTGTCCAGACCTTTTGCTGAAACGATGCGGGAGAGAAAGATCTCGCGCATTTTCTCCCTTGCAGGCCCGATATTCAGTGTGTCGAGTTCCGGGAGCACGTTCTCGGTAAAGAACACGTCCCGCCCCGCACAGATGGAACGCACGTCATCGGCCGCCTCGCAGTTGCCGGCATACAAGATGACCGGTGCATGCCGCAGCCGGCACAAGCTGCGCGCGTTATGCACCACGCACCCGGTATCCCCGCCGTCGGTGCCGCCGGCCAGCAGGAGGACATCGGGCTTTTTCCCATCGATTTCCGCAAGGTCTTCATCTCCCAGGCGGTGCGAATAACAGGCCAGCAGGCGCGCTCCGGCGTTCAGGCATGCCATCTTCGCAGCTTTTGCGGTCAGCTCCGGCATCAGTCCCAGTGCGATCACCCTCAGCCCGCCGTGCGCGCTGCTTGAAGCCAACGTGAGATCGAACGCAACGGCCCCCGCGCGATCCAGCAGCCCGGCCCTCACCTCTTCGAACCCCCGACCGACCCCCTCCTGCTGCTCCGTCGTGGTTGCCACCCGCGCCCTGCCGAGGATTTCGGGCCCGTCGAGGGAGACTGCGACTCCTTTTGTAAAGGTGCTGCCTATATCGACCAGGAATGCGATTCGGCTCACAACGCCCCCCTTTTTTTCAGATCACTCTTGAGGCAGTCCAAAGCGTATTGGAGCTCGACATCGGCGGGGAAGACGCGATCGAATCCCAGAGCGATGAATCTGCTCTCAACCTCTTCAAAAGGCGCAGCGCCCACCGTCAGGTTGCCCCCGATATAGAGCAGAATATCGCCGATGCCGGCTTCAGCACATGCATCGCGCAGCCCCCTGCCGTCCAGCTCGGCGTGGCCGTAAAGGGAAGAGACGAGGATGGCGCTGGAAGACGTTTCGACGGCGGCGGAGACGAACTCCCGTTGCGAGACCATGACCCCGAGATTCACAACCCTGAATCCGGCGCCGGTGAAAAACATATCGAGGATCCGGTTCCCGACCGCATGGCAGTCGGAACCGATCACCCCCAGTATGAGCGACGGCGATTTTTTCCGTTCCGTACCGGTCATATTGTTTTCAAAATCCCCCGAACCGCCATTTCCCAACTTTGATCCGCAGCAGGCGCAATCCGGGCAAGGGCGCGCGGATCATCTCAGCCCCAGGGCTTCGTCCAGTCCCAGCATGGCATTCATGTTCTGCACCGCCTGCGATGCGGCCCCCCTGCCCAGATTGTCGATGGCCGATGTGATCACGGCCCTCCCCCCTCCGACCGGCTCAACGGCAATATCGCAGTAGTTCGTGCGCATAACATTTTTGGTTGCGGGTTGGCGTCCGGCGGGCAGAACCCTGATGAAGGGCTCGCCCGCATAATAATCGGCCATGGTGGACTGAATCCCGGCCGGATCGGCATCTTCGGTCAGCCCGACATAAATGGTGCTCAGGATGCCGCGGTCCATCGGCACCAGGTGCGGGACAAAAAGCACTCCGGCCCCCTCCCCGCCCAGCATGCGGATCCCCTGTTCCATCTCGGGCGCATGGCGGTGGGCGCCTATGCTGTAGGCCGTTATGTTCTCGTTGCACTCGCAGTAAAGGGAACCCGGACTCGGCTTGTTGCCCCGGCCGCTGACGCCGCTCTTCGCATCGACGACGATGTTGCCGGCACCGATCGTTCCGGTTCCGAGGAGCGGGGCCAGTCCCAGCAGCACCGAGGTTGGATAGCAGCCCGGATTCGCCACCAGGTCGGCTCCCTTGATACGGTTCCTGAACAGTTCCGGTATGCCGTAGACCGCGCGTGCGACGTTCTGGGGGTCCCCATGCTCGCCGTAATGCTCCCGGTACACCCCGATATCGGCAAAACGGTAGTCGCTGCTGAAATCGATGCACCGGACGCCCGCTTTGAGGTATTCGGGCACATACTGCTGGCTGATCCCGTGGGGGAGGGTAAAAAAGGCGACATCCGGTTTCTCCGGCGCATCATCCGGCCCCGGCCCGCCGAGACGCATGTCGCACCGGCCGCGCAGCGACGGGAAGATCCCGGATATCTCCGGCCGTCCCTCCCGGCGCCCGCCCAGGTGGACGATTTCCACTTCGGGATGGCGCAGGAGGATATCGATCAACTCACAACCGGTATACGCGCTGGCCCCGACAATGCTGACTTTTATCACGATGTTCTCCCCCGCAGAATTCTCAATCATCCTCGTAAATCAGAACACTCTCCCCGATCCGTATCTTATCGCCCGAGAAAAGCCCCTTTTTACGATCGATCTGTTCGCCGTTCACAAAAGTGCCATGCCTGCTTTCAAGGTCGCTGATAAACCAGATTCCATCGATATTCTCCAGCAGGGCATGGCGTTTGGATACCGTCTTGTCCCGGAGGACGATCGAGTTCTCCGAGCTGCGGCCGATATCATGGAATCCGGACTCCGAAAGAAACCACCTCTTGCCTTCGTCCCGCCCCCCCTCCGCGCGAACGGTCGGGTGGCTTTCTTTTTTATTATTCTTCGCCATTGTGGTCCATCCTTTAAGTTGCAGTAAAAAACAACATCTTTCCCAGCAGAAAGCTTGAAAGAAAGCGACCCACCATACTGTTGTTACATCGATTATCTTGACTGTTGTCGTTGGCTTATAAAATATGCGGTTTAAGGCAATCCAGCACAAACCGCATGCCGCCAGGTTGCCATGCAGGTACTTACTTATAAGTGAAAATATCCCCGAATGTCAACCGAAAGTCTTCCGCCTGCACAGGAGATGGCTGTTTTTCAGCCTGCCCGCAGGAAAGCCGCAGTCAGGAAGCACCTTCCCTGTCCCACGATGCGTTCCTATTGACGGAGTGCAAAGCATTTTTTAATGATTATCCTGAATATCCGCGGCTGGATGAGGATCAAAAGCAGAGCGCACGAAGAGGCCGTAATGATGTGGTTGGTGGGCAGGTCATGCATCGCGCTGAAATAAAGCCCCGAGATTGTGGACGCCGCCCCGCAAACGGCGGAAATCGCCAGAACGGCACCCAGACGCCGGCTTATCAGCAGTGCGGTCGAAGAGGGCACGACAAGGTAGCAGAAAACAAGGAGCGATCCCGCAGTTTGCGACGACACTGAAATCGCCAGCCCCAACGCAACGAAAAACAGCAGCTCCCAGAACCGCGTCCGGATACCAAGTACCTGCGAGGCCTCGCGGTCCATGAACACATTCAGCGTGGGCCGGAGAAACATCAATAAAAACAGGATCACAGGGGACAGCACGCCCGCTGTGACGGCGAGATCCAGCGGGTTGGTGAATATCAGATCGCCGTAAAGCATTCCCTGGACTTCATGGAGCCCGAATCCACTTTGGGATACGATCAGAATGCTCAGTGCCGAAGCGCCGGTAAACAGGATTCCCAGCAACGCGTCGCGGGGAATGCGCGCGGACTCGAACGGATAGGAAAGTGCGATCACGGCGGCGGTGGTCAGCAAAACCGCGCCGATATACGGGTGGATACCCAGCACGAGCCCCGCGGCCACCCCGCATACGGCGACCTGCGAGAGCGTTATGCCGATGAAAACCATCCGCTTCAGTATAACAAACACCCCCAGAAGCGAACAAACGGTCGATATGATCAATCCGCCGGCCACCGCATGGGGGAAAGTCTCAAGTAAAAATATCATGTTGTCCATTTGCTGCACCTCGGTTTTTCCCTGGAATAAAGGTTCCGGCGGAACGGAATTTTATCAATAAGATATGTCGTTTTCATGATATTTCTCCCTGTGTTTTGTCAGGTTTCGTATCCAGCTCGCTTTGTCCCGAACCCGGGAGGCGGAAACAATCTGCGCCTTTCCGCGTTCCACCAGGCACACCTCGGTTGACCAGCCGGTTATATGATTGACGCCGTGATGTGCGAACAGCACGGTTTTCCCCTGGTCACGGGTCAGCCGGTGCAGATGCTCAAGAACTGCGTGTTCGGCCCCGGCATCGAGTTCCGAGGTCGGCTCGTCCATCACGAAAACCTCGGCGCCGCTTGCAAACGCACGCGCCAGCATAACCTTCTGTTTCATGCCGCCCGAAAGCAGGTCGAAAGTTTTGTCGGCGTGTTCGGTAAGAGAAAACATCTCCAGGGCGCTGTCGACCTTTTTTTTACCTTCTGCTTTCGGACGCCTCAGCGCACCGAGCCCGGGATACAGCCCCATAGCCACTATCCGTCGCACCGGCACCGGATAAATCGGGTCGATGGCCTTGTTCTGCGGCACGTAGCCCGCCACCTGCCGGTCGAACGGTGTCTTTATGACGCCGCGGCTTGGCTTCACCAAACCGAGTATCGCGCGAAGGAGCGTGGTTTTTCCGGCGCCGTTCGGACCCACAAACGGCAGAAAGGCGCCGTCGGAAATATCAAACGAAACCCCGCTCAGCACCACCTCGCGTCCGTAAGCAAGTGTCACGTTTTCGCATTGTATGATTGCTTTTTCGTTCATTTCCAATTAAATGACTGAACCCGGGGATGGTCAGTCGTCTCCTGTTTTAAAGATATATTCCAGTACCGGACGGGTGCCCGACGGCCATGTCCGCCATTCGGCGCCGGCGTCCGACAGAAAGGCTTCCGGGAGCCGCACGATAATCTCGGGGATCGTTGTCATCACCGCCGGATCTTCCTCTTTCAACGCTCTTTCCGTTACTGAATCGAGTTCGACGAAGAACTGTGCTGATCTGTGATCGAAAGGGATAAGTGGTGCGGAATTTTCTCGGACCATGGACACAAACTTGCGGTAGGACTGTCCGGTCAACCACGGCTCCGCCCCTGTCAGCAGGTTCCTGCCAGCCTGCAGTTCAACATAAGCATTGCGCAGGGTGTTGCGCGGCGTATTCCCGGGCAGGCGGGGGGCATTGCCCAGCATCAGCATCTGCACGCCTTCCACGTGCCGGAGCAGTGGATCGCCGGTCAGAGCTTTTTGACGCAGCCGCCCGGCGCTTTTGCGTGTTATGTTCCAGTCATGATCTGTCAGAGAAAAACCGCCGAGCAGACCCACAATTGGTCTCTCCGAAAAGAAATCGACGGAGATCAGAACCGTCTCGGGAAAGACGTCCTGAAAGGTCGAAAGGATCGTCCAGAACTGTGATTCGCTGAGCTGGAACATGGCGAACCACTGGCAGTATACCCCGCCGGGTTTGAGCGATTTTTTGACTGACCGGAAATGCTCCCGGGTATACATCCGCCCCGTACCGGTCTTCCATGGCATAAACACATCACCGACAACGACGTCGTAATAGTTGCGCCGGTTGGCCACCACCCACCTTGCGTCTTCGATGATCATATCGACCCGGGGATCCGAAAAGACTTTCCGGTTGAATGAGGTGAAATGCGCTCGTGCTAACCTGTAGGTGTCGCGCGATATTTCGATCCCTTCAATACGGGCCACATCCGGATGCAGCGCTGTCCCGGCCAGTGTGCTTCCGGTGGCCGTACCGAGCACTCCAACCGTTTTGGGATTTTCATGCAGCAGCAGCGGCAGCAGCCCCTGACGTTCCTGGTGCGCCTGCGCCCGCGTACCGCCGAGCGTATAAGTGCTGTTGCGCATCAGCCGCAGGTGGCCATTGTTCTCGACAACCGCTATCACCCCCTCATGGCCGACACGGTAGTCGAGTACTTCAGATTTTCCGGACGTTGTTCCGGGATTGACGTGCGGCAGGTCTCGCGATACATACATCCCGCCGGCAAATACGAGCAGGGCAAGCCAAATAGCAGCAACGGGTTTTAATCGATGTAGCATTCGGGGACGTCTTTTACGGGCCACAAAAACCAGCCAGATGGCGAACAACAGATACATGGCGCCGAGCAGAGGCAGGCTCTGCCAGAGTCCGAACGTGGGGCCGAAAAAAAGATTGGCCGCTTCCGGCCCAAGCCAGCCGCCCAGACCGTTCCACAGCAGCAGACGTCCGACAGCGCGTCCTGAATCGTTCTCTCCGCTGCGTGTCACATGGTGAATCAGGAGTGGAAAGACCAGTCCGCCAATCAGCACGGCCGGTCCGATGGCGACAAGTGCGCGCCCCAGCAGGCGGCGTCCGTATTCAAAGGGGGTCACGCCACCATAGGGGATGCCCTCCAGTCCCCCGAATAAATGGAAAAAGACCGGTTGAAATGCCACGAAAAAAGCCGTCAGAAAAAGAACCACGGTGAGCATTTTCACGACGGAATGCGCATAGCGTACGAGCAGCGGTACCAGCAACGAGGCCAGCCCCAGACACAGCAGCACTCCGGCAAGCACGGAGCCGCTTGAGTAGAGCGAATTGACACTGATCTGAGCGACCTGATGCTGGAAGAGAACCTCGCGCGCCAGCATCGCAAAACCGGAGGCAAAGGCCAGCGATGGGATGAACAGGCCGGGCGTCGGCAGAACCCGCCGAGCGTCTTCCACCGGCGCCGGCCGCTCGCGAATTTTCTTAACCGTTACCGGTCGGCGCAGAAGGTGGAGCAACAGGAAAACGATGACAACCAGGGCGTTAGCGCCCATAACGCTGAGTGCAGTTCTTATCAGACCCAGGGAGGGCAGAAGCACGAGTATCACGCCGGCGATAGCACCGACACCGCCGAGCGTATTGACGGCATACAAGGCAACAGCGCGCCCGGGGGTCAGTTCACGTTCAAGTTCCATGGCATGGAACAGCCACGGGAGGAAAAGTCCCATGACAGCCGCCGGCGGAGTGACAAGAACCAATGGCAGCATCCACTGGAGAATTCGGCCGAAAGCCAGATTGCCATAAAACCACTCCGAGACGGGATAAACAAGAAGTATCGGCCACGCAAGAGCCAATACGCCGAGTTCGGCCACCAGGAGCCAGAACCAGCGGCGGGAGGGCCGGGGCAGACGCACCGATGCCGCGCCGGCGCCGAGTGCCAGGCCGATAAAGAACGCACCGATCACTTTGGAAAACGTATCGGCGTTGCCGCCCAGCACATCGACCATCGCCCGCACCCAGACCACCTGGTGTCCGAGAGCGGCCGCCCCGGACAACGCAGCGACGCAAAGAAGCAGGAGAAACTTTTTCTGATTTTTTTTATCACCGGTGTTCATTTGAGACTACAGCCCGAAAGCAAGAAGCATATGGTTCAGTCCGCCGCCGACAACCAGCACAACGGCCGCCATGATCAGGTCGCCGTCCTTCAGCATATCCACGGCCACCTCTTCCGCCCGGTTGGTCGGGTCCAGTGAGTAAGAGCCCGGCACATCGATGAGCTCGGCCGTCTCTCCATCCATTTTGAGCTTGCCGCGAACGAACTCCACCGTTGTGCCGGAATAATTGGAAGCCACCACGTGCGTTCCGGTCAGGCGTGAAAACAGGGCGCTTTTCCCCACGTTGGGGCTGCCCATCATCAATATCTTCTTCCCGTTCGAATGACTTTCTGACATTTTTTTGCTCCCTTCTTACTCCATTGAATCGCGCCTGAAAGGCTTTACCAACCTTTCAGGTCCTTTCCTGACTGCGTATGAACGCCAAACGTGTTCCTTATGACCCGTTCCCGGCGCTTGATGCGACCGGGAACGGGTCCGGATTGCAACGTTCCTACCGGAGCGCCGATGCAAAGGTTTCCACCATGTTGTCGAGAAGCTGAAAGTAGCTTCCGGCCTCCGGACTTCTTCCCGGCACGGAGAGGTCGGTAACGACAACGTCCGCCCCCGTGCGCTGCGCCACGAAATTCGCGCCGCGCCTGGGGTAAAACGGCGCCATGATGATCACGCCGATATCCCGGTCGTTCATCAGTTCTACGACTTCTCGCAGGTGACGCGGGCCCGGCGGGATGCCGGGCTTCGGCTCGAGCTCGATAGCGATATCCAGCCCGTAGCGCTCCGCGAAATAGCCCCAGTTTTTGTGGAACGTTACGATCTCCGCCCCTTCGAAGGGGCGCATGCGCTCCTTCCATCCGCCGAGTTGATCGGCCAGATCGTTCTCCTCCAGATAAGAATCGAGGCGACCTTCCAGCTCGAGCACCCAGAGCCGCTCTCCGCCCACCTCATCAACGAGCCGGGCGCCGAACGTGCGGCGATCGATCTCGTCCTGGAACCTTTTCAGGTTACTGCTGAACGTCTCACTGAGCTCCGGTGCGAGCTTTGCCAGACGTTCGGCGATCGCATCGGCCACGATACGGCCCTGCAGCGGGTCAGTCCAGTAATGCGGATTGCCCTGCGGATGCACGTCGCCCATCGCATAGGTGACGCGGCCCTCGGGTATTTCGATTTTTATAACATTTTCCGATGCGTCGAGGTAGCCCTCCGTGCCCGGCCGGATACTTCGGTTACGCGAGCCGTCGATGACCGGGCGTTCCCAGCCGATTTCGAGGTCCATGCCCACGCTGATCCAGAGGTCGGCGCGGCGTGCGGTCGTGATGTAGCTCGGCGCCGCCTCGAGGTAATGCGGATCGTCTTCGCCGGCGCATATCGGCGTGGCATCGACCAGATCGCCGCCGATGAACTGCGCGATCGAGGCCAGATCCGTTGTGGTGGTCACCACATTGAGTTCCCCGGCCCGCGCGGGGGCCGCAAAGACAGCACATACTGCCAGCAGGGCCGGTAGCGCCAGCTTCAGAATACGCCTCAAAATATTTGCCTTTATCATCATCTTTTTCTCCTTTTTTTGATTAAGTTTTTTGTGTCGCCCTCGGCAATGCGCGGGCGACGTTGCTACTTCGAAGCAGCTCGAAAATGCGCAGCAATATAAAATGCCGATGTCTGCGCTAGAAATCATGGGCGCCGTGGACACCGAGCGAGATGATCATCTGGAACTGCACGTCCCAAACGCCTTCCCGCCGCCCGTCGTGCTGATAAATCCCGCGTCCGCCCTGCAGACGGAAACGCGAGAACTCCGAGGGGGTGAAGTCCAGCATAGCGCTGCCGCGGTAGGTGTCGTCATACCGCCTTTTATCCCCTCCCGCACGGCGGCTGGAATTTGCAAGTCCGATGTGGTCCCAGCGCAGACCGGCACGCCAGCGCGGCGCAAAACCATAGACACCCTGCAGGTAATAGCCGTCCTGGCGGTCATACTGTTTGCTGCCCACGAACGGATGGTCGCGATCCCAGGGATCATCGCTGTCATCGCGCGCTCGCACGTAATCCATGCTCGTGCGTCTGTGCATGTACTCGCCCTGCAACGTCACGTTGCCCTGCCCGTAGCGCTGCCCGGGACGTCGGTATTTGTACACGAAATCCACCCCCGTAAAGTGGGTGTAACCATCCACAATCCGCCGGCTGTGATGCTCGCTCTTGCGCCCGTACCCGCCGAATGTGCCGAACTGCACCTCGTGGTTGGGCGGGAGAACATCAGGACTGTATTTCATCCATGCCGTGCCCAGGCGCGGCCCGCTGTGGCCCTCGTCGTTTTCAAAAGATGGTTCGTTTTCGCCCTGCAGCACCTCGACTCCCGAAAGCAGGTGCGTACGACGCAGCGGTGCCAGCCATGAAAGCTGCACGCCGGTTTCCTGCAGGCCGTGATCACCGAACATCTGCTCATTGACCAGCGGGCGGTCCACAAAATCCCAGTCATGAGCATGCTGGGAATTGATGCGTCCGATGTTGCTGTAAAACCTGCCGGCCTTCAGCTGCAACCCGCCCGGCATGAACGTGTCGCGCACATAGGCCTCCTCGATGTCGATGTGGTCGCCATGGATGCCCAGCACAACATCCGAAGTGAAGTAGGGATCGACGTCGGCACTGAAAACCAATTCGATCTCGCGCAAGTTGAACCCGCGGTCGATACCGTGGTCGTGGCCTCCATTGTGACCGTGTCCGATGCCGAAGCCGTCGATATCCTCCAGTATCTCGGACAAGCCCCGTCCCGAGGTATCGTTCTGATAGACGGCGTCGATGATGACGCTGATGTCCGGATTCATGCTCTGCCAGTTATCGCGCACCCGCCGGGACACGGCGGCGGAAAAACCGGTGACATCTTCATCCCGCTCGGCGCGCACACGTCCCAGCGCCGCCTCAAGAGAATCATCTTCGTTTTGCTCCGCGGCCAAACGACCTCCTGCCAATATCATAATGGAAGCCGCCGTTAAAATGGCCAGACGTCCCGTCTTTTGAATGAAACATCCTGCAAGCATCTTTCATTCCTCCTCGTTCAATAATATTTTTGGATAGGCTTCTTACGTACAATGTGTTGTTGAAAACGGGGATTGGAATTGATATGAGGCCTCCGCCTGATATAGATTCCGACGTGAAAAGAATCCCCAGCACTGAAAACAGAGTTTGACGGATGGCAGGTTTTACGCGGGTGGAGCGCGGGGGCTGTGGGATTGGAACAACAATCTGGGCAGGATAAACCGAAGGAAATGCGGTTGTCCGGCTTCGCAGATGCGGCGGAAAGCGTCTTCGCACCCGTCCGGGCACGACGCCTTAAAATGATAAGGGGACTCGCAGATCGGGCACCCGCAGTCGCTTGCTGCCTGGATATATCTCTCCGCGTCTTGCCGGCTTTCGCACGGAGAACCGCAGTGTGCCGTTTCGTGGCAGTGAAACAGCGGATGCAGGGCTTCTATGCCGATGGTCATAAAGACCACGAGCGCAACGCTGAGACACGTAGCAGGCAGGTTGCACCGGAAAGTTCCGGCCGCTGTTGGTTGTTTTCCTTTCATGATTGCAGGACACCTTCTCTATCAACGCAGCGACGATTGTATGCGATCTCCAACTTTCTGTCAAGCGACGGGAGCTGACGGTTTTCTGCCTCCGAACGGACAGAAGTCTATTATCAATAAAGGCAGGCCGCGTTTGCTTTCTGCCATATCTGCACCACGGAGAACGCGTGAAATAAGCGAACCGGTTCACCGATGACTCATTTGACGTATCGTCCTATCGTCCATTACACTCAAAGATGCAACAGCAATTCTCATGCGAAAAAAGTATCATCCACCGGAGCATTGCAAACATCGTTTGGAATCATCTGCAAGAGAGTAAGGGAAGTGAGCCACCTTGCACATGCAGTTGTCCGGTCCAATGGTTGGTTTGGAGGATGATTGAGCGAAAGGCCCTACAGGTTTATTCAAGGAGGTGTCGCTGTGCAATATTACCTTGCAGGGAAGCGCAAGTATGCCCGGATCACGTTGTTTGTCCTTGCGTTGATAGCCGCCGTTGCATCTGTGGCAACGTCTCGCCCGGCGAATGCAGAAACATGGGAGATTTCGAATCCCTATGAAACCGTGGATTGGGAGGAATATCAGCGCCATAAAAGCAATTTCCACACACATACCACCCAAAGCGACGGGAGGATGAGCCCGGCCCGTGTGATCGACGAATACAACAAGCGCGATTACACCGTCCTCGCCCTCGCCGATCACAACCTCGTGACCTGGCCATGGACGGCCTTTGACCGGGATCCGGAAGAATTGGGCATGGTTGCCGTGCAGGGCGCCGAGCCCTCGCGCCATCACCATATGGGCACCTATTTCTGCGATGTGCCGGGGCGCGAAGATGTTGAAGGCACGCTCGCCGACGTGCGGGAACAGGAGGGCCTTGCCGTGATGTTCCATCCCGGACGTTACAACTGGGAGGTGGAAGATTACGCAAAACTCTACAGGGCTTGGGATGAGCTGATCGGGATGGAAATATACAACCAGGGCGACCGTTATCCCGGCGATCGTGACACCTGGGACGCGGTGTTGACTGAGCTCATGCCGGAGGGACCGCCGGTATGGGGATTCTCAAACGATGACATGCACAGTATGGGGCACCTGGGCCGTAACTGGAACGTTTTGTTGCTGCCCGAGTTGTCTGCTGATACGGTTCGGGAAAGCCTGGAGGAAGGCAGGTTTTTCTACGTCTACGCTTCGGCAGGTCATGACGGCCCGGCGCCGCCCGAAATCGAAGCCATCACCGTCGATCGGCACGAAGGGACCATCCGCATTGAAGCAGTGCAATACGATAGCATAGAATGGGTCTCCGGAGGTCGTATTATTGCCCGGGGCGAAAAAGCGGAACTCGGCCGGGACTCCGCCCGCGCAGGCTATATCAGGGCCGTATTGCGGGTCAACGGTGAGGAGGGGGATGTTCGCATGGGCACGCAGCCCTTTGGTATAATGCGGCAGGAATGACGTTCCGGCATCCGGGGAAGCAGCTCGCCTGAAAACGTTTATAACAGCGGAATAAAGTTCGCTGTCCGGGTATGCAGCAAGGGGGCGGGGCCGCATTTTTGCGCTTACAGGAGCGCCGGTTGGGTTTTTTGACGCTGTGATTTCCGCCGGGTAGGGTGCGGGATGATCCTCGCCGTATTCCGCATCGCCGGCCACACAGGGCGACTGCCGGAGATGAACCGGGGAGACACTCCCCGGCATGTCTGGAATAAAACGGGATGGAGAATTTCACCTACAAGAGCCCGTTCGGGGATATACATTTAACGGTTTTGAACGGCCTTCTGCAAAAAGTGGAGCCGGGCGTGTTTGCGCCGCAAGCGGCTTCCTCATTGCTTGGTGACGGACCGGATGCGGGGGATGCATTGACCCGTTTTCTGGACCGTTATTTTGCTGCTGAGCCGGCGGATGTGCCGATGGAAAGACTGGAGATGGCGCCGGCCACCCCCTTCCAGAGGAGGTGTTACCGGGTTTTTATGGACATCCCTTTTGGCGGGACGCTGAGTTATGGGGATGTTGCCAGGATGGTTGGGCGTCCGAAAGG
Organism: Candidatus Brocadiaceae bacterium; assembly: GCA_003551565.1. Classification (GTDB taxonomy): domain Bacteria; phylum Planctomycetota; class Brocadiia; order SM23-32; family SM23-32; genus PUMZ01. The sequence goes on along the minus strand of PUMZ01000190.1, from coordinate 748 downwards.
TGCGCGAGCCGCCGGCCGGGCCGCGGCAAGGAATCCTTTCCCGATTTTCATACCATGCCACAGAGTTGTCCGGGCCAATGGAGGGTTGGGTGGATTCAGTGCAGGCACAAAATGGAAGCAATCTCTTCTGGCGCATGAGGCGCTGAGATAACTTCTCATGCATGGATAATTTGACACTGCCGGGGCTCCAACCTATAATCCTTGCGGCCGGAAGAGAATCCCTTGAAATGGAAGGTGCGGAATAAGGAGAGCCCGCGGCGCCTGGCTCTGAAAGCCATGATTACGGGGGAAAAATGGAAAAGTATCTGAACCGCGGAGCCATCCTTTATCTCGAAAAACAGACCAAGCACGGCGTGCTGCGGGAAATGATCGGGACCCTCTGCAACCAGCACAAAGATCTCGATTTCGGCGAAGTTATGGAAGCGATACGGCGACGCGAGGAATTGCTCAGTTCCCGGATCTCGGAACGCATAGCATTCCCCCATGCCCTGTTGCCCGGATTCGGCAAACCGGCCCTGGTTCTTGGTTACAGTCGCCGGGGCATCCCCTGGGATTCCCCCGGCGACACCTCGGTCAACCTCGTCATTCTGAGCGTATGCGGAAGAGAATATGGCGAAGAGCACGTCACCATGATGGCCGACATCGCAAATACACTTCGCGTGCCGGGCATACTCGCGCGGATCGATCAAGCCGCGTCAACGGACCAGATATATGAAATCCTGCAACAACCGTTGCCCGCACACCCGCC
>PUMZ01000252.1 GCA_003551565.1 Candidatus Brocadiaceae bacterium | reverse complement strand
CTGTGGCGGGCTTGCGGGCCGCTGAAACGCCACAGTTCTTCGCCACTGTGGGCGTCAAGTGTGGAAACCCGGGTGTCCGGTTCATCCTCCAGGGGTCCATCTGCATTCCGGCGCCCGCTCTGCAACAGCAGACTGTGAGCGGATGAGTAAGAAAGCCAGGTACCGAAAGCCTCTCCCCAGAATCCTCCCTTTATCCGACCATCATTCCCCTCCGGAGTACTGTCGCGGGCAACTGTGCCATGCCCTTCATTAAGCTTCCATAAGCCGAGCAGATTCTCTTCTTCTCCCGAAAGGGATTCGTGCATATTTTCCCTTATCTCCGATTTAGTGCGCGCTACGTTCCAGATGCGCACGTCTCTTAACATCCCCTGGAACCCGGAGTTTCGCCAAATTCCTATCCGGAAAGACCCATCGGGAGAAGTATTCAATTCCCGGTATGCAGAGGCCGCTTTCTCCCCATCTACATAAACTATCGATTTTTCTCCAGTATGCACCAGTGCGAAGTGGACCCATTGGTTTTCCACCGGCCATGAAAAATCAAAATCGGCTCTACCCCAATATTGAACACGCCATTCTCCGTTTCTTCTACCCCGCAAGCTGAAATCCTTTTCCGAGGAGCCGATCGTTCCCAAAGAGAAAAGCCCCTCTCTTTTTATTTCACGTACGTAAGCCCATAACTCTATAGTTCTTGGGGCATTGCCTTCTATCCCCAGTTGTCCGGCATTTACCCCGGTATCAACATGTCCTCCGGTTCCATCAAGCTCGAGGTTGGCATCAAGGCCGTCGTGACGCCACAGCACCTCGCCCGTTTCGATGTCAATCGCGCGAATTTCCGGCATTCGGTCCGGTTCAAGTCCTTCCCGGGCAAGCCTTTCATGTATACGAGGAGACAGGTTGTCGATCACGTAAACACGTCCGTCCCCTACCGCTATAGCGTTATGGCGAAATCCGTAAGATGAACCTCTTACCCACTTTATCTCCCCGCTGTGCCGGTCCAGCGTTACGATAAACTCACTTGATGTCATATTCCAGCTGCCGCTCCGTCCTGGTCGTTCGTCGTCGAAAAAATGAGGGTAGGCGCCCGCCACCAGGTAATCATCCCATATCCGGATAACACCCCAGTGTTTCTGCGAATCCGAATTCTGGTTCTTTTGTTCTTTTTCTATAACGATGCGCTCTGCGTATGAGGCCTCTTCGCCTGCCAACTCACGCAGTATCTTCCTGGAAGGCAGATCGAATCCGGCGATTTGCTCTCCTGATTCCGCATCCAGCTTCAGGCAGCGATCATTGTGGATGACGTACACGGAATCCGGCAGAGTAATGTAAGGGCTGCCTATGAATGCCGCCCCTGGTGCGTGCGGGAACTCCACATAATACTCCCCTCCGGCCTGACGCGCCTCATGTTCGCTGCTGGTGAAGAACTCGCCCACCGATTCAAGCTCAACCGACCACTTTTGCCTGCCCGTATAAACGCAGCGCGTGCTGATATGGTCCGCCCCCATAATCACCATACGCCCTCCTGCAACCTGTGGTACAGGTCCGCCCATCGCGTCCGGCAGTGTCCGCTCATTGCTGGGCCCGCCGAACCAGGACAACCCCATCGGCGCCCGCACCCGTTCATCGGACGAGTAAGCGGTGTTAGCTGCATCTCCATACTGGTGGCTCCACTCACCGGCTCCCGCCGGCGGCCCCTCGCGCACTACTATTACAGCACCTTGATCCGAACTCATACGCTCACCCGTAAGGCGGGCATTCCCAATCTGCTGTTCAATCGCATTTTTCTCCCCCTTATCGCTCGCCGTCAGGTAAGCCATGCCTCCATAGGGACGCAAAATTCTGTAGATCTGCTCTGGCCACGCTCTATTCCCATCCGCTTCTACTATTGCTCTCGACGCATCTTCCGATACTATCAGCTCCGCGATATATGCCGGGATTTCCCATGTGGACAGGTCTCCATGGTGTACCGTAACTCGCCGTCCGTAATCTTCCGACTCCAAAAATCGCTTCCGCATACGCTTTACTACTGCTTTATCAGGATCAAAAGCCGTTATATGTAGATCCGATTGATGTACCAGTTCCTCCAGCAGCCGTCCGGAGCCAATCCCCACCATCACTGCATAGCCCACTTGAGCGTTGCTTTGGGAAAGAAGCTTCGTTACCCGCTCCTCCCATTGGTCAGCGCTGTGCTCGATATCAGGCGGTTCGCGGCGATGCACCGTTGGACCCTCGTCAGGTTTTCGCTCACCGAAGCAAAAAATACTCCCTTCTTTGGTCACCACAACCAGCCGGCCGGATGCAGCTATCATCTCGCAGACTTCTCCCTCGACCTCTTTTTCCCAGATAACTTCAATTGACGGCTTCGCCGTTTTTCTGTCCGTTGAAAGTGCAAATATGCGCCCACCTTTTCCGCTCCCATACAAACGGTCATCGGCAAGAAGGTGCAGACGTTGAAGTCCATCAACAGCATCGTGCACAATATGAACCGGTACCACGTCGTCCAGGTAGGTGAAAGGAGCATCGCGGTCAATACCGAAATATGCCCCATCCGCTATCACCTGTACACCCTCAAGGCCTGCTGGTGCGCTGTCAGCAAGTTTGTACATTTGCATGCGGCCTTCCGCCGCGTTGAAAAACACATCATTACCGGCATAAACCTGATGTCCGCCATGTCGGCTTAAGCCACCGGCGTAATGCATCAATTCTCCACTGTCCCGATTCAGCACTGCGGGAAGCGTGCGCCCCCCCGGTACCAGGAGATAAGAGTCTGCTACTGTCAGAGCTCCCTGCGGTGCTACCGTGCCGAATGCACCGCGGTCGCTATCCCAGAGCGTTCCCAAACGTGAGTTCGACCACAGAACATCGCCTGTTACAGGATCCAAAGCATGCACAAATACGCCTTCTGCCGGCCAAATGCCTGCTGCGAAATAAAGCACACCATCTGCCATTACTGGCCCTCCGCGCGCCGACCAGAGGCTGATAAGGCGCCCGTTCCCTAATACCAGCCGATCACTCGGACCGCCGCGATGTCTCCACAGGAGCTCACCGCCGGCGCTTTCCAAGCAGTAAATATAACCGTCATCGGAAACTGCATATATGCGTCCATCGTGGTAAAGTGGTGGAAGGCGAACCGGGCCGTCAGTCACATAATGCCATAGCTCACGTCCCGTTTTCATATTATATGCTCTTATGCTGTCGTCGACCATCGAGCCCACAAAGAGGTGATCTCCGTCGGAGACAGGGGAATAGGACAGATCGAAATCCAGGCGATCATAATCGTCTACGGGGCGTGGCCAGGCACGCTGCGGTACTGGCAGTTCCAGTTTCCACTGGAGGTGCAAGCGGTCCGGAAGAGGGGAGCGTCCGGCCGCGGTGCGCGCCGGGTCCCGGCGCCACATCGGCCAGTCTTCGTTCATCGAATCGCACTTTTCAGCACGATGCCCCAGGCGTTGAAGGGACTGACGGGCATTGCGGCGCACCAGCCACTGTGGTGACGCAAGTGCAGTTTCCAGCGCTTGGAGCGAGCGCAAGAGTTCCAGCGCTCCAGCCCCCTCTATTTTGCCGAGCGCATACGCTGCTCGGGCTCTCAGACGGGATGAGGGGGCCGATTCCAGGTACCGCCGCAGAGCACGTGAAGAAAATGCGCTCCCGTGCTTCTCGAGTCCGGCGATGATATCGTTGAGAGAATCGTGGATTGCCCGGCTTACTTCTGATGTGTTCTTTTTTTTCATTGAGCCTGAAGCGCCTATCACGGTTTCTATCCCAAACTGATCAATGAATTCAATCGTTTTGACACGCAAATACCTTTCGCGTTCCTTAAAAACTCGCAATAGTTCGGGCATCTCATATCGGAAGATGGCATCAAGCGCACGAGCTGCCGCATGGGAAATATCACCGTCTTCGTCTCTCAATCTTGTGTTTAAGGCTGGGATGGCTTCTTTCGATTTTATTTCCGCCAGAGCCTTTATCGCGGATAGTTGCTGTTTTGGAGAGCCTGATCGCACGATTTGGTTTAAAGCCGGTACTGCCATTTCTGCTTCAGGCCCGATACCCTCAAGTATGTTGATGGCATTTTCAACTACACTTTCGTCACAATCATTTAAATTTTTCGTAAGGGCGGAAACTGCCGTTTGAATACCTGTACTGGAACAGGAATTTATTTTTTCCAGGGCGTTCAAGCGCTTATCCCTGTTGCCTTCTTCATTACCGTACAAGTCGGCAACGAGAGCTGCAGCGATCGCTGCGCCATAAACAAAAACCAGCACACAGTGTGTTGATAATTTTTTCATGGAGAATTTTAAAAATCTTACAATAATGCTCGTAAGCAATGCTATTGACAAGTTTGGGTTTTTTCCTTAGAATCATTCCTTCATTGTACTGCATATATCCAATTTTATCATAAGGAGATTCATTATGAAAGATAATTGTGTCAGAACAGAGAAGGGGTATGAATTTCTCACCGAGCTGCTGTCTGAACGCGGCATCGATATCGAACAAGTCAAGGAATCCGTCAGGAAATTTGAAGTCGAGATACCCACATGGGTCTTTGGGGCGTTTGGTGGAGGACGATTTGGCGATTTTCTTCCGCCCGGGGCTGCTCCGGACAGTTGGGCGAAGCTTAAAGATGCTGCTATGGTCAACAAACTTACCGGAGCATGTTCGCGTATTGCCATGCACCTGGCCTGGGACAAGCCGCAAGATGTTGAATTCGAAGATATCCGCCCGCACCATTTTAAGGAGCTTGCGGCCTTTGCTCAGGAACTGGGGCTGGAACTCGGCGCCGTGAATCCGACCCTGTTTTTATCCGGAACTCATAACGGAAGTTTCAGTTCGCCCGATCCATCCGTAAGGAGCCTGATGATCGAACACAGCAAGGTTGCCTGTGAAGTAGCTGCCGAGCACGCCAACAACCTCGTCACATACTGGCTGCCCGACGGTTCCCTTTATCCCGGTCACCGTGATCTTTGGGAACAGGAAAAGATGGTACGTGATGCTTTAACCGAAATATATGAATCCGCTCCGTCTTCCGTTACTCACCTGATTGAATATAAATTGTTTGAACCAGGCACCTACTCGACGGTTATATCTGACTGGGGTGTGGCGCTCGATATAGCACGCTCACTCGGTGATTGCGCCGGTGTGCTGATAGATATGGGCCATCATGCATGGGGAGTCAATGTGCCCCAGATCGTGGCAAGGCTGATCGGAACGGGAGTGAAGGGGGGGTTCCATTTCAACAGCCGTTATGCAGCCGATGACGACCATGCGGTCGAGCCGGATAGGGAGATGTACAACATTTTCTGTGAGCTCACAGCCGGTGATGTTATTAATTGCGCTGATCCCGAACGTAACTGGTCTTATATGGTGGATCAGTGCAGCGCGATGGAAAACCGGATCGCCTCGGTCATCCATACCGTTGATTCGCTCCAGATGCTCTATGCAAAAGCGCTTATACTTGATCGACTTCGCCTTAAAGAAATGCAGGAGGCCGGAG
>PUMZ01000282.1 GCA_003551565.1 Candidatus Brocadiaceae bacterium | reverse complement strand
GAATGTTAAAAGTTTTTTGATCAACAACTTACATTATAACATCCCCTGGAGGAACATGCAAGTGAAACGGCGCGTATAAGCCGTTTAAAAGAAGATAGTTAGTTAATTTTACAGGAGCCTTGAAGGAATTAATAAAGGAGAACGTTATGGTTGCGAATTTGCTGCTTCGTTTTGCCCTGGTGTTGGCCCTGCCCTTAATTGTGGCTGTTTCGCTTTCCTGCACGCACACGCCCGAACCTGCTGGATCGCGGCCTGTCGGAATGCCTGATCCGGCCGGGTACCGCGCCCACCTGATGAGGAATCCACACCTCGAGGGCTCTGACGGAGAGCTTTTCAGCTGGCATGCCCGATCGGGAATCGGGGCATTTTTTCAGGCTTATGAGGCCTACGGGGATCCGGCCTGGCTGCACGAGCTCGGGATATATCTGGACTGGCTGGTTGATGAGATGGAAACCGAACCGGACGGCTACAAAGGCTGGGTCGGAGAAAGAATGGGCGGCGACGGCGAACTGAGGGGGCCGCATGTGGTGGGCGACGCCAACCTGATCGAGCCGATGCTGCAGTTTGCCGAGGTTGTTCTTGCCGGGGAAGACGAACTCTCAGAGCGTTTTGGCGAACAGGCGCGCGGGTACATCGAGCTGGCAGAGCACGTCATAGAAAAATGGGACCAGCGCGGTTCCTGGGAGGTTGACGGTGAATTTGCCGTCTATACACAGCAGGACCAGTGGGTGAGAGCGGACGAGCCGGACGTTTTTGTGACCGTGCCCGAACTCAAAAGGACCGAGAACATGAACAAAAGCGGGAAAATGGGCGTGGTTTTCCTGCGACTGTACCGCCTGACCGGCGAGGAGCGCTGGCGTGAGCGAGCGAGAAAAATTTTCAGCCAGTATAAACGTATCATGCGTTATTTCGAAGATGAAGACCGCTATATTTTCAACTTCTGGGAGCCTTTCGGACCGTGGGACCTGGATGCTGAGACGGGCCATCCGCTCGGCTGGATTGCCGTGCACCCGTTCCGGTCCGGTTATCAGGCCGGCGAGGTTGGAATGATGGTCGAAGCATATCATACGGGCATCGTTTTCACGGAACAGGATATGCAACGTCTGGTTCGCACCAACCTGTACATGTGGAACGGCGACCTGGAGGACCCGGAATTCCTGGCAGCTGACGGACGCAGTGACGCCGGCACGCTCTGGAGTGCGCTGGCCGATTTTGACCCGGAGCTGCGCCTGCTGCAACATACGGTTGTGATGCGAGGAGATGACAGTATCCGCAACCGGATTGCAAGGTCGCACTTCGAAAACGTGGTCGCCGGGCGCCCGATCGGTTTTGACAGGCGCAAAGTGCCGTCCGGAGACGTACCGATCATTCCCGACATACCCCTTTACGAGAGCAGGGAGCTCAATTTTGCAGCCGCTATTCCGGGGAGCTTCAACCCTGCCGATGATGAGACCGTTGATCTGGCAACGCAGGTTCGGGGGCGGGGCACCCTGCGCATCACGCTTTACAGCGGGGAGGAACGAGTCGCTGTACTCCTTGAGAAAGACGTGGACGGGGCTGGTGATTACGACGGCAGGGCCGGGTTCAAAACACTGCGATGGGACGGAACGGTCGACGGTGTGGCTGTGCCCTCCGGGGAATATGTGGTGAGATGGCGACTGAACGACAGCCTCCGGGAACGAAGGCTGCGGATCGGCGCCCTGTAATGTGTGTGGTTGAGGAGCACGACAGGGAAAGCAACAGCCGCAGGTCGAACGAAACGACGGAAACAGTACTTCTTATCCCCGTTCAGAGGAGAACACCATGGCTGAGATCCTTGCAATCCAGGGAAGCGCGCGCAGAGGCGGCAACAGCGACAGTCTCCTCGGATCCGCTCTCGGAGCCCTGCAAAAGGCGCAAGACGGGTCTGAGATCGAAACTCTAACGGCCTCCGAACTGGATATCACTCCATGCAGGAGCTGCCATGGATGCTGGGAGACCGGCATATGCGTCATCGATGACCGGATGCAGCAGGTCTACCGTCAATGTCTGGAAGCGGAACATATCATTGTGAGCGCCCCGGTTTATTTTACTTCCCTCCCCGGCCAGCTCAAGGTGATGATCGACCGTTTTCAGTGCTTCTGGGTCAGAACTTATCGCCTCGGCTCCCCCCCCCGGCCCAGGCGCAGCGGGATGTTCCTGTGCATCGGCGCCATGGACGATACCAGATTCTTCGACAGCGCCTCGCTCATCATACGCACGTGGATGTCCACACTCAATATGAAATGCAAGGTCGCACGTTTCTACCACGGTCTCGACGCACCCGGCGATTTCGAACACCATCCCGATTATCTGAAGGACGCCGCCGCGGCGGCAAAGGAACTGAAAGGCTGATATGTACCAACCATGCGGCACTCCGCCGACCCCTCATGCTTTGTCTGCGCTGCGCCTGACGTTCCAGTGAGTTTGTCGCAACCATTGACCCCTGGATGGAACACTGCCCGCCCCGGCAGGAACGCCGGCCCCACCCGGAACACCTCCGCAGGCGCTTAACGTTGACACGGTTTTTTGAAAATGGTAAAATCCCTGAAGGTGTTGGAGAATGCCAACTATCAGCCTGGCGTTGCCGGGAAGTGGGGGGATACGGAGGGAAATTGTCCCCGTTTAAGTGGTGGCGCGCTCAAATATGGAAGGGCTTCCTCCGGCCTCCGGGTTGCAGGGAGCCGGGGTGAGCCGGACGTGGAGCGGCGGCCAGAGCAAGGGGCGGCAGACAACGACGAGGAACCGGCGAGGTCCGGGGTATAACCCGCTTATTTCACGCGTTCTCCGTGGTGCAGATTTTGTTTTTGGTTTATGAAATATGCGGGGTAAACATTTCACGACCTTTCGATGCAAGAGGTTATTATGCGCATCTTACTGATGGGAAGTCCCAATGTCGGCAAAAGTGCAATCTTTTCGCGCCTGACCGGCACGCACGTGGTGGCGTCGAACTATCCGGGAACCACAGTCGAGTTCACCCGGGGAAAGATGAAACTGGGGGAGCAGGAGGCCGAACTGATGGATGTTCCGGGAGCCTATACCCTCGAGCCTACGAACCGTGCGGAAAAAGTGGCCGTGGAGATGATGGAAGCGGGCGACGTGATCATCAACGTTGTCGATGCGACGAACCTGGAGCGCAACCTGAACCTGACGCTTCAGCTTCTGCAGAAGGGCAAGCCGATGGTGGTGGCGCTGAACATGTGGGACGAAGCGATTGAACACGGGATAGAGATAGATACCGGCGAGCTTGAAAAACAGCTCGGCGTCCCGGTGGTCCCGACATGCGCACTCAGCGGCGAAGGCATCAAATCGCTCACTGATTCGATCAACGGGGCACGGCCGGGACAAATGGAACTCGGGCCGGAGGGCATATGGCCGGCCGTCGGAGAGATTGTCGGGAAAACCCAGAACATAGAGCACCGGCACCCGACGTTCAGGCAGGAGCTCAGTCATGCGACGGTACATCCCGTGATAGGACCTTTCATCGCCCTGGTTGTGCTGTTTCTGAGCTTTGCATTCGTCGCCTATTTCGGCGACTGGTTGCACGAGGACGTTATGGAAGAGGCATTTGAGTTCGTCTGGGAGCCGGTGGCGGATGGGATATCCGCGGCTCTCGGCCGCGAGGGTGTGGTGCACGCCGTACTGATCGGTGAGCTGATCGAGGGGGAGATAGATTTTGAGGAGTCTTTCGGGTTGCTGACCACCGGACTTTTTATCCCCATCGCGGTCATCCTGCCCTTTATTTTCTGTTTTTACGTCGTCCTGAGTGTACTTGAAGATATCGGATACCTGCCCAGGCTCGGCGTTCTGGTCGATACGCTGATGCACAGGCTGGGGCTGCACGGGCTTTCGATCGTCCCGATGATGCTGGGGCTGGGGTGCAATGTTCCGGGAGCGCTGGCCGGGCGCGTGCTGGAAACACGGAAGGAGCGCTTTATCGCCGGCACCCTGCTGGCGATCTGCGTGCCATGCATGGCTCAGATCGCTATGGTGGTGGGCCTGGTCGGAGATGCGGGGATGCTCGGGCTCGGTTCCGTTTTTTTGACGCTTTTGATTCTCTGGGTTGCCCTGGGGGTACTGATGAAAATGTTCCTGAAAGGCAAAACGCCGGAGATACTGGTGGACATCCCCCCCTACAGGCTGCCATACTGGAAATCCCTGGCGAAAAAAATCTACATGCGCATGAGCGGTTTTGTCCGCCAGGCCCTGCCTTATGTGCTGCTCGGGGTATTCGTTGTTCAACTGCTTTACGCGTTGGGCATAATCGCCCTGCTTGACCGTGCTTTCACGCCCGTTGTACAGGTTCTGTTCGGCCTGCCGGGTGAAGCCGTCGGTGCGCTCATTGTCGGCTTTCTGCGCAAAGACGTCGCCGTCGGCATGCTTGCGCCAGTCGATATGGATCTCCGGCAGCTCATCGTGGCGAGCGTAATCCTGATCATTTACTTTCCCTGTGCCGCCACTTTCGTGGTGCTTTTTAAGGAACTGGGCGTGCGCGACATGCTGAAATCCGCCGGGATCATGATCGGGGTCGTGATCGTGGTGGGAACGGGGCTGAACCTGCTGCTGCGCGCGTTTGGCATCTAACCCGCATTCTCACAACCCGAAGGCTCGGTCGCCAACGTCATGATCCAAAACGGCGACCCAAGCAACGACACATGTCAGGGTAACAGGCTTTATTGTATAAAATTAATCAGCATATTCCATAAACCAAAGACAAAGCGTCTGCATTTGGTGTGCATCCTTAATAAATTCACGAGGTGCTGGAAAAACAAAATCGTTCGCCGTACTGTTAATCCTTTTCATATTCGTTGTTGAAAAGAATGAGGCGTTTGCTTTCTTCCACATCTGCACCACTGGAAGCTTGTGAGAAGCGGGCTAACTCCAACAGAAGGGAGCAATAGCCTATAACCCTGCTGAGTAATGCCCTATGGTCATGCCCCGACAACATTCCTTAATACTCACTGAACCACGTTGCCGCGTTACAGCCGGGCTTGTCCCGGTGGGACGGTGCTTCTGCATAATCCGGACCTGTTGTTATCCACCGCATCGATCGTGATGAAAGTGTCAAGACGTCGCGGAGGAATATAGCGAAAGATGCCCTCGTTGTCCACCTCCCATGACCGGCAACATCCACATGATTCGGGATCGTAGACGGAGACGCGAACCCGTCCGGCCGGAAGAACCGACGTATCGACGGCCAGCATCTGCCGGATGGGTACATACACCATGATGTAGCCGCTCTCCCTGCATCGCGCGACGGAGGTATGTGCAACAGGATCGGCGCCCTCGCAGCACTGCCCCGCCTGCCATAACTCCGGGGCCGGCAGCCTGGTGAAGTAGCTGCGCTTAAGTAGCTGCTGCTTTAGCAGCTTCAATTGCCGGGAGCCCGGCGCGTTAAGCGCTTCGCTCCATGTCCTGATTCCCCGGCCGTCCCACGCATGGCACCGGTCGCCGGGCCGGTAGACCTGGCGTATCGGATCGCAGCCGTATGTGAAGCCCGCCGCACCCGCCAGAACGCTGCGGTAAAAACTCCGGCGCACATCGTAATCATCAAAAAAGGCGCGATGTTCCGGTTCGATATCCCTCTGGCGGCCGAAACCGACCGGCATCTCCTCGTAATTGGGCTCCATATCCATGCACGGCTTGGGGGGCATCATGCGGTAAAACTCTTCGATCGTGCGGTAGTTCGGCAAGTTCAAACGACCGTGCCCCGACTGCATGGCGTTGATGTCCAGCCATGCTTCACTGTGGAAAATGGCCGACGATGCCCCGCCGGGGGGATGGAAGCCGACCAGACGGTCCCGACTCGCTCCGGCGCGCACCCCGCGCGCCATGGCGCGCACGATATTGGCGTGCGCCTGAGTCCTGACGGGACTGTCCCCCCCGAGAATCCAGATCACGTTCTCGCACTCCCCGAGCGCATCGGAGAGGGTGCGGCAGTATGCCTCGGCCGAGTGCTCGTCCATAACGACGGGTCCGGCCGAATTGGAGCATTTATTCCATTTATCGCCCCAGGTGGGTAACCAGGCCATCACCAGGCCGTATTCCTCGGCCACATGCGTCAGTCGGACCACATACGCCATCCACTGCGGGTTGATCTTCACGGCCCGAAGATCGGCATTGCTGAGGAACGGATGAACGCCGGACGCATTCGGGGTATTGACCTCGAACATATCCCTGAAGACAACGGCCTGAATCGCTGTGAAGCCCTTCGCGGCCCGATCCTCGAAGAGGCGTCGCGCTTCGGCTTCCTTCAGCCTGTTGACCAGCATCCATGCCGTATCGGCCAGGTAGAAAAAAGGCGTTCCGTCCGCACGCTGCAGAAAATGCCCGTCCGGGCTGACCTGAAGTTTCATAGATCCCTCCGATGCTTTCGTTAAAACATCCTGACGGGGACGGGGTTCACTGAGGACTTACCTGCCTTCGCTTCCGCTGAAACTTACGGAATTGTGCCCCCTTTCATACGTGCGGTATCTTACAGTTTCTTGTCCCGTTGTTCGCGAAAAAAGCGTGCGTTGCTTTCCATAACCCCGTCGGCCTGTTCCCTTGTCAGTCCCGCGCCCTTCAGGACGGTAATGGCCATATCCAGGCCGACATAATCACCCGGTGCGTGCCCATCCGAACCGAAGGCGAGCGGGCAGCCGTATCGCAGTGCCATGCGGGCCACATGACCATTCGTGAGGCTATGGCCCTTCCGCGCGCTGAGTTCGAGCCGGACCCCCTTCTGTGCCGCCAGTTCGACCTCCGCTTCGGAAATGAGGCCGGGATGGGCCAGCACATCGGCACCGCCCTCGATAGCGGCCCGGTTGGTGCCGCCCGCGACCGGTTCCACAACGGTCTGGCCATGGACCAGTACGACATCGGCCCCGGCATCTCTGGCTTCCCGGATCAGCGGCCCGATCCGTACGGGGGGGGCATGTGTGAGCTCGCAACCGGCCAGTATCTCCATCTCTCCGAAAAGGCCTCCGGCGTTCTCACAAAAAGCGGTGGCAACGCCGAGGATGGCAGGGAGGTTGGAGTCGTCGCAGTGGTCACTGATAACAAGCCCCCTGCAACCGAGCACGGCATACCTTCTGGCAAGTTCGGCCGGGCCCAGTACACCGTCGCTGTGATAAGTATGTGTGTGCAGATCGTACATCATTGTCTCCTTTGAGAGGGCCGCCGAGTCCTCTGACGCAAAAGCTGCATCGGCGGGATTTACGGCCGGGCTCTGTCAATCGCAGAGGGTAAAGGTCCTCGGCATCTCCAGTTTATGGGCGGCGCTTTCCATGAGGGAGCGGACACGTTCGACAACATCTTCGGGCGCATCCGGCCGGCATCCGGAATCGAAAGCCCCGATGATGGTATCGAGGGTGCGGTAGTCAACGCCCATTTCCTCCTCGTCGGTCTGTCCTTCCCAGAGCCCTGCGCTGGGCGGTTTCTCGATGATTTCGTCCGGAACACCGAGCTTGCGGGCCAGTTGTCTTACCTGCGTTTTGAGCAGGCCGCCGATCGGCAGGATGTCCGCACCGCCGTCGCCATATTTTGTAAAATAACCCACCGCCAGCTCCGAGCGGTTGCCGGTGCCCGCCACCAGGTACCCCCGGCAATTGGCCATATAATAGAGGACGGTCATACGGAGCCTTGCTTTCACGTTCGCCCTTGCAAGCATCGTATTCCGGGGCGGCAGCGCATCGAGCAACGATCGATACGCATCGTCGAGCGGCAGGCGGACGGTCTCGGCTCCGCAAGCGCGGGCGGCTTTTTTTGCATGTTCTTCGTCCTCTTCGCAGCTCTCACACGGCATAATGACGCCCAGTGCATCGCTCCCCACCGCGTGTTTGGCCAGTGCCAGCACAACGCTGCTGTCCAGGCCGCCGCTGAGTCCGACAACGACGCCACGACAATTGCTTTCGGCCACTTGTGCCTTTATCCACCCGCTGATCTGCGTGATAAGTCTGTTGCAATCCACCGGCTTCCTCCGAACTATCGGTAGAATTCCGTTACGATTTTTTCCAGGTCACACGGTTTATCCTCTCCCGACGGGGCATTTGGCATACCGAGCACCTCTGTCTCTTTGACCGGATCTTCATCCGGGTCGCTTGCATGGGCGCGGTTATGGAGTATATTCTGCCCGTACACGTCCCTCAGTTCCTTAAGACGACGGCGGATGGAGCTGAAGGCATTGGTGCCCGAGTAGAGAAGGGCCATGCAGCAACTGTCGCTATTCTCCTCCAGCGGTTGTCCCGTACGGGGGTCGGCTCCACTCATATAACGGATCAATTCGTCGAACTCGGCCCGGGCATTGACATCTTTCAGCTCTTCGGCGAGCCCTTCATAGAAAGACTCCGGAGGTTGGAGCTGGGAGAGGTTTCCGATCAGGGATTCATAGATTTTATCGACCACGTTTTTTTTGACCTCCCCGGGACCGCATTCATGCGGGGGGGAGAAGAGGTATTCCGCCGTCTGAGCGAGTTTCAACGCATCAGGGGGCGTGATGCTCTCAAGCGGCATACCGCAGTTGTGTGCAATCCCTTCCCGCAAAGAGCGAGCCTTATTAACGACATCCTCCGCCTTCTCCGCCACCATGCCCTTGAGCTGGGAGCGGAACTGGGGCAGTTTGGCCGCATAAAACTCCCGGGCCTGTTCGACCGACAGGCGGATCATTTTTGCACCGGTAATAAACATGCCCAGTCGCGAGAAGACATCGATCAAATTACCTGGAAGTGGGTTGCGCCGTCCGAAACTCTCCGGCTTCAGTATAACCATGGACGTTTCCAGATCTTTCTTGACGTTTTCCTCCAGCGCAGAGAGAACGAAACCACCGTCGCAATAGGCATGCTCCCTGAACAGGCGCAAATGCGCTTCGGTCATCGCTGCGGAAGCTCCCGTCAGGACAGCCGGCTCGAAGAAGGAACTCCCCCGTTCGCTCCTTTCCACGCCCCGCAGCGCCGGATAACGGGCCATAGCACGTTCTGTGCGTTCTCTGGCGACTTCAGCGGCTTCCGTATTGGTTGCGCCAGAGACGAAATCACCGAAAGTGCCCCGGACATCGTATTCGGATGAGACCGCATCGCCCCGGACATCGCGTCCGATATGCCCGATCGCGTTCTTTATATCCGTCTGCGCATTGGGGCCGCGAAAAACAAGAACCATCATGCGGTTGCTGATTCCCCTCACATTGGGGCTCCCGAGATTCTCCATAACATACTGGATAAGCAGCTTCTGGAATCGCAAAGGCACTTCCTTCTCCTCGGGATCATACAGGGCGTCGCAATACCTGTCCAGAAAATCGCTCTCCGGCTTCGGTGCATACATGCGGACCGCACTCAGGTGAACGTCGGCCCACAGCAGTCTGGCTATAATGCCGCCCGTCCTGCTCTTGTGCAGGCTGTAGGGTGTTATGAGCGCGTAAGCCAGCTGCCCCTTCGGTGAGTTTTGTATCGCCATAAAAGTATTTTCCCGGTTCGAACTACGCGGCATAAATCGTTAAGTCGTCACGGCCAGAACAATCCGGAATGCCGTGCTTTGGCAGTCAATCCCTGACGGCATATCTGACCACGCACCACAACGCTCTGAAGGCATCCCTGATCCCGATTTTTTTCCCCTCCTCGTAACTTCTTCCGCAGTAGGAGACAGGCACTTCGAAAATCCGCCACCTGCGGCGCGCCAGCTTCTGGGTAATCTCCGGTTCCACGCCGAAACGGCGTTCTTTGAGTTCAAGATCCGAAAGAACTTCACGCCTGAAGACTTTATAACACGTCTCCATATCCGAGAGATTCAGGTCGCTCCACATATTGGACCAGAGGGTCAGCAATTTGTTGCCTGTGCAATGCCAGAAATGCAGCACCGGGCGCGCGCCTTCTCCAAGGAAGCGCGAGCCATAGACCACATCCGCTCTTCCATCCGTAAGGGGGCCTAACAGCTCCGTGTAAGAACCCGGATCGTATTCCAAATCCGCATCCTGAACAATCACGATATCGCCTTGCACCGCACTGAACCCCGTCGAAAGGGCGGCGCCCTTCCCCTGATTCCGCTCGTGTGCAATCAGCCTCACCCTGTCGTCGGCCAGTTCGCGCACCCTATCGGCCGTACGATCTGTCGAGCCGTCATCGATCACCACCACTTCTTTTTCGAAAGGGGTTTCAAGCACCTTGCGGACCACGTCGACGACTGTTTTTTCCTCGTTGTAGGCAGGGATAACAACACTTAGCAGCAAATTGTCTTTGTCATAGATCATTTAACTGAAGCGTCGGCATAAAAATGGTCGGGGCGCCCGGATTCGAACCGGGGACCTCTGCGTCCCGAACGCAGCGCTCTAAACCAGACTGAGCCACGCCCCGACTTCCTCTCAGATACTATATCCCACATCAGCACGGCTGTCAAAGATAAGCGGCTAAATCTTTCCAAAACAAGTCTTGAAAAAGAATTAAAAAACGACGAGCGGCATACAGCAAAACAGCTTCACGTTCTTCCGCCATCGACAATTTGCTGTCGAACCGGCTTTCTCGGGCGCTGGCAGGAGATTTATTCCGATCCGCGTCCACCATTCCGGGTATCGCTACGGTCCTCCAAATCAGTCATGACGCAATTCCGGCCGGCCTCTTTTGCTTTGTACAGAGCTTTATCGGCACGGTCTATCAGTGCAGATGATGTTTCATTCTGCCTGTTTTCCGGACTTTCCGCCAGGGAAGCGACCCCGATGCTGACCGTTGTGGCAATGGTGCGGCCATTTCCCACGTTCAATTTTTGCGTCGCAATTTTTTCCCTGACCCGGGAGGCGATGACAACGGCGCCTTCAAGGAGGGTTTCGGGCATTATAATCGCCAGTTCATCCCCGCCGAAACGGGCGAGGGTGTCGGCGCTGCGCAGGGAAGAAGCGATCGCATCGGTCACGGCCTGCAGCAGGCGGTCCCCGGTCAGGTGGCCATGTTTGTCGTTGATCTTCTTGAAATTATCCAGATCAATAAGAATTATCGAAAGGGGCCTTCTGTAGCGCTGCGCCTTCTCCATTTCTTCTGAGAGCTGCACCAGCATGTAACGCCGGTTGTACACATCCAGAAGCTCGTCGCGGTTGGCCTGACCCCAGAGTTTTTTATGCAGCTGTATCTGGCTGATATAACGCACCGTTATGATGCACAGAACCGCCAGTATTACGGGAACGATCGGGATTTCGACGGCATCGTATGAATGGGCCATTGTTACGGCGATCGGAAAAAGCAGGACGGTGCCCATGACTTCATACCGGCTGCCGGTCTGTTGCCTCAACTCTTCCTCCACCCATCCGGATTTTTCGTCCATCCCATCCAGCATTCCCATATACAGATTGCTGATCGGGACATGCAGGATGAGATAAACGGCCATAACTATGCCGCCCTGTGCGAGCATGCGCGAGAATCCCCCCGGATCGATTTCGGGGACCAACTGTCCGTACATTGCCATGGCCATGCCGGCCAGGCTGTACACCAGTGCGTATTGGGCCGCCCGGAAAAAGACCGGTTCCTTCGGACGTCTTTTCAAAACTCCCCCGACAATGATCGTGCCGGAGACCGCGATCAGGACCGCTACCATGGTATTGAAAACCAGCATCGTCGCCAGAATGATGCCGAAACCGCCCGATAACGTTCTTCCATGCGGCAGAAGGACATAATTCAACTCAACCAGGAGATTGAGAACAAAAAAAAGCAACACGTGCAACTCGGCGATATCTCCCAAAAGAGGGCCGGGGGCCTCCCTTGCCCGCATGGCGACCGAAAGAGCAAAAGCAACAGCACCAAGGAACGCCATGCCCCACACCAACAGAGTGATTTTTTTTCTTTTCATATGCTCTGTCCGATTTCCCGCATTTTGCGCCTATTTTATATTATAAAATTTACAAGCGCAAATGGATACGTGATCCGGCCAATGCGTCTGGCATTTTCCCCGTCTCTGCATGGTGGTGGAAGTTATTTCCTGGCGAGGTGCTCGCGCAGGGCGGCGGCCGTATGGGAATGACTGCATTGAACCAGTTTTTCGGGGGCTCCTTCAGCAATTAATCTCCCTCCGGCCCCTCCGCCCTCAGGACCGAGGTCGATGATATGGTCGGCGTTGTTGATCACATCAAGGTTGTGTTCGATAACAAGTATCGTATTTCCAAGGTCGGCCAGTCCGTGAAGCGTCCGGAGCAGTTTCCTGATATCCTCGAAATGCAGTCCGGTGGTCGGCTCATCCAGCGCATACAGCGTGTTGCCGGTGGAGATCTTGCCCAGTTCGGCAGCAAGTTTGATCCTCTGCGCCTCGCCTCCGCTGAGAGTGTTGCTGGGCTGGTCCAGTCGCAAATACCCCAATCCGACCTCGCCCAGCGTTCTGAGCCTGCGTTCGATGGGCGGATGGTTCTTAAAAAACCCCAGCGCCTCGTCGACCGTCATGCCGAGCACGTCGGCAATGTGACGGCCGTGGACCGCCACCTGCAGGGTCTCTTCATTGTAGCGCCGGCCGTGGCAGGCCTCGCACTCCACTTTAACATCGGGCAGGAGGCTCATCTCGATCTGCCTCTCCCCCATGCCCCTGCATTGCTGGCAGCGGCCCCGGCGGTTGTTGAAGGAAAAGCGTCCCACACCGTACCCACGGACTTTCGATTGCTTTGTATCAGCGAATACGCGCCGGATATGATCGAAAACTTTTGTGTATGTGGCGGGGGTGGAGCGCGGCGTCTTGCCGATAGGGGCCTGATCGATCCTGAGCACCTTGTCGACCCTTTCCATCCCCTCTATGCAGCTGTGGCGACCGGGTTTTTCCGTGCTGTTGTTGATCCGCCGCATCAGGGCTTTAAGCAGAATGTCGTTGACAAGCGTGCTTTTGCCGCTGCCGCTGACGCCTGTTACACATATCAACATCCCGAGCGGAAAGTCAACGTTGATATTTTTCAGGTTATGTTCCACGGCCCCCTTCACCCGGATATGTCTGCCCTCTTCAGGCGTTCTTCGGCACTCGGGGGCCGGCACCCGGCGTCTGCCGGAAATATAGCGGGCGGTCAGAGATTTCCCGCTATGTTGCAGCTCCTGCAACGGCCCGTTATACAGCACGCGACCGCCGTCTTTACCGGCCCCCGGGCCCAGATCGAGGACCCAGTCGGCCTGCTCTATCGTCTGCGCATCGTGTTCGACAACTACAAGGGAATTGCCGGTATCGCGCAGACGTGCCATTGCATCGAGCAAACGGGAATGGTCGCGGTGGTGCAGCCCTATCGATGGTTCGTCCAGGATATAGCAGACGCCGGTCAGAGCGCTGCCGATCTGAGTGGCCAGCCGGGTCCGTTGCGATTCCCCCGTACTCAGGGTGCCGGTGAGGCGGTCGCAACCGAGGTAATGCAGCCCCACATCGATGAGGAAACGCAGACGCGACCTGAGCTCTTTTAAAATGGGAGCAGCTATTGTCGCGCCGGCGCCGGTGAAACGCAGCTCTCCCAAAAATTGTGCGGCTTCGCCGACCTGCATCCGGGTTATTTCAGCGATGTTTTTCCCATCGATCGTCACCGCCAATGCTTCCGGACGCAATCTCGTTCCCTGGCACCCGTCGCATCTGATGGGGCTGATATAGCGGGCGAGTCTGCGGAGGGTGCGCCCGGACCCGGTCGACTCCTTCAGGCGTTCCAGCGACGGGATAACTGCCATCTTCCGGAGTTCGGTCCCGTCTCCGCCGAGGCCCTGTCCATAAAGCAGTGCGCGACGGATCTCCGCATGCAATTCCCTGAACGGCTTCGAGCTGTCCGCATGGACGGCCCGGGCCAGGTGCAGGAGGTTTTTTCTAAGCCGTGCTCCGGTGGATCCTTTCCAGCTGTGGAAAGGCTCGACCGCCCCCTCCTCGATGCTCTTTTCAGCGTCCGGAACGATCAAATCGGTATCGAACCGCTCCACCACGCCCCGGCCCCGGCAGGCGGGACATCGGCCGTAAGGGCTGTTGAACGAAAACAATTTCGGTGTGGGCTCTTCGATACCGATTTTGCAATGGGGACAGGCCAGGCGCTGGTTGAACATCCGCTCGGCGCCGCCGTGCTGGAGTGCAATGCACATGCCATCGCCAACGTTCAATGCAGTCCGGACGCTGTCGGAGAAGCGCCCGGATATCTGAGCGGCCGCATCCCTGACAACGAGCCGGTCGATCACAACGTCGATATCATGCGTCTTATAACGGTCGATGCGCGGGACATCATCAAGATCGTGTATCTGTCCGTCGATACGGACCTTCACAAAACCTTCCTTTTTTATATTTTCCAAAAGATCCCTGTAATGCCCTTTCCTGCCACGCACCAGCGGGGCCAGCAGCGTCAAACGGGCACCCGTGGGCAACGCAGCGAGTTCGGCAACAACCTGCTGGAGCGATTGGCTCTCGATCGGCGAGCCGCATTCGGGGCAACCGGGCGATCCGACCCTGGCAAAGAGTAAACGCATGTAATCATATATTTCCGTTGACGTAGCCAGCGTTGACTGCGGACCGGAAACTGTTGCGTCCTGCCGGATGGCCACGGTGGGGGGCAAGCCGCTGACACGGTCGCAATCGGGACGCGGCATCTGCTGAAGAAACTGCCGGGCATATGTCGAGAGGCTCTCAATGTAGCGGCGCTGGCCCTCGGCATACAGGGTGTCGAAAGCGAGCGAAGATTTACCGCTACCGCTGATTCCGGTTATAACAACCATCTTATCGCGCGGCAAATCAACATCTATCCCCTTCAGGTTATGTGTGCGCGCCCCCTTCACCCTTATGAATGGCCCGTTGAAGGCGGAGGGTGGCGAAGATTTTTTTTCAGATTCTGTATCCGGTCGGTTGTTCATTGAAAATGTCTATCGCTAAACCGCCTTTTCAAGCCCGGTGCTTTTTCCGTTAGATCAACTGCATGATTTGATAGTAACCGCTCAGCAAACCATGAATTATACCCAATCCGGACCGCGCCTTCAAACAACGCCGGTCTGCTGGTTGTCACGGCATTTACAGTCTCGGTTTGACATTGCAGGCCCCCATGCCATAAGGTGTTTTCTCCCGGCATATGATGGCAGTATAATGGATATAGGAAAATGAGAAAAATACCTGACATCGCTATGAAGTATGCATTCAAGCCGTACGCCCCGCACCCGACCCATCCCCGGCCGCAACTGCCTCCCGGAAACGCACCATTGCCCGAGCCCCGGATGTGGACGATCTCCGGCGACCACAACCCGCCGAAGATATCTTTACGCAAGTCCGGGACCCTTTATTTTGGTATGATCACCGGGAACAACCACACCCCGGGACGGCTGCAGGAGCCGCAGGAGAACAGCACATGAACACACAACCCAACATCGTTGTATTGATGAGTGACCACACAAATGCCGAATCCATGGCGCCGGACGGACGATGCCTTACGCCGAATGTGGACGCCATTGCGCAGGAAGGCCTGCGACTGGCCAACTGTTATACGACCAACGCCATCTGCTCTCCGGCACGCGCCTCGCTGATGACCGGCACCTACCCCTCCACACACGGCATGTGGGACTGCACCCATACACAGCGCTCCGGGTGGGTGAACGTCGATGCGCGACTCATGCACTGGTCGCAGAACCTTGCATCAGCGGGCTATACAATGGGGTATTTCGGCAAATGGCACGTGGAACAGACCGGGGAACTGGAGCGTTACGGATGGGGTGAATACGACACGGAGTGCGGAGATATGCCGGTGGATGCCGCGCCGGGTTCAGAACTGTTTCTGCATACCCCCGGCTATAAAGACACACTTGTTGCGGGTGTGGCGGATGCCGGTGGGGAAATGCATCACCCTGCGTTCAACGCCGGGCTCGATTTCATCGGCCGGAATGCGGGAGCCGGGCCGTTCTGCTGCTTCATCTCCACGAGTGAACCCCACAACCCCTACGTGCCGCTGCGTCGTTTTTTCGACCTCTATGACGTCGAAAACACGGAGCTCAGCCCGACACAGCATGAGGAATACGGCCCTGACGAAAAGCCACAGGTCCTGCAGCGCATGCGCGCCGTTTGGAACGGGTTCAGCGATAAGGACTGGCGTTACGTGCGCACCGCATACCGTGCAGTGATCTCTTTTCTGGACCACCAGATCGGCAGGGTGGTCGCGGCGTTGCGCTCGGAAGGCATCTACGACGATACCATCATTGTGGTAACCGCCGACCATGGGGATATGCTCGGCGCACACGGGCTCCTGACCAAAGGGATCGGCACTGCTTACGAGGAGGTTTACAATGTGCCGCTGGTGATCCGGGTTCCCGGCATGCGTTGTGGCGAGGACGACAGCCACGTTGTGGGTCTGCTGGACCTGGCGCCCACGTTGCTGGATCTGTGCGGGGCCGATCCGTTGCAACTCTGCCAGGGGAAATCGCTGCGGCCGGTGCTGGACGGCACGGCGGCGCCGGAGCAATGGCAGGATGCTTACGCGGAGTTCTTCGGACAGCGCTTCGTTTTCACACAGCGGCTCATCCGGCACGGGCGCTGGAAGTATGTGTTCACGCCCGGCGGTGTGGATGAACTCTACGATCTGGAACGGGATCCGCACGAACAATGCAACCTCGCCGCGGCCCCCTCGCACCAATCCGTCCTGACAGACATGTGCAGGCGCATGTGGCGGAAGATGGAAGAGATCGGCGACGAATCGCTGCTGCGTTCACATTACGCCACCCTGCGCACCGCGCCCGTAGGTCCACTGGGCAGTGGCGGCATGTAAAACCCGCACTGGTTATCAGGAGGTTATTCAAAATCTCTGCCAACCGTTCTTCCCCGGAATACGTGATCGGGACGAGCGGAGTTTGACAGCAGTCCTGCAAAAATCTATACTTGCCTCTGGAGTGGCTGTTGAAACTTTTTGTGAAGAAGATTAGGATCGCCCACGGAACCTATCACGATGCGGGGAGCTTCAATGCACCAGAAGGATCTACAATCTCAAGAGATCGGCCCTGAAGGCCTGACAAAATGGTTGTTGGAAAAAGAATGGGCGCCTTGCCGGTACGGCTGCCCCGTGCATGCCGATGTGCGGACTTACATCGAGCACGCGGCCTGCGGCGATTGGGAAAAGGCTATCGATGTTATCCGCGAGCAACTCCCATTCGCCGCCGTCTGCGGCCGCATATGCCACCATCCCTGCGAAGACAACTGCCGGCGCGGCGATCTGGAGGATCCTGTGGCCATCCGCGAGGTGAAAAGGTTCGCAGCAGAAACGCAGGGCGCCGCCGGGTCCTCACTCCACGAAACAAAGGCGCACACCGGGAAAAAAGTCGCTGTTGTCGGCGCGGGTCCCTCCGGCATGTCCGCCGCCCTCCAGCTTGCCAAAAACGGCCACATGCCCGTGGTCTTCGACCGCGCAGAAATCGCCGGCGGCGTGCCGGCAACCATCATACCCCGCTACAGACTCCCTCTGGAAGTGACCCGGATAGACGTCGATTGGATCTGCGCGCACGGCGTGGAACTGCGCCTGGGGGTGGAAATTGGCAAAGATATCACCATCGAACAGTTGCTCGCCGCGGAGGAATTCGACGCCGTGCTCATTGCGGTGGGGCTCTCCTCCAGTCGCAAACTGCCCCTGCCGGGCTCGGACCACCCCCGGGTCCATACCGTGATGGATTTCCTGCGCGACACCAACCGCGGAGATGCCCCGGAGATCGGCAAGGAAGTGGTGGTTATAGGCGCCGGTGACGTTGCCATGGATGCCGCCCGCACATCGTTGCGGCTGGGCGCGGAAAAGGTCAAAATCCTGTGCCTGGAGAACGAAGAGGAGATTCCCGCTTACGAATGGGAGGTGCGCGAAGCCAGAGAAGAAGGGGTCGAATTCATCAAGCGCCGCGGGCCGGTCGGGATTCAGCTCGCCGATACGGGAGATATCACCGGCCTCACCGCCCGCAAGGTAACGCGGGTATTTGATAACGAGGGGATGTTCGCACCCGCCTACGACGACAGCGACGTAATCACGGTCGACGCCGATACGGTCATATTCGCCATAGGCCAGGCGCCCGATCCCGGCTACGGACGGGGAAGCGGGCTGGAAATCGATGAGAGGGGCCGGCCGAACTGGAGTCCGGACACCTATCAAACCGAGCGGGAAAACATATTCGCCTGCGGCGAAATCGTGACCCCCCCCGGATCGGTGGTGGAAGCATGCGAGAGCGGAAAGAGGGCCGCCGAGGCTGTCCATCTGTATTTGTCGGACGAGACAATCGAACTGGATCGCCCTTTGCCCTATGAAATTGACGCCCTGCCGGAAGAGAACGCCGATAACATTCTAAGGCGCGAAAGGATGGCGGTAGCGACCCTCCCGCCGGAGGAACGGCGCTGTTCCTTCGAAGTCATCGACTCCACCTACCCGCCGGATACCGCCGCTTTCGAATCGCGACGCTGCATGAGCTGCGGAGGCGGGGCGGAGGTGCTGGTCGACAAATGCTCGACCTGCCTCACATGCCTGCGCGTCTGTCCATTCGACGCCCCGCTTGTCACCGACGTTGCCAGGATACCGGCGGAACGGTGCCAGGCCTGCGGTATCTGCGAGGCGGAATGCCCCTCAAACGCCATAGTGATGCGCCGTTACAATCGCGGAAGCCTGAAAAATCAAACAGCTTGCATCCTCGGCGCCGGAGAAGAGACATTGGTAGCATACATCGGGGGTTTCCACGCATCCGCCGCCGAATGGCGCGGCGAGGCGATCGAGAAAGTGCCCGGCGTAGCCGAACTTTACCTGACCAGCACTGCTTCCATCAGCGTCTCGGACCTTTTGTTTGCCTTCGAAAAGGGCGCCGGCGGCCTGATCGTCATACCTTGCAAAGACAACAATGATCGCTATCCGCTGACAGCGGCAAGGACCGCCCGACGCGTTGAGCAGGCCGGCGCTATGCTCAGAGAGGCGGGAGTGGACGCATCGAGGCTGCAGATGGCCCCGGTGGCCGACCGGGGACGCGATGCCGTATTCAGGGCGCTGGATAAGTTTGCCGGCGAAATATCACAGATGTCCGTTAACAGTTAAATCGGGAGATAGCCACAATGATCGTTGCAGAACGCAAACCACTCGATGAGATCATCGATCTGCTGCGTCCTTACGAAAAAGTTCTGGTGCTCGGTTGTGGAAGCTGCGTGACGGTCTGCCTCACCGGCGGCGAAAAGCAGGCGCAGGAACTGGCCTCGCAATTGAACCTCGCTGCCGGCGGCCGGGACATGACTCTTCACGCGGACTTCGATTGCATTACCAGGCAGTGCGACAGGGAGTTCATCGACAACCTGGAGAAACAACCACAGAACTACGACGCCGTACTCAGTATCGCCTGCGGAGTCGGGGTGGGCTTCATGAGCGAATTGTACCCCGACATCCCGCTCCTGCCGGGCCTCAACACGACTTTTTACGGTGCCAATACGGCGCCCGGGACATGGAAGGAGTATTGCCATGGCTGCGGCGATTGCGTGCTGGGCTGGACCGGCG
The DNA here is from genome assembly GCA_003551565.1 of Candidatus Brocadiaceae bacterium. Classification (GTDB taxonomy): domain Bacteria; phylum Planctomycetota; class Brocadiia; order SM23-32; family SM23-32; genus PUMZ01. The sequence continues at coordinate 1,946 of PUMZ01000282.1, read as the reverse complement.
GGATATGCCCCATAGCAAAATGCTCTAAAAGCCTGATTAACGGCACATGCGGCGGCACTCACGACGGCAAATGCGAGGTCAGCGATGAACTGGATTGTGTCTGGTATTTAATCTACGAACGGCTGGCGGAACTCGACAGACTGGATCAGTACAGGACAATGCGCCGGCCGAGGGACTGGGGTCTCAACCGCAGCGGCGGCCCCAGGCGCCTGACCCATCAAGAGGTAATGGAATTGGAAGAGGAGGACTCAAATGCCTGAATCAGTGAGCAACTTCCAGAAAGCGATCGACAGCGGCGAGTTCGTGATAACAGCGGAAATAGGGCCACCGAAAGGAACAAATATCGGACCGGTCATCCACGAAGCCGAAGAATACCTGAAAAACGAAAAGGTCAGTGCGGTCAACGTTACCGACATCCAGACAGCGGTGATGCGCGCATCCAGCACCGTAGGGTGCAAACTGCTGATAGACAGCGGCATCGAACCGGTCCTGCAGATGGTCACCCGCGACAGGAACCGCCTGGCACTGATGAGCGACCTGCTGAGCGCCTATATACTCGGCGTCAGAAATGTCCTCGCGCTGACGGGCGACCACGTCACCATGGGCGACCACCCCGGCACGAAAGCCGTCTATGACCTCGATTCCGTCGGTCTCCTGCAAGCGATCGGGAAACTTGAGTCCGGCACGGATATGGGCATGGATTTCAAAGGGCGTCCGAATGAACTTGACGGCGCGCCGTCGTTTTTCAAGGGCTGCTGCGTGACCCCGTGCGCCGATTGCCTCGAGCCGCAGGTTATAAAGCTCCAGAAAAAAGTCGAAGCCGGCGCACAGTTCTGCCAGACCCAGGCGGTCTATGATGCCGGCTCATTCGAAAACTTCATCGAGTCCGCCGGCGACCCCGGCATACCGATCCTGGCCGGGATCGTGGTGCTGAAAAGCGCCGGTATGGCAAAGTACATGAACGGAAATGTGCCGGGCGTTCAGGTTCCGGACAGTATCATCAAAGACCTCTCGGATACCCCGAAAGAGGACCGGCAGGCAAAGACCGTGGAGATAACAGCAGAGCTGATCAAGGAGTTGAAGCCGCTCTGCAGCGGCGTGCACCTGATGACCCTGGGCTGGGATCACCTGGTACCGCCGATCGTTGAGCAGGCGGGGCTGTAAATTTCTCTTCAAGCATTTCCGGGCTCCCTTTTGGAAAAAATCCGGCGCTTTAAAATTCACCCAGGCAAAGAGATGACAGGTGAATCAAGACGATGACGACAGAAATAAGCGGGTCTGCACCGGTTGCGGCATGGGCGTCATGCCGGTTTCGCGTTTCTGCATCCGTTGCGGTGCAGAGCTTCCTCCCCTTCCGCCACGGCCCGAGCTGGTCGAGCGAGAGGACGAGCGCAACCGGAACGCGTGGAAAATATGGTTGTTCCATATTTTTCCCGGATTACTGAGCATCCGCGTCATGATCGTCTCCATAGCTTGTTTTATTGCAGCACTGTACTGTGGCCGGATAGCGGAGAACGCGATGGGCGGAGCTACCCGGATGCAGGTGCTTTTTTTCATGTCCACCGGCGTGGGCGCCGGAATGGCATGTATATTACTGTATGTCAGCGGTCTGCTTCTCATCCTGAATGGCCGGATGGGGAATCCCCTGAAAGTGCTGTATGAGCTCGACGCACCGCGCTGGATGGCTTTCTTCATCTTTCTGCTGGCCGGGCCGGGGCTTTACGGCCTGTCGCGCAACGCCCTTCAGGGAATATTCCCATAATAAGGCTGGAAATGGATTAGCTGAAAATACTATTTTGACCCGCCTGCAATTTTTCGCCGCACCAGGTGCCCGGCCGAAAAGGTCGCAACAGGTTCGTAGTGAGCCCCTTCGGCGGCTCATGAATCCGGACATTGTCGCGCGAATCCGGGGACGCCTGCCTGCCGGCAGGCAGGCTTGAAAGCGT
>PUMZ01000345.1 GCA_003551565.1 Candidatus Brocadiaceae bacterium | reverse complement strand
CCGGTGTCGCCCTTGACGAAAACGGCGAGCCTGCCCGGATAACCGGCTTTATCATGGATATCACGGAAGGCAAGCGCTCGGAGCATGAGCTTCAGAGGAGCTTCCGGTTCCAGGAGATCATATCCGATATTTCATCAAACTTTATAAAAACAACCCGGGAGAGTTTTGACAGGGATATTAACAAAATGCTCTTGCTGATCGGCAACCACTTTCAGGTTGATCGTTCCTATCTCTTTTTGTTTTCCGACGACCAGAAAACCATGACCAATACTCATGAATGGTGCAGAAATGGTGTTGCCTCGCAAATTGACAACATTCGGGAACAGCCCATCGACTCACTGCCCTGGTGGAAAGCGCGGATTTTTTCCGAAGATTTCATCCATATACCCGATGTGGCGGCACTTCCCGGCGAGGCGGCTGCCGAAAAGAAAGAATTTGCCCGACAGCACATCTCGTCCCTTATATCAATCCCGATAAAAAGTACCGAAGAAACGCTTGGTTTCATTGGCTTCGATGCAGTTGGCGGCTACTATCGCTGGAGCGATTTCGAAATTATCAACCTGAAAACAATAGCAAACATCATCAGCGACCTTCTTCTCAAACTACGGAATGAAGCCTTGCTGCTGGAAGCCAAGAAAATAGCCGAAGAGGCCAGCCAGGCCAAGGGAAATTTCCTGGCCAACATGAGCCACGAGATCCGTACGCCCATGAACGCGGTGATCGGCCTTATCGACCTGCTCATGCAGACGGAATTGAACGACAGGCAGCGCAATTACCTGGGCAAGATCAGCAGTTCCTCGCGAATGCTGCTGGGGGTTATCAACGACATCCTTGACTATTCCAAGATCGAGGCCGGCCGGCTGGAGCTTGACCCGCACACCTTCAGGGTGGACGAACTTCTTGAACAGTTAAAAGCCCTCTTCGCAACCGCAGCGAATGAAAAGGGACTGGAATTGGTTTTCCGGGTGGCCCCGGATGTACACCGCACACGCTCGGGTGACTCCCTTCGCCTCGCTCAGGTCCTGAGCAACCTGCTGAGCAACGCCCTGAAGTTCACGGAGCAGGGGGCGGTGGAAATCGGCATACGGGAGGCGGCGAGCGGAATCCGGGAGGCGGGGATAGGCGGCCGGAAAACGGCAGGTTTGCGCTTCGAGGTTCGGGACACGGGCATTGGCATGGATGAGGCGCAGATAGCGGTTTTGTTCCAAGCGTTTACACAGGCCGACGCCTCCACAACCCGAAAATACGGGGGAACCGGCCTTGGGTTGGCCATTAGCCGGCGCCTGGTGGAATTAATGGGCGGAAGCCTGGAGGTGGAGTCAACACCGGGAAAAGGAAGCGTTTTCTTTTTCGAACTGGATCTGCCGGTAGTTTCCGATGATAGCGGCTCAATTGGTTTTTCCCGTCGGATCAATCCCGGCGGCCGCATCCTGGTGGCGGACGACCAGGATATAGCCCGGAAGGTACTCCGGGAAATCCTGGAAAGCTTTCGTTTCGAGGTGGCCGAGGCCGACAGCGGTCTTGCCGCGGTGCAGGCCGCAACCAAGGCCGCTCAGGCCGGAATGCCCTTTGAGTTCATTCTCATGGACTTGAAAATGCCCGGCGAGATGGACGGACTTCAGGCGCTTTCCCGGCTGAATCAACTCCGGGAGGAGTGTGTCCTGTCCGGGTATGAACCTCCGGTATTCATTATCAGCGCCTACAGCCGATACGACATGCCCGCGGATCATCCGCCGTATAATGGCTTTCTGGCCAAGCCGGTAACCACCCAGGCCCTTATGGCCGCCCTGACCGAAGCCGGCACCGCCGGGCTTTGCCCCGTGTCCGCAACGGATAATACCCCTGCACCCCTCTCCATCCCATCTTTTGCCGGTTCCGGCATTCTGCTGGTTGAAGACAATCTCCTCAATCAGGAAGTTGCCTTTGAAATGCTGCACCGGACGGGCGCACGGGTGGTCATCGCGAATAACGGCGCCGAAGCTGTGGATTTGGCCCTGACCCGGCCTTTTGACTTGATCCTGATGGACCTTCTGATGCCCGAGATGGACGGGTTTACAGCTGCGCGGAACATTCGCGCCCACTCAAGCATTCCCATCATAGCCGTGTCCGCTGCGGTCATGGAGGCCGATCGCAAAAAAGCCATGGAAGCGGGCATGGACGATCACCTGCCAAAGCCCATCAACAGCGCGGATCTGTATCGAATCCTTCGGCGGTGGCTGGAAGAGCGCAAGGAGATCCCTCCCGGGTCCGGGACGGCATCACTGTTGGGGTCCTTATTGCCTGAGCATCTTGATGGTTTCGACATTGAGCAGGGGCTGTATGGATTTGAAGGCAACGAACTTTTTTATTTAAAGATGCTGCATAAGTTCAAGCACCAGTTGGATAGTGAATTTGAGTCCACCCCGGAAATGGTGGAGCGGGTGAATGAATATGATGCTGCCCAGCGCCGGGTTTTCATGCGGATGATGCACACCCTGAAAGGGCTGGCCGGGACGGTCGGGGCAAAGCGCCTGGCGTGTGCTGCCGGGGCCGTTGAGCATGATGCCAGGAAAAACAGCACTGTTGGGCGCGAACACCGCCTTGAATTGATCCGCGCCCTTGCACAGGCTCACAATCAGTTAAACGCTCTGCCCCGGGTGCCTGAGCGGGAAGGGGACGTTTCCCGGGAGGAAGCCTTGCCGGCCATGAGCCGACTGTTGGCATTCCTGCGCACCGGAGAGATGGTGGACGATGATGTGCTCAATGCGGTGACCGGCTTTCTGAAACACCGGACAGGCCAGGAGACGGCAGGCCGGCTCAGGGATCTCGTGGAAAGCTTTGACCATGACCAGGCTGCCGAACTGCTCGCGGAGCTAGCAGAACAGGCGGGGATAAATCTTACATGAAAGACTTTACGGCACTTCCAAGACCGGTCGTGCTCATCGTGGACGATCAGCCGGTCAATATTCACGCCCTGGCCAGCCTGCTCAGGGAGGATTATACCCTCCTGGCAGCGGCCAGCGGGGCCAGCGCCCTTGAACTGGCAAAAGGCGAAAAGGTCCCGGACCTGATTCTGCTGGACATCATGATGCCCGCCATGAACGGGTACGAGGTCTGCAGGCAGCTGAAAAACGACCCGAAGACCAGGGACATACCGGTTATTTTTATCACTGCCAGGTCCGACAGCGAGGATGAGGCCATGGGTCTGGATCTGGGGGCTGTGGATTACATAGCCAAGCCCTTTAGCAACGCAGTGGTCAGGGCCAGGGTGCGGACCCACGTAAAACTTAAGACCCATACGGACATGCTGGAGAAGCTGGCCTTGGTTGACGGGCTGACAGGCGTTGCCAACCGCCGCAGCTTTGATAAGGCCCTGGAGATGGAGTGGCGGCGGGCGGCCCGATCCGGTCAGGCTGTTAGCATCGTCATGATCGATATTGACCATTTCAAGTCATATAACGATCATTACGGTCACGGTGCCGGAGACCACATTCTGCAGCGGATTGCCGGTACCCTGAGTTCCGTGATCAAACGACCTTCGGATCTTTTGGCTCGTTACGGCGGCGAGGAATTCGTGGTCTTACTGCCGGAAACGGATGCGGGGGGAGCGGACCGGGTGGCAGACAGCATCCGACAGGCCGTGGCCGACCTTGCCCTGCTCCATGATTTTTCACCCACTGCCAAGCACATAACCATATCCGCCGGATATGCCACACAACAGGCAAGCCCGGACTATGCACCCCGGTACCTCCTCGATGCCGCGGACCGGGCACTGTATACGGCAAAAAAAACGGGCCGGAATCGGGTATGCACGGGAGATAAAAACGAAATCCGTGCATGATATCCAGCCGTTCGCCCTGACAGGCAAAAAGGTGACTTATGCATGCAGCATATCAGGAAACAGTGACGAAACCAGTCGTTCTCATTGTGGATGACCAGCCGGCCAATATTCAGCCCCTGGGCAACCTGCTCCGGGAAGACTACCGGGTTCTGGTGGCCACAAACGGGCCCAAAGCCCTGGAGATTACAAACGGAGAAACCCCGCCGGACACCATCCTGCTGGATATTATCATGCCTGACATGGACGGCTACGAGGTCTGCAACAGGCTCAAGGCCAATACCCGGACCAATGGTATCCCGGTGATTTTCGTAACCGCAATGGATACAGTGGAAGACGAGGAGACCGGGTTCAGACTGGGTGCCGTGGATTACATTAAAAAACCCTTTAACCCGCTTGTCGTCCGGACCAGGGTCCGCAACCAGGTGAATCTCAAGCTCCGAACCGAAATGCTGGAACAGGCACTCCTGGATAGACGCATCCTTCTGGATAACATCCGAACCCAGGTCTGGTACCTGACGGACACACACACATACGGGGCCGTCAATCAGTCCCATGCCGCTTTTTTCGGAGTCAAGCCCGGGGATATCGCCTTTAGGGACATGTATCATTTTATGCCCGAAGAGGAGGTTGAAGTATGCAAGGAAGGCAACACCGAGGTGTTTGAGACAGGCAAGCCGGTTCATAGCAAGGAGTGGGTCCGGGATGCCTGCGGGGATCTTCGGCTTCTGTCCATATTCAAATCGCCGAAACTGGATGACCGGGGCCGCGTTGAATACGTGGTCTGCTCCGCGGAGGACATCACCGACCGTAGGCGGGCGGATGAGCAGATGCGTCTTCAGTCGCTCGTGCTTGACCAGATCCAGGATCGTGTGACCATCACGGACCTCGATGGAACCATCACCTATGTCAACGAGGCGGAAGTGCAGGCTCTGGGTTACTCAAGGGAAGAAATTCTTGAAGCATCGACTGAAATATACGGCGACAATCCCGATCGGGGGGCCACGCAGCAGGAGATCCTTGAAGAAACCTTGAAGTATGGGGCCTGGCGCGGGGAAGTGGTCAACCAAACCATTGATGGGCGAGAAATAATAATGGACTGCCGGACCCAGGTCGTTCTGGATGATCAGGAAAACAAAATTGCCCTGGCCGGCGTCGCCACGGACATCACCGAACGGAAGCGGGCGGAGGCTGAAATCAAGAGCGCCCGGGATCAGTATCAATCACTGGTAGACAATATCCCCGGGATTACTTACCGCTGCATGCTCGACAGAGACTGGACAATGCTATACATCAGCGATGATATTGATCCGCTGACCGGTTACCCGGCCGGTGAATTTCTTCGCAACGCCGTGCGAACCTACGCAAGCGTGATCCATCCGGAAGACGCGAGCTATGTGGAAAAAAGCATCAACACGGCCGTTTCGGAGGGGCAATTATGGGATATCGAATATCGGGTCCGGCACAAGGACGGACACACCCGCTGGGTGCATGAAAAAGGAAGAGCTGTTTACAATGAAGATGGCAGTGTCGGCTACCTCGACGGTTTCATAATTGATATCACGCCTGTGAAGGAAGCCGAAAAACAGCATAAAAGACTCCAGGAGCAGCTCAACCAGGCCCAGAAAATGGAGTCAGTCGGCCGGCTTGCAGGCGGCGTGGCCCATGATTTCAACAACAAGCTGGCCATTAT
>PUMZ01000392.1 GCA_003551565.1 Candidatus Brocadiaceae bacterium | reverse complement strand
TTCTCTTTAACGCATTTTTTGCATCGTGAGAAGGAAAATAGAGTCTTCTGTCTTCAAATCAGGCAGTAGGGGAGTTTATCAAGAAGCTGGATGATTACATGAAAAACTGAGAGGTCAAAAATGAGTGCTGAGCCTGAAACAACAAGTATGGACATGCCAAAGCTTCTCACACAGGAGGAGGTCATAGGCATACTTCGTCTTGATGAGATCGGGCTTAAGTATCCCAAAGAGACACTGAGATATCTGCGACGCACCGGCCAGATCGGTTACGTCAAGGTGGCAGGGAAAGTTCTTATTCCGCAGAGTGAAGTAAGAAAATATGTGAAAAGGCATTCGAGCCCGGCTGATTATTGCAGTGATTGATTCCGGTATCCTCTTGTGGTATAAATAGGGACAAGAGGTGGCCCGGAGTCACAGATGAAAAGGAGGTTACATTATGTGGCAACGGGTATGGATATGGAAACGCAACTTTAATGGAGGAAAGAGTCGTTATTACGTACGGTGGTATGACAGGACAGGCCGGATGAGGTCTGAGTCCGCCGGCCCCGACAGAAAGCGGGCTGAGCGGATGCGTTCGGAGAAGGAGATAGAGATCAACAGCTCTGAACACGATGAACTGAGGGAGATTTCTTTTGAGGGGTTCAAGGAAGAGGAACTGCGGATTATGGGCGGTCAGCTTGCAGCCAAGTCGGTTCTCGATCTGGAACAGACGCTGCGTATCTTCCGGGATATGATGGACGTGAAGATGCTGAGCGATGTGTCTCCCGGCGTAGTCGAGAATTACGTTGCGGAACGACTGGCCAATGTCGGTAGGGCTACGGTCAACAAAAACATCCGCACATTGAAGGCATCGCTTTCGCGGGCTGTGAAGCGTGGATACCTTAGAAAAAACCCTGTATCTGGTGTGCAGCAGGTGCGGGAATATGAGAAAGAAATCAGGGTTCTCAGTACCGGAGAAGTAGAAAAGCTCCTTGAAGCATGTCTCTCTGAACACTGGGAAGCTTTCATTTCTCTGGCTGTCACGACTGGTATGCGACGTGGCGAAATGCTTGCTCTTCGCTGGCAGGACGTTGATTTCAACAAAGGGAGGATATGGGTGCGTAACACGCCGGACCACCGCACGAAGTCAGGAAAAAATAGAGTTCTTCCTTTGACAGCGGAAACCTCAGATTTGATGAGGCAGCTTCCTCGAAATGGTCCCATGGTATTCCATACTTCTTCCGGGAAACCATGGCATAACAACCTGCAGAGAAGTTTTCATCGGATCGTAAAAAGGGCAGGAATCGATTACTGCAGCATTCACGATCTCCGCCGCACTTTTATCAGTCACCTGGCGATGGCCGGCGTAAATGCGGCCGTGGTTAAGGAACTGGCTGGACATGCTTCGATTCAGACTACCCAGAAATATTATACACGGATTTTGCCCGAATCGTTGCAGTCGGCCGCGGAAAAACTTCCCTTTGGTCAGGTCATTGGAAGCAGATCAATCTGCACAGAATCTGCACACCGGTCTAAAAAAGCAGATTCAAAAGAAAAGGACAAGATCGTAAATCTTGCCCTTTTCGTCGGTTAGGTTGGTACCCCCTCGGGGATTCGAACCCCGGACCCACGGATTAAGAATCCGTTGCTCTGCCGGCTGAGCTAAGGGGGTGATGATCGTTCGGTGATTGTTATCGACCGCTCGCGAACTTTGTTTCTTCGACCAGGCCCGCCGGCCACGGCCGGCGGGAACGGTGCATTCAACAGCGTTTATCATACAAAAAAAACAACTGAAAATCAAAACGCCGGGGTAGCAAATCCCGGGATGCGTTTCAAAACAGTGCGCTTTGCTGCACTTGCGCTCTGAAAACGTGCTTGCCGGCGGCGCAGTTCGTTGTCCGGATCGCCCGCTCCGCCGCATTGGAATCTTTACATCGGCCGCTTCGGCAGTGGTCCGTGGGTAAAGATATTTCCTCCCGCTTCCCTGCGCTGTTACGATAACTCAAGACGGGGAGCAAACCGCGCGGACCAGGCGGGAAACGGAGGCGTTCTCCGGACAATTTGCACCCCGACACATGCAGAAAATTCATGCCTCCCGAACTCTTATCAGCTTGCTTCGGATTTTTTCGTCGTATATAATCGGTGGTATCCGGTGTGGCAGTCCGCCCGGCTTCCGGGATCGCGCATTCTTGAAGCGGAGTGGATTGGGAACATGCCATCCGGCCAATACCACAAGAAATAGCGGGATTTCAGCCCGGACTCTTTGCTTATCCTTCGTAGAGGTAACACAACATGCTTTCCGCTGATAAGAAGTTTGTCGCCCTTGTAATCGTTACCGGCCTCTTTTTTCTCGTTCTGGCGCTGCTGTTGCAGTCCGTTTATCCACCCGCCGCCGGGCGGATCCTGCACTGGCGTTTTGAGAGTACGGACGGAATACGGGTCGGGGATGCATCGGGGCACGGCCACGTTGCGCAATTTTTCCGCGAGGACAGTTTCCCCGAACGTGTTTCCGGGGGCGTGTATGGCGGTGAAAAAGGGTCCGTCCGGCTGGTTGAGAATTCGTCGGTCAAGCTGCTCAAACCGCTGGAGCTTCCCCCAAACTGGACTCTCTCGTTCTGGATAAAAGACGAACGGGGGGACGATATGCCCGGGACGATCGATCCGGGCGAGATTGTCTCGATACGGACCGAGATGCTGGGGCTGGACAGGCCGTGGCTTTTCCGCCTTGACCCGGAAAACACAGGTCTTGAAAAAGGGTGGCATGCCGGCGAAAACGGCGAAGAATGGGAACCTATCCAGGTGCCGGCCGCCTGGCATGAAACCCACGTAGGCAGGGTCCAGGGCCACGGGTGGTATAAAACGCGTTTTTTCGTTCCGGAACACCTGGCCGATATGGAACATGAACTGCATTTCGGGAGCGTGGACCACCAGGCCTGGATATACGTCAATGGCGAATACGTTGACGAACACACAGAGGAATCCACCGGTTTGTCCCCCTCCTCGCTCTGGAACCGGCCGTTTTCCATAACCGTCGGGCCGGAGCATCTGCGCGGGGGCGAGGACAACCTCCTGGTCGTGCGCACGTTCGCCGAGGCCCACGCCTCCGGCATCTACAAGCCCGTGTATTTCCTTCCGCCCGAAGAGCGGAGGCGGGAGATGGACCTTTCGAATTTGCGCGGGGAAAAGGTCACCCCCGGCACATGGGAACACGTCGCACTAACTTACAAACGGGGCAGGATACGGCTATTTGTCAACGGTTTGCCGGCCGACTGCAAGAGGGCGCCCCTTTGGAACAACAAGACCGATACGATAACACTGGAATTTCGGCAGAGCGGGGACAGCAGCTTTACCGGACTCCTCGATGAGGTGCACCTTTACGACGCCGCGCTGTCTCCCGCAAAGATTGCAGAAGTTTCTGATTATGTCTACCATCCCCGGGCCCCCTGGCTGGTCGGTTACGACCGTGAAGCTCTCCAGCTCATACATGCCGGCACGCTTTCCAGACGACGGATCGGGGATATGATCGAACTGGGGGCGCCGGACACCGCGGCCCTCCTGAAAACGCTGCAAACGAGCCGTTGCACCCGGGAACAGGTCGATGCGATGTGGGCTCTGGGCGTGCTGGGAGACCATGAAGCGATCCCGACGCTGATCGATCTTCTGGACTCGGAGACAGAGGAACTGGCGCTTGCCGCAAGCGAAACCCTCTTGCAAAACGTACAATCCGGCCATTATCCCGATGAGCTGGTTGCACGGGGCGATCCGGATTCGGTCGCCTTGCTCGAAAAGGCCCTGAAACGGGGCGCGGACCCGACCCTCCAGCAGGCCAGCATGGAAGGAGTCAGCGCAACGGCGGGCGACCGGCGGGTGGCCGTTTTGCTCGTCAACAAGCTCGGATCGGATGAAGACGCACTGGCGTTTGCGGCTGAAGAGGGGTTGCTGAGCCTGCATGAGAAGGGTCTTTTCCCCGGGGTTCTGAAGGAACCGCCCGATGAAGGAACGATCGCATTGCTGGAACAAACGGTGCGGCGCTGTGCCGCTGAAGACCTGCAGGTCGGCGCCCTCGATGCGCTCGGGGCGATAGGCGACGAAGCGGCCGGACAGGTGCTGGAGGCTATGGTCGAAGAAGGAACCTGGCTGATACAAAGATACGCCGCAGGCGTCCTTTATAGAGAACTGGGGGTCGCCAAATACAGCGACCTGGCGCATGAAATTGAGGGCTGGCCGATGTGGCGGTTCGACCCCGCCCGCAGCGCCGCTAAACCCATCAGGCTTGCCGAGGATCTTCACCTGCAGTGGGTTCGGGAGCTTCCCGAGCCCCGGCGGGCCTGGCCGCACCAGTGGGACGATCGTGGCAAGCTGGATTTCGACGTCTCCTACGCGCCTGTGGTGGGCGCAGGGCGGCTTTTTGTCCCGTCGAGCGTCACCGACAGCATTACAGCATACGATATCGAGGACGGCTCCGAGCTCTGGCGCTTTTATGCCGATGGGCCCGTCCGCCTTGCACCGGCAGTGTGGAGGGGCATGCTGTATTTCGCAAGCGACGATGGACACCTTTACTGCCTGGAAGCGGAGAGCGGCGACTTGCGGTGGAAGTTTCGCGGCGGGCCGTCCGATCGCCGGTTGCTGGGCAACGAGCGGATCATCAATTTCTGGCCCGCACGCGGCGGTCCGGTTGTGAGTGATTCCACGGTGTATTTCACCGCGGGCATCTGGCCCCTGCACGGCATATTTGTTCACGCGCTGGACGCGGAAAGCGGCGAGCCGGTGTGGGTGAACGATACCACCGGTTCCGATTACGTCGGTTTGCCCCATGGCGGCGCCTATGGCTACGGCGGCTTTGCACCCCAGGGCTACATTGCGGTCGATGGAGACCGGCTCGTGGTGGCCGGCGGCAGGACTCCGCCGGCGGCTTTTGACCGCCATACCGGCGAGTTTTTGGAGGCAGAGTTCCGTCCCGTCAAAGGGGCCGGCGGCTATGCGGTCTTCGAAATGGACGGCACCGGGGGTAAAAGTCAGAACGAAATGCTTGCGGCACGGGTGGAGGAGATGAGCGATCAGATCGGTGGCGAGGTGTTTTACAAGCTTGCAGCCCACGACCGCCTCTTTGTGAGCACGAAGGGGGGGAGCCTGTATTGTTTCGGACCACGCGAGACGGAGCCGCTGCGCCATGACGGACCTCCCCACGGGCTCCGGCCCGGAGGAGGGGAGCGGTGGACGGAGGTGGTCGGGAGCCTGATGCAACAACGCGGCGAGAGCGGGGGATACGCCCTGGTGCTGGGCGCCGGCGAGGGAGGGCTTCTGCGCGAACTGCTGTTGCAGAGCGATTTGCATGTCGTTGTTGTGGAAGATGATCCCGACAGGGTCCGGGAGCTCCGCGACGAGCTCGCCGGGGCGGGCATGTATGGGAGCCGGGCCGCGGTCATCGAAACCGCGCCGGCCGGATTCTCCGTGCAGCCGTATCTGTTCAGCCTGGTCGTCAGCGAAGATCTGCAGGCGGCGGGCATAGGCGCCGATGTGCAGGTTCTGGGCCATGTG
>PUMZ01000337.1 GCA_003551565.1 Candidatus Brocadiaceae bacterium | reverse complement strand
TAACATTTTTTTATTTCTATCTGTTGGGTCTTTAGGTACCATTTTACCGATAGCAGGATTGAAAGCAGTTTCTGCTTCTTGTATTTCTTCTGGTGTTATATTTTGTAAAGCAATAATGATAGATGTTTTAACTTCATTATATTTAGCCGCTTTTAACATAGCTAAATCTTTTTTTAATGTAGCTATAGCTGGGTTTTCTATTTCTGCCAAAGTACCTATCTGTTCATATATCCTTGGTGTTACACTTTCGCCATAAGTTTCATTAATATAATTTATAACACTAAAAGTAGCATAGTTTTCGTTATCTCTCATTACTTCTATTAAACTTTCAGGGAATAACCCTGATTCTTCTATTCTGGCAATAACCTTTTCTTCTCTTAACTGATGTATCTGATTTCCTATTTCTCCTAATTTATTATAAGCTTCTTCTCCTATTCTGCCTTTTATCGTTTCCAATTGTTCTTTGGCAGTTTCAGGAGTATGACCTCTTGGATTAGCAAGGTTCTCTCTATCATTCAGAACTCTCTGGAAAAACATATAACTACCTAAATCATCTATAGTTGCACCTGAATCAATTACTGGTTTTACTACAGAATAATAATAATTATATGCAAAATTATCTACTTCTGATGATAAATAAGCCGCTTCTTCTAATTGGCGTCTTGCTGCATCCGCAAAAATTTGTTTATCAGGATCATCAGTTTGTAAGTGCTTATATATATCGTGATTTCTATCAATAAACACTCTGTTTAAAGTGTCTCTTATCTTTTCTGGTTCCTGTTCAAGTTTTTCTCTTATGTCTTGCCTTACTTCTCTACCTCTTTCAAAGGAAGCATATATCTTATCCAGTCTTTCTTCATTTAGTTTTTCTCTATTCCTTATTCTTTTTTGAACATCTTCATAAGTGGCTCTAAACTCTGGTTTTCTATCTAAATAGTTATCAAAAGCACTATAAAAAGTTGGTGCTATCTCCTGTAGCTTATCAGGGTCATTAACTAATACAGAAATAGCATCAGCATATAGTTCTTCTGGTGAATATCTGTATTTTATATAATTGTCTGGTACATTATCAGTATCAAATGGTTTCCAGTAATGAGTTAATTCTTTTAATTCATTCATTACTTGCTCTCTTGTTACTTCTCCTAAATCTTCATCTTCAATAGTATGTTTTAAATATTTATGCAGAGAAGCTACTCGCCCTAATATATTACCTCTGGTAAGGTCTTTATCAGGTAACCAGTCAACTAAATGGCCTATCTCATGGGCTAATATTTTAGGAGCATAAGAACGGTCTATCTTATATATATCAATTATACCAGTATTACCTTCTACTGTTTGCTCAATATCAAATCCATCTTCTTCTGGAAACTCTTGTATTAATTCTTCTATTTTAGTTTCTATTTCATTAACAGGAACAATTTCTCTTTGAATAATAGGGCCTTTGAAAATATCCCCTCTTAATAATATTGTACCTTCATCATCTTTGGTTCTAAACTGGCCTAAAGCATCATGTGATAAATTTTCTTTTATATGAGGGAATTTGCCTTCATTGATACCCATGACTATATCAACCATTTCAGGCATATCTATTGCTATTTTATGTTCATCAGAGAAATATCCACCAGTATCATACCCTTCGACTCCACCCTGGGCTGCTGATACATCCATTTCTATCTCTGTACCATCTCCTAAAGTAACATTAACCTTTGGCGGTTTACCAGCTTCATGCTTTATATTGGGTGATACATTAAATTCTTGCCATCTTAATTCTTCATCAACGCTTTCTGGTTCCCCTTGATATCTGGGGCTAATACCTATACCATCAACTTCTGCTTTTTCATACATTAAGTCTTTAATTTGTTCATCAGCGAAACCACGCTCTTCAAGTGTTTTTATGATTTCTTTCAAGTTTTCTTTAGCTTCTTTAATAATTCTGCCTTTAGCAAAAATTACCCCTGTTTTAGCTTCTATAACATACCATTGATTTTCATTACCTAATTCTTCTTCTTTTCCCTCATTCCTGGGTTTATATCTAAACAGATCCAACCCTATTTCTTTTGTTTCAGGAATGCTTATTGGTTTTGCAGTTTCTATTTCCACAAAATGTGGGTTGCCTGTATATGAACCAACTTTAGTATAATATTTATCAGAAACAGGTTCTATATCTTCATAGATTAATTGTTCTAGTTCTTCTTCTGGTACAGGTTCTCTTTCAACTGGTTCTGGTTCAGGTTCAATATCAAGCTGTTCTTTTAGTTCTCTGGCTCTAGTGATCTGGTCTAATTGTTTTTGATAAGCTTCTAATTGATTCATGTCGATATTATCAAAATCAGTATCTAATCTACCTTCAATATAGCTTTCAACTTCATTTAATTCATCCGTATTTAATTCCCTTGCCATATCTGTAGGTTGTTTTAATAAAACTTTTTCTTCTAATTCTGCATCAAATTCTGTTATATCTGGTTCTGCTTCTTCTATTTCCTCTGTTACATCAGGTTCAGCTGGCTCTACTAGTTCATCATCAGGCACAAAATCTTTTAATGTTCCTATTTCTTTGCCTTCATATTCTGTTCCCAGATTATGTTGAGCAACTTTTATAGGTGTATCCGGTGATGCCCCCTGTTCTATAGAGTGTTTGGCAAATTCCTGTATTTGTTCATAGTTCGCTTTTTCAAAAGGCTCTAAGGCAGGATTACCTTCTATTGTGAAAGTATCTTCTCCGCCTATTCTTACAAACCTTAAAGTATCATCACTATCATATCTTTCTAATCCTTCTTTATCAAAAAGATGGTTATGGTGATAATCTACCTGCTCTGCTTCTTCCATACCATAGCTTTCTATATATTTATCTTTACCAACTATACCAATGAAAGGTATTTCTGTTTCAGGCATAGCAACTTCACCAGGCATAGCTATAGGGTCGCCTAAAGGTGTTTCCCCTGGCATAGGTATTGCAGGTTCTATTGTGTCCGCTGGTTCCATTAGCATGCCAGATATTTCAGCTGTAGTTATCCTTCCTTGTGTTATTTCTTCTGGTTGTATATCTTTTTGCACTAAACTTGTCATAAAATCTTCTGCTGGCATTACTGGTTGGTGTTCTATGCCTTCTGATACAGGCACTAAATCTCCTGGGCTTGTCGCTGTAAACTTTCTACTTATTCCTGTTGTTAATGTGTTTAGTTTCTGTAATATAGTTCTTTTAACCTGTTCACTTAAAGGCATATTCTCTATAGCTTTTAATGCTTCTTCTCTGGCCTGTTTAGTATCAGCAAGTATTCTTACCTTCTCTGCTTCTGATAAACTCTTTAAATCACCTCTGGTTAGCTTTCTCTCTACTTCTTTCCATTTAGCTTTAATGTCTTGTTCAGTTGCATCCGGGCTTAAACCTAATTTACTTAATGCTTCTTTACCTTCTATTTTAGAATTTATCAAATCGTTTCTTGCTTTATTTATTTGTGCTTTTTTAGCAGGGTCAGTTATCAAAGGCATAGAGTATAAAGCAGCCATTGATAACATATTAACGCCTAAATCAGCTACTGATGTATCTTCTGGGTCGAATAAATAATCTACACCAGTAAAAGTGGCACCTACACCAGCACCAGACATAATATTTTCTATAAAAGGATATAAAGACTCTGATACATCTGTATATTGAGATAAAGACCTTGTTGCTAATCTTATACCTTCTCCTGCTTCACCAGCAAGAAAACCAGATATACCAGATTTTAGATAATCTTTAGGTTCTAAATCTTCACCAGCTATTTCACCCATACCTGTTCTAGCCAGCCTGGTAGCCCCAAATTGAACCCCTGGTCTTATTGCTGCTGGTATATTGCTATATTGAAAGAAAGGGCTTAATAAAGCCCCTGCTGTCTTAAAATCGGTTATTACTCCACCTACAGAACCTGCAATGTCTGCTGCTACATCTAAAGCAGGAATACCTGTTGTTGGTTTTTCTCCTTCTAAATCTACTGGGTCGAATACCTCTGGTTGTGGCAAAAGAGAACTAGATATTTGCTCATAACCTTCTGGTATTTCACCTTCTTCTGGCATAGGAAGGGCTTCCTCCAGGAAATTGCCGAATCTATCGGCCATGCCTGAAAGATGTGATTTTTCTCTGAAATCATGTGCAAACCTTCTTAAAAAAGCAGAACTAGTTTCAGCTGTTGTACTAATAGATTCCCATGCTCTTTCAAATAAGGTTTTATCTGTTGATGGTTCTTCTTCCTCCCTGAACCCTCCTATCATAAAAGGGTCAAAATCTTCTTCTGCTTCTGGTGTTTCTATTGTTTCTTCTTCCTGATCTTCTTCTCTGAAACCGCCTATATTAAAAATATCTTCATCAAAAGGCATTTTCCCACACCCTTCCTATGGATTTAAGGGATAATTAATTCTTCACCAACGAATATAGTATCAGCATCATCTATATCGTTTAATTCCATTAACTCTTGTACTGATATATTAAACTGCTGTGCTATCTGGCTTAATGTATCACCTGATTGAACAGTATAAGTTTCTTGTTGTGTTTCTCCTGTTTCTTCTTCTGCTACTGTAGTTGCTTCTGTTTCCCCTGTAGGTATTTGTATTTCCTGTCCTGGGTATATTATATCATCTTCTGCCAAATTATTGTAATTTAATAATTCTTGTGTGCTAACACCATGATTTTGAGCTATATGGGATATAGTATCTCCCTGCTGTACTGTATAGCTTGTTGGCTGTTCAGTAACAGTTTCTTCTTCCTGTTGCTGGTCTAAAGATAACCCTGCTCTGGTTCTAGTACCGAATAGTTCTTCATATAAGCCTTCTGGCATACCTAACTCATCTTGCTGTCCTTCTGCCGGTTCATCAGGCATTATAGGTTCATCAAGTTCTGCTGCATCTTCTCTAGGTGTCAAAGCATCTCTTACTCTACCTCTCCTGTTATTTATAACCCATTGTGGGTCGCCTATTATATGATCTTCCACTCTAACAAAATCATCTATATTAGCTTCCCACCATCTATTACTGGTTGTTGCTATATCTGGATTAACGAAATGTGTAGCATCATTAACTGCATCAAATCTTAATGCCACTTCTACAGCTTTATATTCATCTTCTAATTGTTCAGGTGTTAATTGTAATTTAGAATTATAGCTACCATCAGCTACAGGTGAAAATTGTCTGGGTGATAATAATATATCTTCTATAGTTTCTCCCTGAAACATGGGATGGTTATGGTCTTGTAAGAATCTGTTTATAATAACATTCCCTACTGCTACTTTACCTAAAAACGGTTGAGTTCCTGATTCTGCTCTAATCATAGCAGCCATTTTATGTTTTTCATCATCAGTTATATCTAAAACAGGTTGATGATTAATGATAACTTCTTGTATTAAATCTTCTGGTGGAGTTCTGGTATTTAATTGTTCTCTTAATTGTTCTGTATCAATAGTTTCCGGTTCTTCTTCTCTTCTTCTGCCTATACCAGCTAAAGTATCATAAAAATCTCTTAATCCTTCTGTTAATCCGGCCATAGGGTCTTGTGTATCTACTATATGTTGATAATCTTGCTGTTCGTCTATTTCCATGCTCC
>PUMZ01000162.1 GCA_003551565.1 Candidatus Brocadiaceae bacterium | reverse complement strand
TGGTCCCGCATCAATCTCACCCGGCCGAAGGCGGGGCCGCAGACCAGTATATCGCCTTTTTTCAGCAGCCCGTTGCGCACGATGATGTTGGCCAGCACCCCGACCCCCTCTTCCTTTCTTGCTTCGAGAACAACGCCGTCGGCATGCCTGTTCGGATTGCCTTTGAGCTCCAGCAGTTCCACTTCCAGCAAAATCCTCTCCAACAGGTCCTCGACACCTTCCCCCCTCAGGGCACTGAGCTCCACACATCCGACTTCCCCTCCCCACTGTTCGGGGACCAAACCCTTTCCGGAAAGTTGCTGAATGGTTTGCATGGTGTTGGCATCCGGCTTGTCGACCTTGTTGAGAGCAACCACGATCGGTACCTCCGCAGCCCTGGCATGCGCGATCGCCTCCTCTGTCTGGGCCATAACGCCGTCGTCCGCAGCGACAACCAGCACGACAACATCCGTAACATTGGCTCCCCGGGCGCGCATTGCCGTGAAGGCTTCGTGACCGGGAGTGTCAACAAATGTTATCGTCTGCCCCTCGTGCTCGATCTGCCATGATCCGATATCCTGGGTGATCCCTCCGTCCTCGCCCTCGGCGACCCGAGTCTGCCTTATCCGGTCAAGAATCGATGTCTTGCCATGGTCGACGTGGCCCAGCAACGCAACGATGGGCGGTCGCGGTTCCAAATCTTCCGGCTTGTCTTCCGGTATGTGTTCATCCAGCAACTGCTCGGCGCTTCTTGCCGCCTTGTAATCGACCTCGATACCGTAATCCAGGGCCAGGAGTTCGATGATATCCCGTTCCAGCTCCTGGTTGATGTTGGCCGCGACCTGATGCTCCATCATCAACTTCCTTATAAGTTCTCCGGCGCCGACGCCCATTTTCTCCGACAATTCCCTCACCGTAACGGGCGGGGTCAGCTCAATGCGGGAGATTTTTTTCCTTTCGGGCCGTTTCCGGCTCTGCTTGAAGACGACCGTGCGTTTTTTACTCGTGGGCCGGGACGTTTTCTTATCCCCCGCCGACGGTTTGCCCTTTGATTTCGGACTTTTACGCTGCTTTCCCTGAACATCCCTTGCCGGCTTGTCGGGGGGGGACGTTTTTTTCTTCCCGACCTCCGCCGCTTTCTTCTTGTCGCTCAGCTGCTTCTTCTTCCCCATTTTGCCTTTGGGCTTCGGCGGGGCCACGGGCTTGACGTGGCCGGTGGGTGAGATTTTCTCGCTCGCCTTTTTCCCCTTCGCCCCACCTCTGGCAGAGCCGGCGGGGGGACGCCGGGGCGGCCTGCGGCGCGTCCGCGCCGACGGTTCCTCTTTTGGCCTGTACAGGCGCAGCGCGGCTTTCTTTATCTCTTCCGCCTCCTCGGCGCTTACGGCATTGGAATGGTGCGTGATATGTGCAAAGCCTGCGCGCTGGCAGAGGGCAACCAGCTCACTGGCTTTGATCTGCAGATTCATCGATCGGGCGATTTCGTATATTTTCACCTTTTTTTCCGGCATGGTATATCCAAAAACACGAATGAAAACTCTTGTGAGATATCAGACCCGGAAAGCCTGTTCTTTGGAGAATCGACCGGCCCGGATCAGACAGCATCAGGAGGAATCCGCCTTCGGCTCCGATGTTACGGTCGTTGGATCGCCATCATCCCCGATGCTGCCGGTTCCGTCGCTCCCGGCCTCTTCCGGCGCCTCCGGGCTGTCCTCCGCCACCCCTTCCGTCTCCTCTTCTTCCGGCGGTTGTATATCGATGTTCCACCCGGTCAGCCTTACAGCGAGGCGCACGTTCTGTCCCTTCCGGCCGATGGCCAGAGCGAGCTCATCTTTGGGAACGATAACCGTAGCGTACTTGGAGCTTTCTCCTTCTTCCAGCGTCATCTGGAGTATTTCGGCAGGCTTCAGGCTGTCGGCGATCAGCATTTCCGGAGCTTCGCGCCAGGGGATTATATCGACTTTCTCGCCGTTCAACTCGTCGATGATGCTCCTGATCCTCGTGCCCCGGACCCCCACGCATGCACCTATGCAATCAACATGCGGTTCGAGACTTTCCATGGCGATCTTGGTGCGCTCGCCCGGTTCGCGGGCGATGCGCTTTATCACCACCACCCCTTCGGCCACTTCCGGAACCTCGATTTCGAACAGCGCCCGGACAAAGTCGGGATGGGTTCTGGACAGGATCACCGACGATATGCTGCCGGACCTGCGCACATCAAGGATGATCGCCCGGAGCCGCTCGCCCGGTTGATAGTGTTCGCGGGGGATCTGTTCCGATTGCGGCAACACGGCCTCCGTCTTCTCGAGGCTTACGACGATTGAAGACCCTTCAAAACGCTTGACCATCCCGGAAACCAGGTTGCCCTTTTGCCGGACATATTCCTGGTAGATGATCTCCCCCTCCGCTTCCTTTATCCGCTGCATCATAACCTGCTTGGCCGTCTGGGCAGCGATCCGGCCGAGCTCTTCGGGCCTGATCGAACGATCACCAATTTGCGCCGCGATATCGCCGGTCTCCCGGTCGATGTTGACCGTTATTTCGCCTTCCTCACCGCCAACATTTTTCCGCACTGCGGTCTCCAGAGCACGCTCGATGGCCTGAAATATAATTTCGGCATCGATGTCCTTGTTGCGGTGAAGGCCGTCAACCAATCTCAATATCGCTCTGTTGTTCATAAATGCGCCTTTATGACAAAAAAGGGGCTTTGCCCCATTGAAATGCGTCCCTCCTCCGGGATCCACTTGATTCTCAACCACTTTAATATTATACAAAGGATTAAGAAGAGTGTCAAACGGGGCCTATTTCTTCAATAGGGTTTTCAAACATCGTTCATAAGGGCGATCGCTTTTAAAAAAGCCTCCTCTGTTTTCGCAACATCTTTTTTCCCGCTCCGCCACGAGACGGAAACGACAATATCGCCCGGCGTTGACAACGCGTGACGATGCCGCCGGAACGCCTCACGCACGGCCCGCTTCCACCGGTTCCGCACCGCCGCCGTGCCGGCCCTGCGACCTATTGCCAGCCCCAGGCGGCTGCCGCCCGCCCCGGGCCGCTTGCAATACCATATCCGGAGAGGAAAGACCTGCAACCGCACCCCCTGGCGATGGACCCTTTGAAAATCACGCCGGCGCCGCAGGCGGGCCCCGGCGGGAAATGTGTACCTCATGGCTATCCCGCTCCCGGATCGGTTCGTACGAGCAAAAAAAGACGGCGCAACCTCCCGGATGCAGCGCCGCAGGCTACGCCGTTGTGAATCGCGGACCTTTCAAACGCCCGGAAAAGTCCTCTCTTACTGTTCTTCGATGGCCTCTACGGGGCACTCATCGATACAGGTCCCGCACTCGGTGCACTCCTCCTGATCGATATGCGCCAGGTCATCGTTCATGGAAATGGCTTCCACGGGACATATATCAACACAGCTCTCGCAACCGGTACATTCTTCAGCGTTCACTACGATCATACCAGACCTCCTGTTGTATGTTGGAAATTATACGTCAACTCAACGTCGAAAAAACACCTTATGCACGACTTTTATGCCACCTCCCGTCAAACACCGGCCTTCTCCCCCACAAAGCAATCCATCGGACAGGCCTCTTTTGCGACAGAAAAATCGCCCCCGCACGATTCATAATCCAGCGTGGGCAGCCCGTTCCGGATCTCGACGGCTCCGTTGGGATCCTTCTTGGCGCATGCTCCGCAGGTGATACAACCCCTCTTGCACACGTTCTTCACCGCTTTCCCGGAATCGCGTGAAGAGCATCCGAGGTAAATATCATACTCCATGTCAAGCAGGGATATCAGATCGCGGGGGCATGTTTGAACGCATATGCCGCAGGCCGTGCACAGTTCCGGATCCACCCGGGGTAAGCCAGACTCCATCACGATGGCGTCAAACGGGCACGCCCGTGCACAGGAACCGTACCCCAGGCACCCGTAGATGCACGCCTTGGAAGCGCCGGAGATAACATCGGCCGCCTTGCAGTCTTCGAAACCGCTGTAACTGCACCGCTCATCGCAGATGGAGCGCCCGCCCTGGCAATGGACGACGGCCCGTTGCGGGGTTGCGGCATCCGCGCCCTCCACGCCCATCACTTCCGCCACAGCGGCCGCCGTCTCGGCCCCTCCGGGCACGCACAGGTTTGTTTCCTCGCCTTTATTCGCCACGGCCTCAGCGTATGCCGTGCATCCGGCATAGGCACATGCGCCGCAGTTGGACCCCGGGAGCGCCTCAAGAATTTTCTCCAGGCGTTCGTCGACCTCAACGGTGAAAATCCGGGATGCCAGCGCCAGGCCGGCGCCGAACATCAGCCCCAGAACAACCATCGCCAGAATCGCTGTCAGGAAAATATCCATTGTTTTTGCTCTGCCACACCTTTTTTGCCGTCCAATGCGGCACTCAACAAGCCGCACACGAGTTCATTACCATTCTAATGCGTTTGTACAATTTCGATCAAATGAATACCGGAGATTTTGCGCTGTCGCGTTTTTGGCATATATTTCCGGGCGCATATCGATCGCGGGGGCTGATCCCTGTTCCGGCGCTCTTGCAAAGCGAGAGCTTTTTTCCCGGCAACGCTGCCGGCCTCGTTGCCGAAAAGAGGGGGGGGGGCGGGGGGGACGCCCGGGGCGATGCCGCTCCTCCGGCGGCGGCCGGGGCGGGGCGTTTGAAAGGCTGCGATATCCCGGTTATAATGTGATGTCCCGGTTATGACAGTATGCTGCGGTGCAGTATTGTTTTTTTCAGCGGGCCCATAGCTCAACGGTAGAGCAGCGGACTCATAATCCGTTTGTTGGGGGTTCAAGTCCCTCTGGGCCCACCATCCTTTAAAGCCTCAGAATGGCACTCAGAAGCCTTCTGGGGCTTTTTTATTGCCTTTCAGCTTTCCCTCGCACTGTTGCGGTCGGTTGCGCACTATGGCCCAGTATTGCTATAATGTGGTGCAGAAAGTGGTGCAGAAAATGATATCTCAATCTCATGTGGGAGGCCGATTATGGCGACTGTCGAAAAACTGAAACAGAAAAAAGGAGGGAAAGTTTACAAGTCTCCGTCATGGTATGTCCGTTATTCCTGCCCGGCCGGAAAGCGACGTCGGGTTGCCGCCTGGGCGGACAAACAATCTTCGAAACAGCTTGCCGCGAATATCGAAAAACTCGTTGCCTGCCGGGCTTCCGGCATGCCGCCCTCGAAAGGCCTGACCGAAGCAATCGAACGTCTGCCCAAACGGATAAAGAATCACCTGCAAAAAACCGGTCTTCTGGATGCTTCCCGGACCACTGAGTCGCAGATTCTGGACGATCATCTGGACGCATGGGCCGATCACCTCGCCGCCAAAGGGGATTCACCAAGGCATATTCGGCAGCGTCTTTCCCGTGCCAAACGATTGCTGGAAGCGTCGGGAGCGACCTGGTGGTCGGACATATCGGCCAAAAGGGTTGAGACGGCTTTGACCAATTTCAGAGACGTAGAAAATCTCTCCGTTTCGACGGTCAACGCCTATCAGTCTGCATTGAAACAGTTCACGCGATGGATGTACAGAAATGACTATGCAAAAGAAGACCCGCTGCGCCATCTTTCGCGTCAGAACCCCGCACCGCATCGCCGTTGC